>NZ_JASGDD010000213.1:0-13870 GCF_047607365.1 Nocardioides sp. | reverse complement strand
CCACGGCCAGGGCGACGAGCGCGGCGATGACCCGCGACGCCAGCGAGGGGTGGCCGCTCCGCTCGGGCCTCCCGGCGCCGAGCGGAGCGGCCACCCCTCGCTGGCGTCGCGGGTCATCGCCGCGCTCGTCGCCCTGGCCGTGGTCAGCCTCGCCGTGCTGGCCGTCGCCGGCCGGCACGGTGGCGACGAGCAGCTCCAGCAGTCCTCGCTCAACCGGCTCGTCGCCGTCGACGAGCTCGCGGCCGGCGCGATCGACAGCCAGCTCGCCGGACTGCGCGACGTGGTCGGCACGTTCGCCCAGAGCGACGCCGTCCGCCGGGCGATCGCCGACGACGACGCCGACGACCAGGCGACCGTCGTCGCGGCGCTCTCCTCCTCGACCAGCGGCATCTTCTCCGCGAGCGTGTACGACGCCGCCGGCACGCTCCTCGCCCTCGACCCGGCCGCGCCCGGGGTCGTGGGGAAGAGCTTCGCCTACCGCGACTGGTACGCCGGAGCCAACGCCGCCACCGGCGCCTACGTCTCGCGCGCCTTCCAGCTGGTGACGCCGGAGGCGCCGTGGGCGCTGGCGATCTCGTCGCGCGTGACGGATGCCGACGGCGCCACGGTCGGCTACGTCGTGGGCACGTTCGTCCTCTCCGACCTCCAGGACAAGCTGCGCCGGGCGCTGATCAAGCATGGCGTCTCGGCGGTCCTGGTCGACTCCCGCGACACGGTGCTGGCCTCACCGAGCTCGGCCGCGATCGGCAGCACCAGCACCGACCGCCGGCTCACCGACCACGCCGCCCGCACCGGCGCCGCCGGCGCCGACCCGCAGTGGGCGGCCCGGCCGGTGGACGCGATCGACGGCTGGCTCCTGGCGGAGCAGCCCCGCAGCGCCGGCGCCGGGGCGGGCTCGGGCGTGTGGACGGCCTTCCTGCTCTCGCTCACGGTCGTCGCGATCGCCCTGGTGGGGCTCTGGCTGCGGACCGATGCCCGTCGGCGACGCCTCGAGAGGGCGGTCGCCGAGGCGCACGCCTGGACCGCGACGCTGGTCACCTCCGTTCCGGCGCCGGTCGTCCTCTGCGGCGAGGACGGCCGGATCGAGATGGCCAATCCGGCCTTCGCCGAGCTGGTCGGTCGCGACGAGCACGAGCTCCGCGGCCAGCTGCTGACCAGCTGGGTCGCGCCGAGCGACGCCCCGTCCACCGCGTCGGGCGTGGTCCGCTCGACGGTGGTCCGAGGCGGCGGTGGCATCCGGGTCGTCGAGTCACGGGCCCGGGTGGTGACCGACGTGCGTGGGCGCTCGCTGACGCTGCACGCGATGGCCGACGTCACGCCGCTCCAGGAGGAGCACGACCGGCTGCGCGCCCAGGGCCGCCTGGACCCGCTCACGGGGGTCGGCAACCGGGTCGTGATCTACGAGGCGCTGGCCGCGGCCGTCACGTCGCGTACCGGCGTGACCGTGCTGCTGATGGTCGACCTCGACGGCTTCAAGGCGGTCAACGACACCCTCGGCCACGCCGTCGGCGACGACGTGCTGCGCGCTGTCGCCGACGAGATGCACGCCGGCATCCCGGCCAATCGCGGTGTGGTCGCCCGCATCGGCGGGGACGAGTTCGTCGCCGTCGTACGCCTCGAGGACGCCCACGACCCCACCGACCTCGCGGAGGAGCTGCGCGCCCGGCTGCGGACGGCCCTCGAGGCGCACCCCGCCTCCCGCACCGTCGGGATCGGCGTCAGCGTCGGCGTCTCCATCGTCGGGGTCGACGGATGGGACGCCGAGGAGCTGCTGCGCGCCGCGGACGCTCGGATGTACGACGACAAGCGCGCCGGCGGCCCTCGCTCACACCGCTAGGACGTGGCCCGGGCGCGACGGTCAGCGCCGGAAGACGCTGTAGCCCCCGGGCCCGACCGCGAGGCCGACGATGATCAGCACGAGACCCCACAGGATCGAGCCCTGGAGCAGAGCCACGACGCCCGAGACCACGAGGATCACGGCGAGAATCCACAGAAGAAACCCCATTGTTCCACTCCCTTTGGTTCGACTTGGTTCGATGTGTCAGTGGATTACCCCCATGGGGACGATTCCATGACGGTGGGAGGGGAACCAGTCGTTTCGCGGCCGGAGGAGCGCGGCGCGGACGAGTGACCTCCCGGCGAGTCGCCGACGTCCCCCGACCTGATCGTGCGCGCTCAGTCGACGCTGAGCTCGGTGTGCTCGGCGGCGAGCAGCACGGCGCCGAGCAGGCTGGCCCGGTGGCCGAGCGCGCTCACCCGGACGGGGGTCTGGGCGACCGTGTCGAGCGCGTGGCGGCGCAGCCCGATCCGGGCCGACTCCAGCAGCAGCTCCCCAGCGCGGGCCATGTCGCCGCCGATGACGAGCACCTCCGGATTGAGGAGGTTCGCCACCCCGGCCAGGCCCCAGCCGAGGTGCAGCCCGGCGTCCTCGAGCGCGCGGAGGGCTGACGCCTCCCCGGAGCGGGCGGCGGCGAGCAGCTCGTCGAGGGTGGTCGCGGGCAGCTGCCCGGCCGTGCGGGCCAGGAGCGTGTCGATGGAGGTGTAGGCCTCGAGGCAGCCACGCCCGCCGCAGCGGCAGACCGGGCCGTTCTCGTCGAGGGTGAGGTGGCCGAGCTCGCCGGCGGTGCCCCAGGCGCCGTGGAAGAGCCGGTCGTCGAGGACGATGCCCGCGCCCACGCCGGAGGAGATCTTGACGAACACCGAGCTGCGGTGCCCCCGCCCCACGCCCTTGTGGTGCTCGGCGAGCGCGCCGAGGTTGGCGTCGTTCTCCAGGTCGACCGGCACGCCGAAGGCGTCCTCGGCCAGCGCCCGGCCGTCCGCGCCGTTCCAGCCCGGCAGGATTCCGGGGCCGCGGATGATGTTGTCGGTGATCGGCGCCGGGAGGCCCATCGCGACCCGCAGCACCGGGGCGTGATCGGGGGAGAGGTCGCCGATCAGCGTCGTCGCCAGGGCCAGCGAGTCGGCGTACGCGTGGGTGCTCTCCAGCGGCCGGCGCTCCTCGGCGATGACCTCGCCGGTGAGGGTGCCGATGGCGACGGCGACGTGGGAGTGGCCGAAGTCGACGCCCGCGACGAGGCCGGCGCCGCGGGAGAGCCGCACCGAGGAGCCGCGCCGGCCGCTGCCGGCCTGGGTGTCGACGAGGCCGGCGGCGCTGAGGTCGCGGACGATGTTGGAGATCGTGGCCGGCGCCAGGCCCGTCGTCCGGGCGAGCTCGGCCTGGGTGTGGGAGAGCTCGCCGGAGCGGAGCACGTCGAGGACGCGGCCCTGATTGGCCGACCGCAGCGACGCGTGGGACCCCGGCGAGGCCGACGTGCCCGACGTCGCGGAGCGTCGGGTCCTTGGCTTCCCTGGCACAGGCACACTGTGCGGCCGACATGGCTTGTCGTCAAGTAGTAACGATAAAAGTCGCCGAACGCGGGACCTGGTGCAAACTTGCGTTCATCGCTTGACGACAAACGTGTGACGTATGACACTCAGCGTGGGCAACATGGCAGTGAAGGCGCTGCCACTCATTCAAGGAGACAGACGTGATCATTTCCCGCATCCCCCGCCGCACGGCGGCCGTGGGATTCGCTCTGGTGGCGGCGGCAGGCGCCCTCACCGCGTGCGGCAGCTCGGACGACGACAGCTCCTCGGGCGGCGGGGGCGGCGCGACGATCGCGCTGCTGCTGCCCGAGTCGAAGACGACCCGCTACGAGACGTTCGACAAGCCCCTCTTCGAAGAGGCCGTCAAGAAGCTCTGCTCGGACTGCGACGTGAAGTACTACAACGCCGACCAGGACGAGTCCAAGCAGAGCTCGCAGGTCGACACCGCGATCAACGCGGGCGCCGACGTCATCGTGCTCGACCCGGTCAACGGCGACGGCGCCGGTGGCATGGTCCAGTCCGCGCAGGACGCCGACATCCCCGTCATCGCCTACGACCGCTTCATCGCCGGCGCCGACTACTACCTCTCGTTCGACAACGAGACGGTCGGCAAGATGCAGGGCCAGGCCCTCGTCGACGCCATGGGCGGCAAGGGCAACATCCTCATGCTCAACGGCTCGCCGAGCGACCCGAACGCGGCGCAGTTCAAGAAGGGCGCCCACTCGGTCATCGACAGCAGCGGCATCAAGATCCTCGAGGAGTACGACAACCCCGACTGGAGCCCGGAGAACGCGCAGCAGTTCGTCACCGACCAGCTGAGCAAGTACAAGCCGTCCGACATCCAGGGCGTCTACGCCGCCAACGACGGCCAGGCCGGCGGTGTCGTCGCCGCGCTGACCGGCGGCGGCTTCAGTGCCGACGCGCTCCCGCCGATCACCGGTCAGGACGCCGAGCTGGCCGCGGTCCAGCGGATCCTCGCCGGCGAGCAGTCGATGACGATCTACAAGCCCATCCCGATCGAGGCCCAGACGGCCGCCGAGGTCGCGGTCGCTCTCGCGAACGGCGACGAGCCGGGCGCGACGACCGACACCGGCATCGCGCAGTCGACCTACGAGAACGTGAAGTCCTACATCTTCACGCCCATCGCGGTCACGAAGGACAACGTGAAGGACACGATCGTCGCCGACGGCTTCTACGACGTCTCCGACATCTGCACGGCGGACTACGCCGACGCCTGCAAGGCGGCGGGCCTCTCCTGATGTCTCAGCCGTCCTCGGACGCACAGGGCAGGGCGGTGACCCCCTCGACGGGGGGCACCGTCCTGTCCTTGTCCGGCATCACCAAGCGCTTCGGTGCCGTCCAGGCACTCACCGACGTCACCCTCGACGTCAAGGCCGGCGAGGTCGTCGCCCTCGTGGGCGACAACGGCGCCGGCAAGTCCACGCTGATCAAGATCATCTCGGGCGTCTACCAGCCCGACGAGGGCACCATCTCCATCGAGGGCCGCCCGGTCCGCGTCGCCGGCCCGGCCGCCGCCCAGGGCCTCGGCATCGCCACCGTCTTCCAGGATCTCGCCCTGTGCGACAACCTCGACGTGGTCGCCAACCTCTTCCTGGGCCAGGAGCGGCACCACGTCGGCGTGATCGACGAGGTCGCCATGGAGAAGGAGTCGTGGCGGCTGCTGCGCAGCCTCTCCGCCAAGATCCCGTCGGTGCGCATCCCGATCGCGTCGCTGTCCGGAGGCCAGCGCCAGACCGTGGCCATCGCCCGCTCGCTCGTCGGCGCGCCCAAGGTCGTGCTCCTCGACGAGCCGACCGCGGCCCTGGGCGTCGCGCAGACCGCCGAGGTGCTCAACCTCGTCGAGCGGCTGCGCGAGCAGGGCCTCGGCGTCATCCTGATCAGCCACAACATGGCCGACGTGCAGGCCGTCGCGGATCGCATCTTCGTGCTCCGCCTGGGTCGCAACGCGGCGGAGTTCCGCACCGCCGAGACCAGCACCGAGCAGCTGGTCGCCGCGATCACGGGTGCGTCCGACAACGTCGTCGCCGCCCGCGCCGGACGGCGTACGGCGTCGCAGGCTCACGACACCGCCGAGGCAGAGGGGCAGACCCATGAGTGAGACTCCTCAGACGAAGGCCGTGGCGGCCGACCTGCTCGACGAGCGGCTCATCCGCAACGAGGGCTTCGGCGCGTTCGTGAGGGCGCAGCTCAACCGGCTCCGCTCCGGCGACCTCGGCAACCTGCCGGTGATCATCGGCCTGATCGTGATCTGCGTCGGGTTCTACTTCGCCACCGACGACGGCATCTTCCTGTCCTCGCGCAACATCGTCTCGATCACCCAGTTCGCCGCGCCGACCGGCGTGATCGCGCTGGGCATCGTGCTGGTGCTGCTGCTCGGCGAGATCGACCTCTCGGTCGGCTCGGTGAGCGGCCTGGCCGCGGCCGTGATGGCGGTCGAGATCGTCCATCACGGTGTCGCCGAGTGGCTGGCGATCCTCATCGCGATGGTCGTCGGCATCGCCATCGGCCTGGTCTACGGCGTGCTCTACGTCTGGGCCGGCGTGCCGTCGTTCGTCTTCTCGCTCGCCGGCCTGCTGGGCTTCCAGGGCCTACTGCTCTACGTCCTCGGCAAGGACGGCACGATCAACCTGCCCAACGACTCCTGGCTGCGCGACTTCGCCCGCACGGAGTGGGTCAGCCCGGCGGCGTCGTACGTGCTGGTCGGGGTGATCACGCTGGTCTTCCTCGGCAGCCAGCTGTGGACGATCACCACCCGCAAGAGGGCCGAGCTCAGCACTCCGTGGCTGCCGATGGTCGCGATCAAGACGGTGGCGCTGGCGGTGGGCCTCGGCCTGCTGACGTGGTACGTCAACGAGGACCGCGGCTACTCCTACCTCTGGATGTTCTTCGTCCTGCTGGTCGTGGTGATGGACTTCGCGCTGCGCCGGACCCGCTGGGGCCGGCACGTGTTCGCCGTCGGCGGGCACGTCGAGGCGGCGCGCCGCTCCGGCATCAAGGTGAACGGCGTCTTCCTGTCGGTCTTCGCCCTCACCTCGCTGCTCGCCGCCGTCGGCGGCCTGCTCGCGGCCGGCCTGCAGACGTCGGTGTCCCAGGCCTCCGGCACGACGGACACCAACCTGACGGCGATCGCGGCGGCCGTCATCGGAGGCACGTCGCTCTTCGGCGGTCGTGGGTCGGCGTACTCGGCCCTACTCGGCATCCTCGTGCTCCAGGCCATCTCCAACGGCCTCAACCTGATGAGCGTCGACAGCTCGGTGCGCTTCATGGTCACCGGCGCGGTCCTGCTCCTCGCGGTCGCGATCGACTCCGTGAGCCGTCGCGCCCGCGGTTTGGCACAGGGGGCTGCCTGCGTGGCGACTAGAGTTCGCGACGTGAGGGAGTGGCTGTCGGACGACGACTGGGCGCGTGTTCAGGCGTCATTGCCGATCGCGTGCGTCGACCTTGTACCTGTGGTCGTCGACGGTGTCAGCGGGCAAGTTCGCAATGTCGGGCTGATACAGCGGACGTTCCCCGATCCCGTCAACGGCGACCGCAAGGTCTGGTGCCAGATCGGCGGCCGCGTGCGTGTCAACGAGTCGCTGCGACGTTGTGGCCAGCGCCATCTGGAGGACACGCTCGAAGCGACCGCCCTGCCCCGTCAGCCCGAGATCGCTCAGTCGCCCTTCATGGTGAACGAGTACTTCTCCGAGACCGGCATGGGTGAGGGGCACGACCCGCGCAAGCATGCCATCGCGTCCTGCTTTCTCGTGACGTACGACGCCGCGTGGTCCCTCAGTGTGAGTTCCGGCGCCGAGGGAGCGAAGGGCGGAGTTGCCGAGTTCAGGTGGTTTGCCCCGCAGGAGCTTGAGAGCGTCGAGCTGTGGCCAGGCACGGCGCGCATGCTGGAGGAGGCGCTGGCCGTGAGCGAGTTCCGCGAGGACGAACGTGCCTACTCGGCTCTGGCGGCTCGACAGGCGTCGCTCAACGAGCTGATGTGGCAGACACCGGTCCTCGCGATGACCGCGATGGCCTTCCTGCTGCAGATCGCCCTCCAGACCGGGGCTCCGACGTGGAGCCGTGTGGTCGCGGCTTTCCTGTCAGGCGTCGTCGCGCTGATCAGCCTTCAGCTCATGGCTCGGCACTCCAGGTTCGCGCGCGATGACGAAGACATCCTCTTCGACATCCAGCGTCACCTCGGGATGCGCCCGGTGTATCGGGGTGGGCCGGTGCCACGAGATCCGGTACCGGCACTCCGCGTATGGAGAAGGCGACCCTGGGGGACCCTGGTCGTCTGGTTGGAGTCGCTGGGCAGTCGCGGGATCTGGCTGAAGGCTCTGGCATTCTTCGGACTCATCTCGATCGGCGCCGGACTCATGCTTCTTCTGATTCCCGGCTCGCGACAGTAGGTCACCGAAAGCAGGTCATGGGCCGCCGCTGTCTGCTGCCGTCAGGCGGCCCACTCCTTGAGCCGGGCGATGAGGGCGGCGGGGTCGGGGTCGCCCGGGATGACCTGCAGCGAGGTCACGCCCGCCTCCCGGAACGCCTCGAGCCGCTCCCGCACGTAGGACTCCGGGCCGACCAGGCTCATCTGCTCGAGGAACTCCACCGGCACGGCCGCCTCCGCCTCCTTCTTGCGGCCGGAGAGGTAGAACTCCTGGATCTTCGCGGCCTCGGCCTCGTAGCCGTAGCTCGCGAACAGCGTGTTGTAGAAGTTCCTCCCCTTGGCGCCCATGCCGCCGACATAGAGCGCGACGTGCGGCCGGACGAAGTCCAGGAGCCCCTTGACGTCGTCGCCGATCGCGACCAGGCCCCCGGCGCTGATCTCGAGCGGACCGAGGTCGGGAGACCGCTTCGCGGTGCCCTTCGCGAGCGCCTCGCCCCAGGCGCCCCGGGCGTGCTCGGGGGCGAAGAGGAAGGGCAGCCAGCCGTCGGCGATCTCGGCGGCGAGCGCCACGTTGGCGCTCCCGGTGGCCGCGATCCAGATCGGGATCTCGCTGCGCTCGGGGCGGGTCAGGAGCTTGAGCGGCTTGCCCAGGCCGAGACCCTGGTCGGCGGGCAGGGGGAGGGTGAAGTGCTTGCCCTGATAGACCAGCGGCTCGCGGCGCAGGCCCATCCGGAGGATCTCGACGACCTCTCGGGTCCGTCCGAGCGGGTGAGAGTAGGGGAGGCCGTGGAAACCCTCGATCACCTGCGGGCCGGACGCGCCGAGGCCGAGGACGGCCCGGCCGCCGCTCACGTTGTCGAGTCCCGCGGCCGTCTGCAGCAGCGCTGCCGGCGTACGGGAGAAGATGTTGAGGATGCCGGCGGCGATCTCCAGCCGCTCGGTCTTGGCGGCGATGTAGCCCATGAGGGAGACCGCGTCGAAGCCGTAGGCCTCCGCGACCCAGACCTGGTCGAGGCCCGCGGCCTCGAGCTCGGTCAGCTGTCCCGCCGCCTCGCGGGGATTGCCGGAGTACTGCAGCGCCATCGAGATCTTCACGTGGCTAAGTTTGGCCCATGCACCCCGACCACCGCTCGCGGCTCCTCGACGCGGGCGTGCCGGCGGAGATCCTCGACTCGGTCCCCCTCGTGCCGCTCGACCCCGATCTGCTCCCGGCCTGGTGGTCGGAGGGCGGCAACGCCTTCTACATACGCGACGGCGTGGTCGTGCCGCCGCGGGTGCTCGCCGACCTCGTCCTCATCCCGTACTCCGGCGCGCTGATCGTCGTCGCGAGCGACGTGCGGCACCTCTCCTCGCTGCTGGTCGGCGGCGACGACGCGCTGGTCTTCCTCGGACCGCACTCGGTGTTCACCTCGGCCGACCTCTACTGCGGCGGCGACTCCGCGATCGTGCTGCTCGGCCGGACGGTCGCGACCCGCTGCGCCATCGTCGACGCGCGCAACGGCGGCACGGTCTTCGCCGAGGAGGACCAGCTCTGGGCCGCCGACGTCTACGTCGCCACCGACGACATGCACCGGCTGGAGGACGTCGCGACGGGCGTCCGGCTGAACCCGTACGGCGGCACGATCCGCCTCGGCCGGCACGTGTGGCTCTGCAAGGACGCCATCGTCACCGGCGACGTCGAGATCGGAGAGGGCTCGGTGATCGGGGCGCGCAGCATGGTCCGCAACCAGAAGGTCCCCGCCCGGGTGGCCGTCGCCGGGGTGCCGGCACGGGTGATCCGCGAGGGCGTGACCTGGAGCGGGGACGACCGCCCCTGAGAGCGCGTTCGGGAGCTCGACGCCGAGTTCCCGAACACGCTCTGACAGGGGATTCGGTCGCCCGTCATCGCGCGTTCATGTCGCGTCGGTGAGCGGGACGCTTCGGCTGGCGAGCCTCGGGGCATGACCACGCGCGGCCCCCGCGGCCCTGGGCTCGTCATCGGCCACCGAGGTGCCCCCTCGCGGCTCCCGGAGAACACCCTCGCGTCCTTCCGGCTCGCCTGCCGCCTCGGCGCTGACGCGCTCGAGACGGACCTGCAGGTCACGCGCGACGGGGTGCTCGTGCTCCACCACGACCTCGAGCTGCGCGACGGCCGGCATGTCGACGAGGTCACCCTCGCCGAGCTCCAGCGGCTCGACCCGCCCGCCACCCGGATCCCGACCTTCGACGAGCTCCTTCTCCTGCTCGCCGCGGAGTCGCGCCGGGCGGGCCGGCGGATCGGCCTGCACGCCGAGGTGAAGCACCCGGCCCACTTCGCCGCGGCGGGACTGCCGATGGCGCGCCCCGTGCTGGAGACGCTGCGCGACCACGGCCTCGACCAGCCCGGGTCGGGCGTGTGGCTGCAGTCCTTCGACGAGGACTTCCTCCGCGAGATCCGGCCGCAGACCGAGCTGCCCCTGGTGCAGCTGGTCGAGCCGCACTGGCCGGTCTCGTGCTCGTCCATCGCGGGGTATGCCCAGGCGATCGGGCCCCACCGCTCGCGGGTGCTGGCGAGCGACCGCTTCGACACCGGGCTGGTCTCGCGCGCGCACGACGCCGGACTGCGGGTCTTCGTCTGGACCCTGCGCGGCGGTGAGGCGCAGGCACGGCGCTTCCTCGACGCCGGCGTGGACGGCGTCTTCGCCGACGACCCGGCCGTCGCGCTCGCCGCTCGCCGGGTGGTCGCCTCGGCCTGATCGCGCGCCTGCCCGGACGGTCGTGGCGACAGTTCGGGCGGTGGGTGACGCCTGCGAAGCGTCGCGGCACGGGCGGAGCGTCCCGGTGACACCGGGACGGGCGGGGGTCAGCGCGACGGGACGGTGACCCGGACCCGCGTGATCTTCGCGTTGCCCGCGCTGTCGGCGAGGATGACGCTCACCTTGGCCGTGCCTCCGCGCACCGACTTCGGCACCTTGAACGTGAGCCGGTGCAGGCCGGTCGGAAGCCAGCCCCAGGTGCGGTGGGCCAGCACGTTGTCGCTGCGCACGAGGCGGACGTTCGCCGTGGTCCGCTCGGCGTTGCGCAACGCCACGACGACGACGCGCTTCTTCCCCTTGCGGACCACCTTCGCCGAGGTCACGACCGCGTTGACCACCGTGTCGGCGACGATCGTGGACGTCGTCGAGGTCGGCGTGCTGCTCGCGGTCGTGGTGGAGGTGCTCGCCGAGGGACTGCTGCTGGCCGTCGTGGTCGAGGCGGTGGTGGACGGGCTGGTGCTGGCGGTCGTGCTCGTCGTCGCGGAGGGGGTCGTGGTCGCGCTCGTCGAGGTGGTGGCGCTGGTGGTGGCGCTGGTGGCGGCGCTGGTCGTCGCGGAGGCGCTCGTGGAGGTCGTGGCCGACGCGGTGGCCGAGGTGGTGGCGGTCGCGGTGGCCGTGGTCGACGCGGGCGAGCCGTCGTCGTACGCGAGAGCGAGGGTGATCGCGCCGGCATAGCCGGCGGAGTTGCTGCCGGTCAGCGGGACGAGCGTGGCGGAGGTGTAGATCGAGTCCGTGCTGTTGGTGGTGCGCTGGCTGGAGTCGGCCTTGTAGTTGCTGTCCTTGAGCACCGCCTGGGTGATCGACTCGTCGAAGAAGAGCTGGGTGGTGAAGTTGATCGTGCTGGAGGAGGAGAGCGTCGTCCGCAGCCGGACGTGGATGTGGATGGCGCGGCTGACGTACCACCCGGGGTAGATGGTGGTGAAGGTGACCGAGCCGCCCGAGTCGGAGACCTGGTAGCCGCGCAGCCAGTTGTTCTTGCCGGAGTTGGAGTTGTTGCCGCTGCCCGAGACGTCGGAGTAGTTGCCGGTCGCGTCGGCATGCCAGATGTCGACGTACACGCCCTGCTGGACGGTGCAGCTGGCCGAGGTGTCGATCAGGTTGATCGTCAGGGTGAGCGGGACGCCGGCGCGGGTGGCGTCGGTCCCCTTCGTCGTGGACCGGATGTCGGAGCGGTTGAGCTGCTCGTCGATCCAGAACGGCCCCTCGGTCGTCTCCGGCGCCAGCGTCGCGCAGCCGGTGGAGGCGGCCAGGGCGAGGCGCGAGCTGGTGGTCGGGATCGCGGCGGCGGTGACGGCGAACTCGCGGAGGGCACCGGCCGTCCCGACGGCGAGGGTGGCGATGCCGCCGGCCCGGATCGCGCTTCGCCGAGTCAGGTTCGCGAGGAGTGTCATGTCGGGAAACGCTAGGCGGCGAAGGCCCGGGAGCCGGTCTCAGAACTCTGAGAGTTCCGTCTGAAGATTCATCGCGGTACGCCGTGGCGCCGGGCGCTCGAGACGGCCGTGGCGACGAGCCCGACCGCACCGGCGACCAGCCACGGGATCGGCAGCAGCCAGCGGATGTCGCTGCCCTCCACGACGTCGGCCTGGACGAGCCCCCACGCCCCGACGATGCAGAGGAACGCCAGGCCCATGACGAGCTGTCCGATGTTGACCGGGTGCCTCCCCGAGGCCGGCCCGGCCGGCTCCGGCTCGGTGACCCCGATGCTCTCCGTGTCGCTCATGATCACTCCTCCACGATCTGGATGTGCCCGACCCGCAGGTCGGCGTCGATGGTCAGCGTCGCGCCGGTGCCGACGCTGTGGACCGTCCTGCTCTGCCCGATGCCGCCGTCCTCGGAGCCGAGGACCTCGACCGCGCCGGGACCGCTGACGTGGGCCGACGCGCTGACGTCGAGCCCGGCCGGGACGCGGACGACGATCTGCCCGAGGCGGCCGTCGACGTGGATGGTGCGGCCGCCGAGCTCACGCGGATCGCTGACCTGCGTCAGGTCGAGCTCGAAGTCGCCGGTGCGGAAGGTGTAGTCGTCCTCCACGCTCGCCGTCGAGGCGGGCGCGATCTCGATGCTGCGGTAGTGCCCGCCGTCGACGCCCCACTCGTGCGCGGCGGTCGAGACGCCGAGCACGGCGGAGGTGATCAGGCCGATGAGGATGAGCCCGCCCGCCCGGCCCCAGAAGGCGCCGAGGACGAGCATGGCGCCGATGATCCCGAGCGCGAGCGCGGGGTACGCCGGCGCCACCACGGACGCGCCCGCCCCGTCGATCACGCCGAGGGTGCCCTCGGCCAGCGCGACGAGCGCGAGGGTGAACCAGAACAGCAGGGGACCCCGCTTGGAGGAACGGCGCTGCTGGGCACGCGTCACCCGCTCGCGAGCCCGCGTCAGGGCTCGCTCGGTGCGCAGCTGCGCCCGCTCGTAGGCCGCGGCCGTCGCCACGTCCGAGGTGGCCGCCGCGGCGGCGAGCGCCTCGCGGGTCCTCGCCTCGGCGGCGTCGATCGCCGCGAGCGTCTGGGTCGTCCGCTCGTCGGGCGACGGGTGCCGCCCATGCCTGCGGTCCCACAGCCACACGCCGACGGCGACGATCACGAACGTCGGGATGATCCAGTGCGGGAAGTCCAGGCCACCGACGACGTCTCCGACGACGGCCAGCACCGCCATCCCGGCGGCGACCCACAGCACGACGTTGCGGGAGCGCTGGTCGACGGCGATCATCGCGTCGCCGTCCTCCTCGTCCGGCATGAACAGCCAGCCGGCGCCGTACACGACGAGGCCGGCTCCGCCGAAGAAGATGCCGACGACGAGGGCGATCCGCACGAGGATCGGATCGATGTCGAGGTGGCGGGCGATGCCGCCCGCGACGCCCGCGACGTAGCGGTTCTCCGGGCTCGCCGACGACGTGCGGACGAGCCGGCCGAGGTCCTTGACCTCGTCGCGCGTCACCCGCGGTCCCGGGGCTTCCGGCGGTGTCTCCGTGGTGCTCATGGGCTCCAGCCTGCTCCCGTCCGACGCCCGCGACCATCCGGGACACCCCCGGGCGAACCCCGATACCGCCGGGCGCCGACCCCTGCCACGATGGACGCATCATGAGCGAGACGACTGCCGGCGCCGCCGGAGCGGGTGCGCAGCCGCGTGCCGTCCGGCGCGCGACCCGCGACACCGAGGCCGCGATCTTCGGCGGCGTCGCGGGTGGACTCGCCGAGCACCTGGCCGCGCCCGTGATCTGGGTGCGGGCCGCCTTCGTGGTCCTCACCGCGATGGGTGGCCTCGGGGCGGTCCTCTACGCCGCGCTCTGGGCCGCGCTGCCCTCGCGAGAGCGCTTCGAGGCCGCCACGCCCGGGGCGGAGAGCGCCGT
>NZ_JASGDD010000212.1:0-13574 GCF_047607365.1 Nocardioides sp. | reverse complement strand
GCCGCCGAGGCCGCCGAGGCCGTCGGGGCCGCCGGGGCCGGCGCCACGGTGGCGCGCGACGGCCACCGCGTCCCAGTACCGGTCGACGGGACCGAGCGAACGGGCATCGCCGTAGACCGCGTCCTCGCGGATGACCTCGCCCACGAGGTCCCGCCCGAGCACGGCGCCGGCGGCGTGCATCCCCGACAGCATCGATCCGGTGGTCCCGGTTCCCCAGCGGGTGCTGGTGCCGGCCAGGAACAGGCCGCCCACGGCCGTCCTCGTTCCCGGCCTGGTGGGACCGTACTGGGTGGGCGTGACGCCCAGGCCGAAGCAGGCGCCGTTCGTGTTGCGGGCGTACCGGGTCTGGGTGGCCGGGCTGGCCGCCTCGCTCCAGACCGTCTTGGCGCGGGCGCCGGGATAGACCTGCTCGATGCGATCGAGCATGGCGCCGGTCATCCGCTCCTTCATCTCCCGATAGATCGGGGAGTCGCGGTAGCCGTGTCCCTCCGGATCGGAGGCGTCGACGTCCCAGAGGTCGGGACTCGAGGGGACCATGGTCATCACCTCGAAGGAGGTGTGGCCCGCGGGCGCGGTCCGCGGGTTCTCGGGGTCGCGGATCGTGGCGGAGTGGATGAACCCGGGCATCGAGTCGCTGAACGCGTCGAGCCACGTGTCGCGGTCGCCCTGGAAGCCGTTGCGCATCATCCTCGTGCCGAAGGCGCCGAGCTTGGCGAGGCTCGTCGCGGGCTCCCAGGACGGGATGGCGAAGAAGTTGGAGTTCGGCGTGCCGCGCAGGTCGAGCTCGATGCCGACGTAGGTGTTAAACAAGGGCTGGCCCATGGTCAGGGCGCGGGCCCGCAGCGCAGCTCGTCGGGGGAGGTTCTCGGTGCCCACCAGGTCGAGGAGCGTGTGCTTGATGTCGGCGTCCGAGACCACCGCGCCGCTGCGGAGCTCCTCGCCGCCCTCGAGCCGGACGCCGACGGCACGACCGCCCTCGATGAGGATCCGCTCGACGGTGCTGTCGGTGCGCACCTCGCCACCGTGGGCGGTGAGGAACTGGAGCAGGGTGGAGGAGAGCACCTGGCCTCCGCCTCGCGGATACCAGCCGCCCGTCGTGCCGATCGCCTTGCCGACGTACGCCGCGTGCCAGCCGAAGGCGGCGACGACGGGATCGGTGCAGTAGGCGCCGGCCTGCGAGGAGAGGGCGAACACCGCCCGGGGGCTGAAGCCGCACGCCGCCAGCACGCCGGCCAGCGGCGCCACGATCAGCGGCGCCGCGAGACCCGCCGCGGCGAACCGCCTCGTCGTGCCGAAGTCGGGGTGGGTGCGCTCGCCCGCCGGGCCGACCTTCCGGAGCAGCCTCACGTAGCGATCGACCGCCCGCTCCTCGCCGGGAAACGCCTGCGCCAGGTTGTCGCGGTAGTGGTCCCACCCGACCGGCGTGCGCAGCTCGAAGTCGGGGCCCACGATGGTGTCCCAGCCCTCGGGATCCAGCTGCAGGAACTCGACCCGGTCCGCGAGTCCGAGGCCTCCGAGGATCCGCGGCATGAGGCCGCCCGGCCCGCAGTCCTCGATGTAGTGGACCCCCACCTCGAACTCCCACCTCCCGCGCCGCCGGAACATGTGGGTCGAACCGCCCACCATGGCGTAGCGCTCCAGCACGAGCACCCGCTGGCCGTTGGCCGCGAGGTACGCGGCGGTGCTCATGCCGCCGAGGCCGGCGCCGATGACGATCGTGTCGAACTGGGCCACGGCGGCCCTCCTGTCTGTCAGATGGTGTGCCGGGTCCGGGGCGCTGCTGGTCATGCGCGCCTGGGCCGGAGGCCCTCGAGCCCGTTGTGGAGCAGGTACTGGCCGACGTTGATCGCCGGGTGCCGATCCGGGGCCGGCTCCCTGCCGTTGCCCATCCGCCACATCTGGACGCTGTAGTAGGTGAGCTCGGTGAGGTTGTCGAGCAGCCGGATGCCACTCCGGTGCGGGACGACGACGCTCTCCTGGGCACGGCCCGCGAGCAGCTCGGCGGGGAAGTCCGGCTGCACGCACAGGGGGCGGCCCAGACCGACGAGGTCGATCGATCCGGACTCGAGCGCCTCCACCATGCCGCCGGCGGTGCGGAACCCTCCGGTGAGCATGAGGGGCAGCTCGGGCAGCGCGGCACGGACGCGCTCGGCGTACGCCATGAAGTAGGCCTCGCGCCGGCGCGTGCTCTCCTTCAGGGACTCGTCCACGCCGAGCATGGCCGAGCTCGTGTACGTTCCGCCCGAGACCTCGAGCAGGTCGATGCCCTCCTCGGCGAGCTTGTGGACGACCTCGAGCGACTCGGCCTCCGCGAAGCCGCCCTTCTGGAAGTCGGCCGAGTTGAGCTTGATGCCGACCGGGACGTCGGCGCCCACCTCGGCCCGGATGGCCCGCACGACCTCCAGCACGAAGCGATGCCGCCGCTCGGGGGTCCCGCCCCACTCGTCGGAGCGCTGGTTCGACAGCGGGGAGAGGAACTGGCTGACGAGGTAGCCGTGGGCGCCGTGGATCTGGATGCCGTCGAAGCCGGCCTCGACGACGATCCTCGCCGTGTTCGCGAAGCGGCCGATGATGTCCCTCACCTCGCCACCGCTCAGCGCGCGCGGGGTGGCGAAGAGCCTCGCGGCGCCGGGAAGCGGAATCGCGGACGGCGCCACCGGGTGGGTGCCGACGGTGCGCGGGATCTGCCGGCCGGGGTGGTTGATCTGGACCCAGACCTTCGAGCCCCCCGCCTTGGCGGTCGCTGCCCAGCGCGCCAGGTCGTCGAGGTGGCGGCGATCCTCGACCACGACGTTGCCGGGCTCGCCCGTCTGGGTCCGGTCCACCATCACGTTGCCCGTGATCGACAGGCCGACGCCACAGTCCGCCCACCTGCGGTAGAGGTTGTCGATCCTGCTGCCGGGCGAGAAGTCCCGCCGGCCCAGGCCCTCGCTGAGAGCCGCCTTCGCCAGCCGGTTGGGGATCACGAAGCCGTTGGGCAGCGTGAGCGGCCGCGCCAGGGCGGCGAGGCCCACTCCGGCGCCGACGGCGCTCATCGGTGGATCAGGCAGGTCGTCGTGCCGTGCGCCACCAGCCGGCCCTGCTCGTCGCGGACCTCGCCCCGAGCGGTCGCGGTGCGCCCACCGACGTGGATCGTCGTGCCGACCGCCGCCAGACGCACGCCGGAGGTCGGCACGGTCCTGGTGTAGTTCACCTTGATCTCGAGCGTCGAGTAGCCCTCCCCCGCCGCGAGCGTGGTGTGGACCGCGCACCCCATCACGGAGTCGAGCAGCGTCGCGCAGATGCCACCGTGGACGTCGCCCATCGGATTGGCGAAGTCCGGCTGGGTGACGGCGCTGAGCTCGAAGCGTCCCTCCTCGACCACGCCGACCTCCATCCCCAGCAGCCGGCCGATGCCGGGGAGCTGGCCGATGAAGGGGGCGCCGGCCCGGAGCAGCTCGAGGCCGCTCAGGGCGGCGGGGCTCGGCGGCTGCGATGCGTTGGTAGACTGCATGGTCTACATACAAGCATGAGGTAGATCGATCGGTCTACCTTCCTGTCGGGTCCGAGGGGGACGAATGTCTGCCAGTCCGCGCCAGCGCCTGATCGCGGCCGCCATCGAGCTCGTCCGTGAGCACGGCGTCGAGGGGACCGGGCTCGCCGACCTCCTCGAGCGGGGCGCGAGCGCTCGGCGGTCGATCTACCAGAACTTCCCCGGCGGCAAGTCCGAGCTGATCGCCGTCTCCACGCAGGCCGCCGGCCGCTGGATGCAGAGGAGGATCCGCGAGCTCGGCACGGCCATGGGCGCCTCGGCGACGGTGGTGGAGCTGGTGCAGCAGACGGCCGCCGATCTGGTCCGCTCCGACTTCAGGCTGGGCTGCCCGATCATGGCCGCGGCGGCCTCGGCCGACGCCGAGACCGTCCGGGTCGCGGCGGTGGACGTCTTCGCCCTGTGGGTCGACGAGATCGCGCCGCTGCTCGCACGCGACGGTCGCTCGCCCGAGGAGGCGCGGTCGCTGGCGAGCTTCGTCGTCAGCTCCGTCGAGGGCGCGCTGGCCCGGGCCCGGGCCACCCGGTCGACGACGCCGCTCGAGGAAGCGTCGACGTACCTCGTGCGACTGATCGCCGACTGAGGGCTACTCCCACTCGATGGTGCCGGGGGGCTTGGAGGTGATGTCGACGGTGACGCGGTTGATCTCGCGGACCTCGTTGGTGATGCGGGTGGAGATCCGCTCGAGGAGGTCGTAGGGCAGGCGGGCCCAGTCGGCGGTCATGGCGTCCTCGGAGGTGACCGGGCGCAGGACGACGGGGTGGCCGTAGGTCCGGCCGTCGCCCTGGACGCCGACCGAGCGGACGTCCGCCAGGAGCACGACCGGCATCTGCCAGATGTCGCGGTCGAGGCCCGCGCGGGAGAGCTCCTCGCGGGCGATGGCGTCCGCCTCGCGGAGGATGTCGAGGCGCTCGCGGGTGACCTCGCCGATGATCCGGATCCCGAGGCCCGGGCCCGGGAAGGGCTGGCGCTGGACGATCACGTCGGGCAGGCCGAGCTGGGCGCCGACGGCGCGGACCTCGTCCTTGAAGAGCTCGCGCAGCGGCTCGACGAGCTCGAACTCGAGGTCGTCGGGCAGGCCGCCGACGTTGTGGTGGCTCTTGATGTTGGAGGTGCCGGCGCCGCCGCCGGACTCCACGACGTCGGGGTAGAGCGTGCCCTGCACGAGGAAGGCGATCTTCTCCCCCTCACCTGAGGCGCCCGTGGCGTCGGGGTCGTCGCCTAGGATCTCGACCTGCGCCTGCTCGAAGGTCCGGATGAACTCCCGGCCGATGATCTTCCGCTTGGTCTCCGGATCGGTGACCCCGGCCAGCGCGTCGAGGAACTGCTTCTCGGCGTCGACGACCTTCAGGTCGGCGCCGGTGGCGGCGACGAAGTCGCGCTCGATCTGCTCGGTCTCGTCCTTGCGCATCAGGCCGTGGTCGACGTAGACGCAGGTCAGCCGGTCGCCGATGGCCTTCTGCACGATCGCGCCGGCGACCGCGGAGTCGACGCCGCCCGACAACGCGCAGATCGCGTGGCCGCGCTCGCCGATCTGCTCCTTCACCCGCGCGATCTGCTCCTCGGCGATGTTGCCGATGGTCCAGGTCTGCCGGCAGGCGGCGATGTCCCACAGGAAGTGCTCGAGCACCCGCTGGCCGTGCTCGGTGTGCAGCACCTCGGGGTGCCACTGGACGCCGGCCATGCCCGCCTCGACGTTCTCGAAGGCGGCCACGGGCGTGCCCTGCGTGGAGGCGAGCACGGCGAAGCCCTCAGGTGCCTGCGAGACCGAGTCGCCGTGCGACATCCACACGTTGTGCAGGGCCGGCAGGCCCTTCAGCAGTACGCCGGCGGACCCCACGCTCACGGGCGTGCGGCCGTACTCCCGGTAGCCGTTGTTGTCGACCGTGCCGCCGAGGCCCTGCGCCATGAGCTGGAAGCCGTAGCACATCCCGAAGACCGGAGTCCCGGCGTGGAAGAGGGCGGCGTCGATGCTGGGGGCGCCCTCGGCGTACACGGAGCTCGGGCCACCGGAGAGGATGATCGCCCGCGGCCTGCGCTCGAGCATCTCGGCCACCGGCGTCGTGTGGGGGACGATCTCGGAGTAGACCTTCGCCTCGCGCACGCGGCGCGCGATCAGCTGGGCGTACTGGGCGCCGAAGTCGACGACGAGGACCAGGTCGTGCTCGGCGGGGGCATCCGTCATGCCGGAATCCTATCGGCCCGGCCGGTCCGCGCCCCTCGCCCGGGCAAATGTCGAGAGCCCGGCCGGGAGGGAGGGTTGGCCGGGCTCTCAGGGGTCGTTGTGACCGCCTCGACCCGGACATCTGAGGGAGGGAGCAAGTCCCGGGTCTGATGGCTCAACGAGATGCTGTGACCCCGGTTACGCCGGCGATGGAGAATTCTCGGAAGTTTTTTCCGCCCCCTCCGGAGCCGCCGCATGGCGCCCCACGGTGACCTCGACGATGGGCAGCCGGAGGGCGCCGGAGGCCGCCTCGGGGACCGACGGACGCACCGGAGCGACCGCCGGGATGCGGGCGTAGGCCTCTCCCACGGCGGGCCGCTGGTCGGCCTCGCCCTTGTTCGGCCAGAAGCTCATCGCCCGCTCCGCCTGGGCGGTGATCGTCAGCGAGGGGTTGACGCCGAGGTTGGCCGAGACGGCGGAGCCGTCGACGACATGGAGCCCCTCGTAGCCGTAGAGGCGCTGATAGGGGTCGATGACGCCCGTCTCCGGGGAGTCGCCGATCGCGCAGCCGCCGATGAAGTGGGCCGTCATCGGGACGTTGAACGGCTCGCCGATGGTGCCGCCGGCGTACCCCTCCTCGCCGTTGCTGCTCATCGCCTTGGCCATCAGGCGTGCGCCCTCGTTGGCGGCGGGGATCCAGGTCGGGTTGGGCGCGCCGTGGCCCTGCCGGGAGGAGAGCCGCCAGCCGAGCGGGGTCTTCTTCGGGAAGACCGTGATGGAGTTGTCGAGCGCCTGCATGACGAGCAGCACGATCATGCGCTCGGACCAGTGCTTGACGTCGTACAGCTTGCGGAGGTTGGCGCGCTGGCTCCACATCTCCTTCAGCCAGCGCCGCTTGCGTCCGGGGCCGCCGTCGGTGAGCACGGTCTGCAGGAAGCTCATCGCGTTGGAGCCGTGGCCGTAGCGGACCGGCTCGAAGTGCGTCGTGGCGTCGGGGTGGATCGAGGAGGTGATCGCGACGCCCTCGCTGTAGTCGACGGCCAGGTCGGGGGCGATCGCGCCGAGGATGGCCTCGGAGTTGGTGCGGGTGAGCTCGCCCAGACGGTCGGAGATCGCGGGCAGGTCACCGGTCGCCTTGAGCCGGTGCAGCAGCTTCTGGGTGCCGATCGCGGCGGCCGAGAAGATCACCTGGTCGGCGGTGAAGACCTTCTCGGCCTGGCCTCCGCGACGCAGCTTCGCCTTGGTCCAGCGGGCCCGGACCTCGTACCCGCCGCCGTCGGCCGCCGGGCGCGGGATCACGCGCGTGACGGTGGTGAGCGGGTGGATCGCGGCGCCGTTCTTCTCCGCGAGGTGGAGGTAGTTCTTCACCAGCGTGTTCTTGGCGTTGTGCCGGCAGCCGACCATGCACTCGCCGCACTGGGTGCAGGTGTGCCGGGCGGGACCCTCGCCGCCGAAGAAGGGGTCGGCCACCTTGGTGCCCGGGGTCTGCCCCGGGTCGCCGAAGAAGACGCCCACGGGCGCCGCGTGGAAGGTGTCGCCGACGCCCATGTCGTCGGCGACCGCCTGCATCACCTTGTCGGCCGGGGTGAGGAAGGGGTTCACGACCACGCCGAGCATCCGCTTCGCCTGGTCGTAGTACGGCGCCAGCTCGGACTTCCAGTCCGTGATGTGGCTCCACGACGGGTCCTCGTAGAACGGGTCGAGGGGCTCGTAGAGCGTGTTGGCGTAGACCAGCGAGCCACCGCCGACGCCCGCTCCGGCCAGGATGATGACGTCCTTGACCATGTCGATGCGCTGGATGCCGTAGCAGCCGATGGCGGGGTTGAAGAGGAACTTCCTCAGGTCCCACGAGGTGTCGGCGAAGTCGTCGTCGGCGAGCCGGGCACCGGCCTCCAGGACGCCGACCTTGTAGCCCTTCTCGGTCAGGCGCAGCGCCGAGACGGAGCCGCCGAAGCCCGAGCCGACGATGAGGACGTCGTAGTGCTGCGTCGCCGGCATCTCAGGCGCGTCCCGTCTTCTTGAGGGCCTTGAGGCTCACCGTCATCACCTTCGCCCACGTCTCGTCGCTCATCCCGAACATCGGCTCGATGTTGGCCAGCCGCTCGGTCGCCACGGTCTGCGACTCGGTGTAGCGCAGGATGCCCTCGCGGCCCTGGCGCCGGCCCATCCCGGACTCGCGCATCCCGCCCATCGGCGCGGCGAGGCTGGCGAAGCTGGCGGCGAAGGACTCGTTGACGTTGACCGAGCCGGCCTTGATCTGGCGGGCGATGCGACGGCCGCGCGCGGTGTCGCGGGTCCACACGCTGGCGTTGAGGCCGTACTCCCCCTGGTTGGCGCGCGCGACGGCGTCGGCCTCGTCGGTGAAGCGGTAGACGCTCACCACGGGCCCGAAGGTCTCGTGGGCGAAGACGTCCATCTCGGGGGTGACCTGCTCGAGGATCGTGGGCTCGAAGAAGTACGGCGCCAGGTCGGTGCGGGCGACGCCGCCGGTGCGCAGCCGGGCGCCCTTGGCCACGGCGTCCTCGACGTGCGCGGTCGCGTTGTCGACCTGCTGCTGGCTGATGAGGGAGCCCATGTCGATCTCCCACTCCAGTCCGGCGCCCAGCGCCATCGCCTGGACGCGGGAGGTGAAGCGCTCCATGAACCGGTCGTAGATCGCGTCGGCGACGTAGAGCCGCTCGATCGAGACGCAGAGCTGGCCGCTGTTGGAGTAGACGGCGCGGACGGCGCCCTCGACGGCACGGTCGAGGTCGGCGTCGGCGAGCACGAGCATCGGGTTCTTGCCGCCGAGCTCCAGCGAGCAGCCGATGAGCCGCTCGGCGCAGCCCTGGGCCACCCGCTTGCCGGTGGCGGTCGAGCCGGTGAAGCAGATGTAGTCGGCCTTGGCGATGATACTGGGCCCGGCGACCGACCCCTCCCCCGCGACGACGGTCCACAGGTCCTTCGGCAGGCCCGCCTGCTCGAGGAGCTCGGCGCCCAGGAGGGCGGTGAGCATCGTCTGCGCGTCGGGCTTGGTCACGACGGCGTTGCCTGCGGCGATGGCGGCGAGGCCGTCGCACAGGGCGAGGGTGAAGGGGTAGTTCCAGGGCGAGATGATGCCGACGACGCCCTTGGGCACGTGGTTGATCTCGACGCGGGTGAGCACCGGGAACACCCCGGGCGTGCGCTCGGTCCTCAGGTGGTCGCCGAGCGTGCGGCCGTAGTAGCGCGCCGTCAGCGCGATGTGGAGCGGCTCGTCGAAGGCGTGCTTCCGGGCCTTGCCCGACTCCAGCACGATGAGGTCCATGATCTCGGCCTGACGCTCGAGCACGAGGTCGTGCAGGCGCAGCAGGAGCGCCTGCCGGGTCTTGAACGGCGTACGCGCCCAGGACTCCTGCGCGCGCCGGGCGCGGGCGAAGGCCTCGACGATGTCCGCCTCGCTGGACTGCGGGATGTGCGCCAGCGTCGCGCCGCTGATCGGCGAGCGCACCTCGCTGGTCTCGCCGGAGGTCGCGAGGATGCGGGCCGTCAGGCGGTCGACGTAGTCGGGCTCGAGGGCGAGGACCGCCGCCGGGTCGTGCTCAGGATCGCGCGGACCCTCGTCGGAGCCTGCTGAGAGATGCGTGGTCGGCTGCTGGTCGCTCATATACCCACAGTATGTGTCCTGGGCCACTCCCGCCAGGGGAAAGCGCGACGCGGTGTCACAGAACCCGGAAGACCACCCGGATCAGAGTGCCGTTCGTCCGCAGGCGAAGGACATGGCGGCCCGGGCGCAGCCGCTTCGCCAGCCGGATCCGGACGACGGTGCCCCGGCGCGCGACCCCCGTGGCGATGCGGCGTCCGTCGAGACGGATGCGGAGGTTCCGGGCCGGGCGCCCGGCCAGCTCGACCCGCAGCACCCGCCGGCTCTGGCCGACCAGCACCGACGGCGCACTCGGCGACGCGGTCGTCGTGGTCCCGGTGCCGGCCATGGTCGTCGGTGGGGTCGGTGTTGCGGTCGGCGTTGCGGTCGGCGTGGGCGCCGGGTCGCCGGCCGGCGCGAGCGGATCGGTGTCGGTCAGGAATCGGGTGCGCAGCGCCGCGACGGTCGCGTCGCTGAGCCCGAGACCGTTCCGCACGAAGTCGTCCCAACTGAGCCAGTCCAGCGACACCGCCTGGAACCACCCCTCGAGCCACTCGCGCTGGACGGAGCCGGCCCCGCGATAGGCGTTGGAAGCCTCGAAGTCGTCGAGCACCGTCTCCCGGTCCACGCCGAGGATGGTGAGCAGGATGGCATCGAGCACGCCGGTGCGGTCCTTGCCGGCGCTGCAGTGGAAGATCACGGTGGTCGAGGCGTCGGCGAGGGTGGTGATCGCGTCCCGGAAGGCCATCAGGGAGCCGGCGTAGCAGGCTTCCAGGAGGTAGCCCTCGGCGGTGAAGATGTCCTCGGGGTCGCCCTCGGCGAGGGTGGCGTTCCCGATGGTGAGCAGGGAGACCGGGGTGCCGGGCGCCAGGCAGTGCGCCGTGGACAGCAGGTCGGTGAGTTGCGCGGAGTCGAGCCCCGGCGGGATGCCCGTGATGTCGGACTCCTGGTAGGCGATGTCCGACGGCTGGTTGTCGGGCGCCTCCGACTTCTCCTCGGTGTTGCGCAGGTCGATGATCTGATTCACCCCGCGGTCGCGGAGAACCTGCCACTCCTCGGAGGTCAGGCCGCCCAGCCGACCCGACCGGTAGGCGACGCCGGTGCGGACCCAGCGACCGTCCGCCGTCGGGTAGCCGCCGACGTCGCGCGCGTTGGGCGCGTGCTCGAGACCGAGGGAGCGCCCCTCCCACTGGATGGCGGCATTGTCGGGCGCGACCTGGCTCGCGTCGAACGCCTCCGCTCGATCCGAGTCGACGAGCACCATCCCCGCGAACGCGACGAGGAGGGTGGCGACGATGGGGCCGAATCGCCGACGGTCGCGGGTGTACGACGCAGACATGCCCGTTCAACGAGCCGTGACGGCCGGCGGCGATGAACGTCCCGTGAACACGCGCCGGCCAGAATGCGCCGTACTCCACTCAGCCGTACTCAGCTCAGACGAGGTCGGTGACCTCGAGGCGGGCGCGGTCGGCCTCGGCGTCGGTCACCATCGACTGGCTCAGCCGCTCCGCCTCGGTGCGGTGCATCCACCACGAGACCTGCTTGTCGATCTCGTCCTGGTCCCAGCCGAGCTCGCCGGCCATGAGCCGGGCGACCGAGGGGGCGGCGGTGACGCCGCGGTCGAACGTCTCGATCGAGATGCGCGTACGCCGGGACAGCACGTCGTCGAGATGGCGGGCGCCCTCGTGGCTGACCGCGTAGACGACCTCGGCGGCGAGGTAGTCGTCGGCGCCCTCGAGCGGCAGCGCGAGCTGACGGCGGGACGCGATCAGGTCGAGCACCTCGTCGACGAGGCCGCCGTAGCGGCCGAGCAGGTGGTCGATCCTGCCGACGTGGAGGCCGGAGCGCCGGGCGAGCAGGACGCGCTGGTTGGAGCGCGTCTCGTAGCCGTCGGCGCCCAGCAGGCGGACCCGGTCGGTGATCGACTCGCGCGGCTCGGGACCGAGCGTGCGCAGGGTGTGGGCGGCGGCGTCCACGGCGTCCTTCGCCATCACTCGGTA
Source organism: Nocardioides sp. (assembly GCF_047607365.1). Lineage (GTDB taxonomy): Bacteria > Actinomycetota > Actinomycetes > Propionibacteriales > Nocardioidaceae > Nocardioides. The sequence goes on along the minus strand of NZ_JASGDD010000212.1, from coordinate 2,280 downwards.
GGTCGTCAGCTTGCCGCCGGCGATCATCACCAGTCCCGGGACGGGGGTGACGACGGTGTGCTCGCGGGAGAGCTTCGCGGTCTGCTCGGACTCGCCGACGAGCAGCGGCCGGAGCCCGGCCCAGACGCCCTCGACGTCCTCGTGGTCGAGCGGCTCCTTGAGGATCGCGTTGACGTGGGCGAGCACGTAGTCGATGTCGGTCCTCGTGGCCGCCGGGTGGGCGAGGTCGAGGTCCCACGGGGTGTCGGTGGTGCCGATGATCCAGTGCCGGCCCCAGGGGATGACGAAGAGGACCGACTTCTCGGTGCGGACGATGAACCCGGAGTCCGAGCGGATCCGGTCGCGCGGGACGACGATGTGGACGCCCTTGGACGCCTGCACGTGCAGGGCGCCGCGGCCGCCGACCATCTCCTGGATCTCGTCGGTCCAGACCCCGGCCGCGTTGACCACGACCCGGGCGCGGATCTGCAGCTCGGCCGAGTCCGGGTGCTCGAGGTCCACGGCCCGGACGCCGACGACGCGGTCGCCCTCGCGCAGGAAGCCGGTGACCCGGACGCGGGTCGCGATGTGGGCGCCGTGGCGGGCGGCCGTGCGGGCGATCGTCATGACGAGGCGGGCGTCGTCCACCTGGGCGTCGTAGTACTGGATCGCCCCGGTGATCTGGTCGGTCCGGAAGTCCGGCGCGATCCGCGAGACGCCCTTGCGGGTGAGGTGGCGGTGCCGGGGCATCCCCATCCCGCCGGTGCCGCTCAGGAGGGGGCCGAGCGTCGCCATGCCGTCGTACAGCATCAGGCCCGAGCCGACGTAGGGACGCTCCCAGATCCGGTGGGTCAGGGGGTAGAGGAAGGGCACCGGCCGGACGAGGTGGGGGGCGAGCCGGGTGAGCAGCAGGCCGCGCTCCTCGAGCGCCTCCTTGACCAGCGCGAAGTCGAGCATCTCGAGGTAGCGCAGCCCGCCGTGGACGAGCTTGCTGGAGCGCGAGGAGGTGCCTGAGGCGAGGTCGCGCTGCTCGACCAGCCCGGTGGAGAGGCCACGGGTCACCGCGTCCAGGGCGACGCCGGCGCCGACCACTCCCCCGCCGACGACGAGCACGTCGAGCTCGGACTCCCCCGACAGGCCGACCATCGCGGAGAGGGCCGCATCGCGGTCCTCGGGGCTCAGAGCACCGGGGGAGGCCATGACCCGATCATGGCAAAGAGCCGTGACGAGCGTGTGAACGTCCTTACGATTCCCCCATGGCGACCAGCCGCGTGACCACGCTCCGGGGCGTGACCGACGAGCGCGACGGGCACGGTGGCCACGACGGCACGGCACGAGCGCGTTCGGCGGCGCTCCGCGACGACCTGGTCGACCGCAGCCCGCAGGACGCCGTCGCGACCGTGGTGGCGGGCGGGCCGGCGTACGTCGCCGCGCTGCTGGGACGCGACTGGATGACGGTCGTCGACCACGTCCGGCGCGGGGAGTCGGTGGCCGCGGGCGTCGCCTGGCGCGCGGCCTACGCGCTCCAGCACCTGGGCCACTCCGGGGACGCCGCCGCCGTGCTCCGCGAGGCCGACCTCGCCGGCGCCTCCGAGGCGGACCGCTCCCGGCTGGCCGGCGTCGACGCCTCGATCCGGTGGACCCACGGCGACGAGGCGGGATGCCGGGCGCGGACGGAGGAGGCCCTCGGACGCGCCAAGGTGGCGGCCGACGAGAGCGCGGAGGGCGCCGCGTGGGTGGTCCAGGCGCTGCTCGCCGCCAGCACGGGCGACCGCGACGCCAACCTGCGCTGCTACCAGCGCGGCCTGCTGCTCGCCGAGCGGGCCGGCGACCTGCTCACGGTCGAGCGGATCCGCAACAACCTCGGCGCCCGCGAGCTCGAGGAGGGCCGGTACGCCGAGGCCCTGGACGAGCTGCACCGCGGCCTGGAGGTCAACGAGCGCACCGGACATCTCTCCGGCCTGGCGGTGCTGCGGCACAACGTCGCCGAGGCGCTCTTCGGGCTCGGGCGTCTCGACGAGGCGCTGATCGAGTGCGACGCGGCACGCGACCTGTGGACGGCGATCGAGGCGCCGAGTGCGGGGGTGTCGTGGCACCTGCGCGGACAGATCCAGACCGCGCGCGGGAACTCCGCGCAGGCGGCGATGTCCTATCGCCACTCCGCCGCGCTGGCCGCCGCCGAGGGGGACGTGCAGACCCAGGCGATGGCGCTCGTCGGCCATGCGGCGGCCTGCGCCGGCAGCGACATCGCCGAGGCGATCGCCCTCGCCGAGCGGGCGCTGGCGCTGCCCACGCCCGTCG
>NZ_JASGDD010000211.1:0-16358 GCF_047607365.1 Nocardioides sp. | reverse complement strand
GCCCGGTCCAGCGCCGCCTCGCCGCCGCGGCCGCGGTCTTCTCGATCGCCGCGGCCGCCACGGGCGCCGCCTTCGCGTCCGAGAGCGCCCTGCCGGGCCAGGCGCTCTACCCCGTCAAGCGACTCGTCGAGTCCATCCACTCGAGCCTGTCGCTCAGCGACCACGCCAAGGGCACGCTCGAGCTGCAGCGCGCCTCGACCCGCCTCGAGGAGGCTGCCGAGCTCGTCCAGGCGGGCAAGCCCGCTCAGGCCGGTGACGCGCTCGGCGACTTCATGTCTCAGGCATCCACCGGCTCCGACCTCCTCACCCAGGCCGCGGACGGCGAGGGCATCCACGCCTTCACCGTCAGCAGCATCGGCGACCTCGCCGGCCTGGCGAGCGCGCTCCCCGACGACATCATCGCCCCGGTCCTCCAGACCCTCCTCGCGATCGACAAGGCGGCCTCCGCCGCGTTCCCGGGCGCCGGCGACGGCATCACCGAGCTGCCCGCGGCCCTCGCCCGCCTGACCGGCGCCACCGCGACCGCGTCCACCCAGGGCGACAAGGCCGCCGGCACGACGACGAAGTCCACGACGAAGACGTCGACCGCGACCCCGGCCGACGACCCGACGAGCACCTCCTCGCCGTCGGCGAGCAGCGCCCCGACGTCCACGAGTACGCCGTCCGCGAGCCCCACCACCCTCGGCAGTGTGGTGAGCGGCGTCGGCGGCGTCGTGAGCGGCGTCGGCAGTGCCCTGCCGAGCCCGGTCAGCAGCCTCGTCACCGGCCTGGGCGACACCGTCAGCAGCGTCGGCAGCACCGTCGACGACCTGCTCGGCGGCAAGTAGCCCCGCGCCTGCGCGGAGTCGGCTCACCCGGCTCCGGGAGCCTCGCCTCCGGCGGGACCTCCCGGCCCTTCGACACGGCCGCCGTGGGCCGGAAGGTCCCCGGCTCCGTGCGGAATCGGCGTGGCCGGCGACGAGCCGCCCCGCGGTCGGAGGGTCAGCGGAACACGCTCTGGCGCTGCTGGAGCAGGTGGAAGAGGGTCTGCTGGATCGTCTCGCGCACCTGGTCGGTGACGTTGAAGACGAGCATCGGGTCGTCCGCGGCGCCCTTGTCGTAGGCGTCGGTGCGGATCGGCTCGCCGAACTCGATCAGCCACTTGGACGGCAGCGGCACCAGCCCGAGCGGCCCGAGCAGCGGGAACAGCGGCGTGATCGGCAGGTAGGGCAGCCCGAGGATCCGCGCCAGCGCCGGGATGTTGCCGACCAGCGGGTAGATCTCCTCCGCGCCGACGACCGAGACGGGCACGATCGGCACGCCGGTGCGGATGGCCGCGGAGACGAAGCCGCCGCGGCCGAAGCGCTGCAGCTTGTAGCGCTCGCTGAACGGCTTGCCGATGCCCTTGAAGCCCTCCGGCCAGACGCCGACGAGCTCGCCGTCGCGCAGCATCCGCTCGGCGTCCTCGTTGCAGGCGAGGGTCGCGCCGGCCTTGCGGGCGATGGTGCCGACGAACGGCAGCCGGAAGACGAGGTCGGCGCCGAGCGGGCGCAGGAAGCGGCCGGTGTGGTCGTGGATCTGAACGAGGGTCATCACGCCGTCGAGCGGGATGGTGCCGGAGTGGTTGGAGACGACCAGCGCGCCGCCCTCGGCGGGGATGTTCTCGGCGCCGATGACCTCGATCCGGAACCACTTCTGCGCGATCGGTCGCAGCGCGGTGAGGAAGAAGCGCTGGGTCAGCTCGGCGTCGAAGCCGTAGGTGTCGACGGAGAAGTCGCCGGTGACGCGTCGCCGCAGGAAGGCGAGGAACTGGGCCAGGCGCGGCTCCCACTCGTCGCCGAACAGCTCGCGCGAGGCATAGGTCAGCGCTGCCAGCCAGTCGGAGACCGGGATGCCGCTGAGCGGGCTCAGCGGGCCGGTGCGCTCGTGCGCGACGACCGGCGACTCGGCGTACGGCGCCGCCGGGGCGCTGGGCGCCGGAGCGGCGACGGGCTGCTTGACGACCGTCGGCTTGGTGCCGGCCGAGGGCTTCGGGACGGGCTTCGGAGCGGGCTTCGAACCCCCGCCGACAAGCCCACGAGCAGCCGACGACGGGCGCTGGCCGGTGCCGCGGCCGGGACGACCCCGGGTGCCGATCGGGATGACCTCGGCGCCGTCGGCAGCCTGGCGCTCGGGCTGGTGGGCGCTCATCCGATGGCCTCCGGTCGTCGGTCGGTTCGTCGGTCGTGTCCCTCGAGACGGCCCTCGAGACTCGCGAGCACGCCGTCGAGGCGGTGCTCGACCGGGTCGAGGGTCGTGGCGAAGTCGTCGAGTGCCTCGGCCGTGGAGTAGACGGGCTCGAAGCCGAGCTGCTCGCGCATCCGGGCGGTGTCGACCCCGCGGCCGAACGTGAGGTAGGCCCGCAGCTCGGGCGAGAAGTCGGTGAGCCGGACCGAGCGCAGGGCGTTGCCGATGCCGCCGATCGCGAAGCCGGGCATGGGCAGCGTCGGCCGCGCGAGGCGGCGGGTGACCTGGCTGAGGTTGAGCAGCCCGGGGCCGGCGATGTTGTAGGTGCCGGGCCGCTCGGCGCGGATGGCGTGGCCGAGCGCGTTGAGGAGGTCGGTCTCGTGGAGGAACTGCATCCGCGGGTCGAACCCGAGCACGGTGGGGATGACCGGCATCCGGAGGTAGCTCGTGATCGGGCTGGCGCCGACGCGCGGGCCGATGACGTTGGCGCACCGCAGGACGGTCACGTTGATGTCGGGCCGGCGCCGGGCGAGGCCGCGGACGTAGCCCTCGATCTCGGAGACGTCCTTGCCGTAGCCGCTGCGGGGGGTGTGCCGCGGCTCCATGTCCTCGGTGAACATGGCGGGGTCGCGGTGGCTCGCGCCGTAGACCATCGTCGTCGACTTCACGACGAGGTTGCGCACGCTCTCGGCCTTCTGGCAGGCGGCGAGGAGCTGCATCGTCCCGATGACGTTGAGCTCCTTCATCGTCGTCCGCCCGCCGCCGACCGGGCCGGGCGTGGAGATGATGCTCATGTGGACGACGGTGTCGACGTCCTCGCGCGCGATCACCTTGGCGATGACGGGGTTGCGGATGTCGGCGCGGACGAAGGTCACACCGCCGACGTCGCCTCGCGGGGGCACGACGTCCACGCCGATGACGCGCTCGACGTTGGGGTGCTCGGCCGCGGCGACGGCGAACTTGCGGCCGAGGTCCCGTGAGACCCCGGTGACGAGAACGACGCGACCTGCCACGCCTTCACCCTACCGGTGAAGATGTGAGGGCCGCGCCGGTCAGATCAGAGAATGAACAGCCGTCACTTGCCGAGCTTGCGGCGGGCGACGCGCGTCTTCTTGAGCAGCTTGCGGTGCTTCTTCTTGGCCATCCGCTTGCGGCGCTTCTTGATGACAGAACCCATGGGGCGGGAGCCTACCGTCAGCCCGCGTTGAAGTACGAATTGCGGAGGTACTCGTTGGCGTCCTCCTCGCGGACGCGGAACGAGCGGCCCACGCGCACGGCGGGCATCTCGCCGCTGTGCACCAGGCGGTAGACCGTCATCTTCGAGACGCGCATCATCGCGGCGACCTCGGCGACGGTCAGGAACTTCGCCTCAGCGAGCTCGGGCTTGCCGGCCATGTTCATCGGTCCTTGTCTTCTCACCCAGTCCTGTCACGCCAGCGGCTTCCCCACCGCTGCTCACACGTACCAGGCGAGTGAACATTAGAGGTTTCTGTGACTGGTGGGGAAGAGGAAACAGGCGTGATTTTACATTCCTTCGGCGTGTCGACTTGAAAGTGACGCAAACGCACACATACTCACCAGCCCGACGGGTCCAGCCCGTGCAGCGGGAACACCGTCCGACGAGTCTCCTCCACCTGCCGATCCAGCCAGGTGTCGGGGTCGTATCCCTCGCGCCAGTCGCGCCATCGCGGCTCGCGCCCATCGGTCATGTGACCTGGCGCGGGACGGCCCATACGGGTGCGGACGTGCTCCTGCCACCCGGGCGCGGTCGCCGTCGCGGGATCGAGCGGGGCGCCGCCGACGATGGCCAGGAGGTGGGTCCAGGCGCGGGGGACGACGTCGACGACGGCGTACCCTCCGCCGCCGAAGGCGACCCACCGGCCGCGGGCGACCTCGTGGGCCAGATCGTGGAGGGCGAGGTACGCCGCCCGCTGCCCGTCCACCGACAGCATCAGGTGGGCGAGCGGATCCTCGGTGTGGGAGTCGCAGCCCTGCTGGGTGACCAGGATCTGCGGCTCGAAGCTGCGGACCAGCTCGGGCACCACCGCGTGGAAGGCGCGCAGCCAGCCCGCGTCGGCGGTGCCCGGCGGCAGCGCGACGTTGACGGCGGTCCCCTGCGCGTCCGGGCCGCCGATCTCGGTCGCGAAGCCGGTGCCCGGGAAGAGCATCTGGCCGGTCTCGTGCAGGCTGATCGTCAGCACGCGCGGGTCGTCCCAGAACATCCGCTCGACGCCGTCGCCGTGGTGGACGTCGACGTCGACGTAGACGACCCGGCCGGCCCCGTGGTCGAGCAGCCAGCGGATGCCGGCGGCGACGTCGTTGTAGACGCAGAAGCCGCTCGCCCGTCCCGGCATGGCGTGGTGGAGGCCGCCCATGATGTTCGCGGCGTGGAGGCTCTCGCCCTCCCAGACGCGGCGGCACGCCTCGACGCTCGCCCCGACGATGTGGGCACTGGCCTCGTGCATGTGCGCGAAGACGGGGTCGTCGTCGGTGCCGAGCCCGCGGGAGAGGTCGGGCTCGCCCGTCCGCCCGGCGCGGATCACCGCCTCGATGTAGGCCTCGTCGTGGACGGTGGCCAGCAGGTCGAGGTCGGCCATGGGGGCCGGCACGGTCAGCAGGGTGCCCCCACCGGTCGCCAGCACGCCCATCTCGTCCGCCAGGCGCATCGTGAGGTCGACCCGGAGGGGGCTCATCGGGTGCGACGGGCCGAAGTCGTAGTCGGTCAGCGACGGGTCGAAGACGACGCTCGCCGGCCCGGGGCAGCCGGGATCGCTCATCCCTCGGCGGCGATCTCGCGGCTGCGGTCGCGGTTGGCGCGCGTGGCCTTGAGGAAGGTGCTGCGCAGCCCGTCCTCCTCGAAGACGGCGAGCGCGGCCGCGGTGGTCCCGCCCGGGCTGGTGACCTGCTCACGGAGCACCGCGGGATGCTCGTCGCTGCTCTTGAGCAGGAGGCTGGCGCCGGCGAGGGTCTGCTCGACGAGCCGGGTCGCGACCGCGCGCGGCAGGCCGAGATGGACCCCGGCCTCGACCAGCGACTCCGCGATGTAGAAGACGTACGCCGGCCCCGACCCGCTCACCGCGGTGGCGGCGTCGAGCTGCCGCTCGGGCACCGTGACCGTCTCGCCGACGGCCCGCATGAGCTCGGTGGCCACGGCCACCTGCTCGTCGGTGGCGCTCGCGCCGGGGCTGATGATCGACATGCCCTCGCCGATCATCGCCGGTGTGTTCGGCATGACCCGCACGACGCCGACCCCCTCCGGGGCGGCCGCCTCGATCTGCGCGGTCCCGATCCCGGCCGCGAGGGAGACGATGAGCTGCCCGCTCGCGAGCGGCAGCGAGTCGATCAGCGAGACGATGTCGTAGGGCTTCACGCCGAGGACGACGACGTCCGCGCCGTCGACGATCTCGGCGGCGGAGCCGTGGACGACGTCGTACCTCTCGGAGAGCTCGGCGCCGCGCTCGGGCCGCCGCACGCCGGCGAGCACCTCGTGCCCGGCCTTCACCAGCCCCGCCAGCACGGCCTCGCCCATGTTGCCGACGCCGACGATCGCGATCCTCATGCTCTGAGCGTATCCACGCCTCGCGCCCGTGGTCGCCGAAGGCGTTGCGGGCGATGCCGAGGAGCCGGTGCCGACGTCGGGATCCTTCGCGCGCGAGTGCGCACCGAGGTCCAGCAGTCCCACGCGTCACCGTCGGCGTGCAGCCGTGCCCGGCGAGCCGCCGTCAGCCCTGGCCGAGGTACTCGCGGGCGAAGGCGAGAGACTCCTCCAGCATCTCCCGGCGCGCCTCCCGGGAGCCGGCGCGGCGAGTGGTGATCTCGACGACCACCTCGCCGTCGAAGCCGGTCTCGACGAGGTGGCGCAGCAGGGTGTCGGCGCCCATGGTGCCGCGGCCGGGGACGAGGTGCTCGTCCTTCGCCGAGCCGGTGCCGTCGGTGAGGTGGATGTGGCGCAGCCGCGGGCCCCACCGCTCGGCCATCTCGATGACGTCGTCCCCGCCGATCGCCGCATGGGAGACGTCGAGGGTGCCGTGCGCGTAGTCGCCGCGCGACGGGTCCCGCTCGGGGACGTACATCTCGGTGGACCTGCTGCCCCGGCCCGTGGAGCGGGCCTTCCAGGGGTACATGTTCTCGACGGCGTACGTCAGTCCGGTCTCGCGCTCGAGGCGCTTGATCCCCTCGACGAAGTAGCGCGCGTAGGAGCGCTGCCAGCGGAACGGCGGATGCACCACGACGGTCCGGGCGCCGACCGCGTGGGCCATCTCGGCCGAGCGCTCGAGCTTGCCCCAGGGCTCGGTCCCCCACACGCGCTGGGTGAAGAGCAGGCAGGGCGCGTGGATGGCCGAGACGGCGATGCCGTGACCCTCGGCGAGTTGGCGGACCGACTCGATGCTGGTCGAGTCGCGGTCGACGCCGACCATCACCTCGACGGCGTCGTAGCCCAGGCCGACCGCCCAGTCGAAGCCCGCCGCGGTGGACTCGGGATAGACCGAGACGGTCGAGAGCCCGACCCGGATGCTCATCGGCTCACTCCGGAGCGCCCAGGAAGCTGAGGTGGTCGAGGCGCTCGAGGATCACGCCCTCCCGCAGCGCCCAGGGGCAGATCTCCAGCTCGGCCAGGTCGAAGATGTCCATGCACGCCTCGGCGACGAGCGCTCCGGGGACGATCTGGTGGGCCCGGCTCGGGCTCACCCCGGGCAGCCGGCTGAGCTCGTCGTGGCTCGTCGTGACCAGCTTGGGGATCCACTCGCGCAGGGCGTCCAGGGGGATCGCCCGCCTGACCAGCGGCCCCTCCCCGCTCGGCGCGGCGCCGGTGATGCGGGCGATGCTGCGGAAGGTCTTCGACGTCGCGACCGCCTTGTCCGGCGCGCCGGCACGGATGAGATGCCCGGCGTCGCGGGCGATGTCGGCCCGGATCTGGCGGCGCAGCGCCTTGAGCTCCTCGTCGGACGGCGTGCTCGTGAGGTAGGTCCGGGCCAGCCGGGCGGCGCCGAGCGGCAGGCTCCAGGCGACGTCGGGCGCCTCGTCGGCGCCTCCCGCCAGCTCGAGCGAGCCGCCGCCGATGTCGAAGACGGCGAGTCGCCCGGCGCTCCAGCCGAACCACCGGCGGACGGCGAGGAACGTCAGCCGGGCCTCGTCCTCCCCCGACAGCACGCCGATCCCGATGCCGGTCTGCGCCTCGACGTGGGCCAGGACCCGGTCGGAGTTGGTCGCGTCGCGCACGGCGCTGGTCGCGAACGCCATCACCTCCGCGCACCCCTTCTCGTCGGCCACCAGCGCCGCCTCGCGGACGAAGTCGGTCAGCGCGTCGATGCCCGCCCGGGTGACGTCCCCGCTCTCGTCGAGGTGCTCGGCCAGCCGCAGCGGCTGCTTGAAGGAGTACGCCGGCAGCGGGGCCGCCCCGCCATGGGCGTCGACCACGAGCAGATGCCCGGTGTTCGAGCCGATGTCGAGGACGCCCAGACGCATGGGCATCAATCTATCGACATAGGGTGAGCGCCATGGTCGAGGTGGCGTTGGACTTCCCGCGGGCCTGGGTGGAGTTCGCCAACCCGGCCGACGAGACGGAGGTGTTCCGCTGCGACCTCACCTGGCTCACGTCGGCGTACTCCTGCATCTTCGGCTCCGGCTGCGCGGGCATCTACGCGGACGCTCCGAGCGTCGGGTGCTGCACGCTCGGCGCGCACTTCGCCGACCGTGACGACGAGAGGCGCGTGGCCGAGTACGTCGGGATGCTCACCCCCGCCGAATGGCAGTTCAAGCCGGACCGCAAGCTCAAGCGGTCCGACTGGGTGGAGAAGGACGACGAGGGCTCGCGCAAGACCCGCGTGCACACCGTGGACGGCGAGCAGGGCTGCGTCTTCGCCAACCGGCCCGGCTTCGCCGGCGGCGAGGGCTGCGCCCTGCACCACCTCGCCGCGCGGCTGGGCACCACCCACGTCACGACCAAGCCGGACGTGTGCTGGCAGCTGCCGATCCGGCGGCTCTTCCGCGACGTCGAGCGGACCGACGGCTCGACGTACACGGAGGTGACCATCACCGAGTACGACCGGCGGGGCTGGGGCCCGGGCGGCCACGACCTGGACTGGTACTGCACCGGCAACCCCGTCGCCCACCAGGCGGTCGAGCCGCTGTTCGTCACCAGCCGGGACGAGCTGGTGGCGCTGCTGGGCGAGGCGGGGTACGACGAGCTCGCCCGGCACTGCGAGGCCCATGTGCGCTCGCGCTCGATGCTCGCGCTGCACCCCGCGGACCCTCGCTGATCCGCCGTGATTTAACTCTCGACGTCAAGAGACCGGGACCCCCGTGTCCGGCCTTTCTCAGCGCATGTTCAGAATCGACGCATGCGTCTGGACCATCTCTCGTACGCCGCCGGACCCGATGGCCTCGTGGCCACGGCGAAGCGCATCGGCGAGCTCCTCGGGCAGGACTTCGAGGACGGCGGCGTGCACCCCCGCTTCGGGACCCGCAACTACACCCTGCCGCTGCGCGGCGGCCTCTACATCGAGGTCGTCGAGGCGCTCGAGCACCCCGCCTCGGACAAGGCGCCGTTCGGCCAGGCCGTGAAGGCACGCAGCGCGCTGGGCGGCGGCTGGATGGGCTGGGTCGTCCGGTCGGGCAACATGGCCAAGCTCGAGCGGCGGCTCGGGCGGCCGTGGGTGGACGGCAACCGTCACCGTCCCGACGGCTCGGAGCTGCGCTGGAAGCAGATCGGCATCAACGACCTCATCGTCGACCCGCAGCTGCCCTACTTCATCCACTGGGAGTCCGACCTGGACCTCCACCCCGGCAACGCCGGCTCCGACGTCACGCTGACCTGCCTGGAGCTCTCCGGCGACCCGCAGCGGGTCAAGGACTGGCTCGGCGAGGAGCTCGACGAGCGGGTCGATCCCTTCACCGGCCAGCCCGCCGAGCACGTCGACATCAAGTGGGTCGCCGAGCACGGCACCCCCGGGCTGCTCGCGGCCAACTTCCGCGGCCCGGAGGGCGAGGTCCGCATCTGAGCGGCGACTCCTCGCGCGTGACGGGACGATCCGGCCTCGCCATGCGCCCGGGAGGGGCGATCCCGTCCCCGAACATCTGGGATCACCCGGCGGTCTACGAGATCGAGAACCGCGCGGTCGATCCCGACGGCGTGCTCTGGTCCGCCCTGCGGACGACGGCAGGCGGCCCCGACGGCTCTGGCTGGTCCGGGCGCGACGTCCTCGACCTCGGGTGCGGCAGCGGGTTCCACCTCCCGCTCTTCGCCGCCGAGGCCCGGTCGGTGACGGGGGTGGAGCCGCACCGGCCGCTCGTGGCGCTGGCCCGACGTCGTACGCGGCGGGTGGGGAACGTCGCCGTGGTCGAGGGGGCCGCACAGGCGATCCCGCTGCCCGACGCGTCGGTCGACGTGGCGCACGCGCGGTGGGCGTACTTCTTCGGGCCGGGCGCCGAGCCCGGCCTCGCGGAGCTGGCGCGGGTGATGCGGCGCGGCGGGACCGCGATGGTGATCGACAACGACGCCACCCGGTCGACCTTCGGCGGATGGTTCCGGCGCGGCTACCCGTCGGTCGACCCGGACGTCGTCGAGCGCTGGTGGTCGACCCACGGCTGGACCCGGCAGTCGGTCGACATGGGCTGGCGGTTCGAGTCCCGCGGAGACCTCGAGGCGGTCGTGCGCATCGAGTTCGCCCCCGCGGTGGCCGACGAGATCCTCGGCACCCACGAGGGCGTGGAGGTCGACTACGCGGTCAACCTCTGGAGCCGCACCTTCTGACCGCTTTCCGACCGCCTTGTGAGTGCCAGGCCGGCCCGGAGGCTGGCCTGGCACTCACAGGGCGTCGGGGGCGGGTGGGTCGACCGTCTGGCCGACGAGCGCGCGGAGCTTGTCGCTCACGTCCCAGATGCCGACGTTCATGGCGGCGGTGACAGCTGCGTCGCGGAGCCAGTAGGCGAGGAACTCGCTGTCCTCCAGCGAGCCGCGGACGACGACCTCGTCGTCGGGCGCGGAGTGGCCGACGTACTCCATCGAGAACTCGAACTGATCGGTGTAGAAGTAGGGCGCCCAGTCGTAGTGGACGTGCTGACCGAGGAGGGCGCGGGCGGCGAGACGGCCCTGGCGGATGGCGTTGTCCCAGTGCTCGACGCGCAGCGGCCCGAGGTGCAGATGCGTCGCGAGGGCGACGTCGCCGGCGGCGAAGATCCGCGGGTCGGCCGTCTCGAGGTGGTCGCCTGTGACGATGCCGCCCTTGTCGGCGTCGACCGCCAGGCCGGCCGCGGCGGCGAGCTGGTCGTTGGGCACGGCCCCGACGGCGGCGACGACGATGTCCGCCGGGATCTCCTCGCCGGTGGTGAGGAGGACGCCGGTCTGGGTGATCTCGGCGGCCTCGACCTCGGTGCGGATCACCACGCCGTGGGACTCGTGGACGCCGACGAGATAGTCGGCCAGGGTGTCGCCGAGCACGCCCGCCAGCGGCTTCGGGCCACGCTCGAGGACGGTCACCTCGAGGCCGGCGTCACGCGCCGCGGCCGCGACCTCGAGACCGATCCAGCCGCCGCCGACGGTGACGAGGGTCCTGCCCGGCACGAACTGGTCGAGGAGGCCCTCGGCATCGGCCCGGGTGCGCAGCAGCGTGGCGCGCTCGACCCCCGGCAGGTCGGGCACGCGCGGGCCGGCGCCGGTGGCGAAGAGCAGCTGGTCGTAGGGCAGCCACGAGCCGTCGTCGAGGGTGACGGTGCGCAGGTCCCGGTCGACCGCGACCGCGGTGACACCGAGCCGGAGGGTGGCCGACCGCTCGGCGTACCACTGGTCGTCGTGCAGCGGCTGGAAGTCCTTGCCCTTGAGCAGGTCCTTGGAGAGCTGGGGACGCTCGTACGGCGGCTCCGGCTCCGTGCCGACGAGGGTGATGCTGCCGTCGTACCCCTCCTCGCGCAGCGTCTCGACCGCCGACGCCGCCGCGAGTCCTGCCCCGATGATCACGAGATCGCTCATGCGACTCAGCCTAGGCAGGTCAGAGAAGGTCGGGGCCCGACGTTCCTCTCACCTCGAGCGTCGGGGTCAGCATCACGCCGGGGTGCGGCTGCGAGGGAGTGGAGAGCAGGCCCTCGAGCTGGCGGACGAGCTGGATCGCCGCCTCCTCGAGCGGCTGGCGGACGCTGGAGAGACCGGGCCAGACGGTCTGGGCGACCTGGGAGTCGTCGAAGCCGACCACCGCGACGTCGTCGCCCGCCTGCAGGCCGCGCTCGGCGAGGGTGTGCATGACGCCGACCGCGAGCGTGTCGGAGGCGCAGACGAAGGCGGTGGGCTTGGCCTCGTCGAGCAGCACCTCGGCCGCGCTGCGCCCCGACGCGATGGTGTCCTCCACCCGCGAGGCGAGGCCGGTCGTGGGCAGTCCGGCGGTGTGCATCGCGTGCAGCCAGCCCGAGCGGCGCTCCTCGCCGAGGACGGAGTCCTTGCGCCAGCCGATCCACGCGACCCGGGTGTGGCCCTTGTCGAGAAGGTGCTGGGTGGCCAGCTCGGCGCCGGCGGAGCTGTCGACGTCGACCCACGGATGGCGCGCGTCGGTGTCGCCCCAGGGACGGCCGAAGCTGACGAACGGCGCGCGGCGCTCGCGCAGCCAGGAGGCCGCGCTGGTGCCCTGATAGGTGTCGGTGAGGACGAAGGCATCGACCGCGGTGGAGCGGAGGAGGTCGTCGTACCCCTCCAGCGGATCGTCGTGGGAACCGGTGAAGAGGAGGACGTGATAGCCCGCCTCGCGGCTGGTCTCGACCAGGGAGTGGACGAAGCGGTCCATGATCGCGCTCGCGGTGCCCTCCTGCACCGGGCCCATCCGCAGGCCGATGAGGTGGGAGGTGCGGGTGCGGAGGTTGCGGGCGGCGCGGTTGGGCTTGTAGCCGAGGTCGTCGATCGCGGCCTGGACGCGGACGAGGGTGTCGGGACGGAGCAACTCGGGGTTGTTGACCGCATTGGAGACGGTCTGGCGGGAGACGCCCGCGAGCTCGGCCACGTCGGCGAGGGTGGGCGCCGCCATCGCGTACCGCGCCATCGTGCTCACCCCCTGACAGTGGATCGTTCCAAGTGCGAAGCATATCCGCATCCCTCCCGGCCGCGTTGCCCGGAACTGTCGGAGGGGCTGCGTAGCGTGCGCCCCATGCCCCCCTCCACCGCCAGAGCCACGCCGCGAGCACGTGCCGTCTTCCGCTGCGGCGAGTGCGGCTGGGAGGCCGCCAAGTGGGTCGGCCGGTGCGGGGAGTGCCAGGCCTGGGGCTCCGTGGCGGAGGTGGCGGCGGCGCCGTCCGCGAGCCGTACGACGCCGGCGGCCGTCACCTCGAGGGCCGTGCCGATCGGCGAGGTGGCCGTCTCGGAGTCGGCGTTCGCCAGCTCCGGCGTCGCCGAGCTCGACCGCGTGCTCGGGGGCGGCCTGGTGCCCGGCGCGGTGATCCTGCTGGCAGGCGAGCCCGGTGTCGGCAAGTCGACATTGCTGCTCGAGGTCGCGGCGCAGAGCGCGCGGGCCTCTCGGCGGGCGCTCTACGTCTCCGGGGAGGAGTCGGCCTCGCAGGTGCGCCTGCGCGCCGACCGCACCTCCGCCGTCCAGCCCACGCTCTACCTCGCCGCCGAGACCGACCTCGGGGCCGTGCTCACCCACATCGAGGACGTCCGGCCCGACGTGCTCGTCGTCGACTCGGTGCAGACGATCAACGCCTCGGGCGTGGAGGGCGTGCCGGGCGGCGTCTCGCAGGTCAAGGAGGTCGCGGCGGCGCTGGTGCGGACCGCCAAGACCCGCAACATCACCACGATCATCGTCGGCCACGTGACCAAGGACGGCTCCATCGCCGGTCCGCGGGTGCTGGAGCACCTGGTCGACGTCGTCCTCGGCTTCGAGGGCGACCGCAACTCGCGCTTCCGGATGGTCCGTGCGGTGAAGAACCGCTTCGGCCCGGTCGACGAGGTGGGCTGCTTCGAGCTCGGCTCCGACGGCATCGCCGCGGTGGCCGACCCGACCGGGCTCTTCGTGGAGTCGCACTCGCGCCCCGTGCCAGGCACCTGCGTGGCGGTGACGATGGAGGGCCGTCGGCCGATGCTCGCCGAGGTGCAGGCGCTGGTCACCCGGACCGCCCAGGAGCGGCCGCGACGCACCGTGTCGGGACTCGACGGCTCCCGGCTCGCGATGGTCCTGGCCGTGCTCGACCGGCACTGCCGGGTGCCGCTGCAGAACCACGACGTCTTCGCCGCCACGGTCGGGGGCGCGAAGCTCAACGAGCCGGCCTCCGACCTGGCGGTGGCGGTCGCGCTGGGCTCGGCGGCATCGGCCGTGCCGATCCCGCGGGGTGTGGTGGCGATGGGCGAGATCGGCCTCGCCGGCGAGCTCCGGCGCGTGCGCGACCTGCCGCAGCGGCTGGCCGAGGCGGCGAGGCTCGGCTTCGGCACCGCGGTCGTCCCGGTCGAGCCGGGGCAGCGGCCGGGACGGCGGAAGGTCGACGGCCTCGAGGTGCTCGCCGTCGACGACGTCCGCTCGGCGCTCGCGCTCCTCGGCGTGGTCCGCTCGCAGTCAGGCGGCGAGGAGTCGGCTGCCGTGCGCCCGCAACTACGCGCCGTCGAGCCGGAATTCTGACAGGAGATCCACCGGATGGAGCGATTAGGATGCGCGCGTGGCCACTGACCGACCCGAGCCGTCGCTGCGCGACACGCTCGAGCTCATCGCGCCGGGCATGCCGCTGCGAGACGGACTCGAGCGGATCCTCCGGGGCCGCACCGGCGCGCTGATCGTCCTCGGGCACGACAAGCTCGTGGAGGCGATGTCGACCGGCGGGTTCCAGCTCGACGTGCCCTTCACGTCCACCGGCCTGCGCGAGCTGGCCAAGATGGACGGCGCGATCATCGTCGACTCCTCGCTCACCCGGATCGTCAAGGCAGCGGTCCACCTGATGCCCGACCACACCATCCCGACCACCGAGACCGGCACGCGCCACCGCACGGCCGACCGCGTGGCGAAGCAGACGGGCTACCCCGTCATCTCGGTCTCCCAGTCGATGCAGATCATCGCGGCGTACGTCGGGGACACCCGCCACGTCCTTGAGGACTCGGCCTCGATCCTGTCCCGGGCCAACCAGGCGCTGGCGACGCTCGAGCGCTACAAGATGCGTCTCGACGAGGTCTCCTCGACCCTCTCCGCACTGGAGATCGAGGACCTGGTCACCGTGCGCGACGTCGCCGTCGTGGCGCAGCGCCTCGAGATGGTGACCCGGATCGCCCGCGAGGTCGAGGGCTACATCGTCGAGCTCGGCACCGACGGCCGCCTCCTCGCCCTCCAGCTCGAGGAGCTCGTCACCGGCGTCGAGGCCGAGCGCGAGCTGGTCGTGCGCGACTACCTGCCGCGCAGCCGCAGCCCGCGGTCCACGGAGGACCTGCTCGCCGAGATGGACCTCCTCTCGGCCACCGAGCTGGTCGATCCTGCCTCGGCGGCACGGGTGCTGGGCCTCGGCGGAGCCGAGCACCTCGACGGTGCCGTCGCCCCGCGGGGCTACCGGCTGCTGGCCAAGGTCCCGCGGCTGCCCGCGACCGTGGTCGACCGCCTGGTCGAGCACTTCGGCACGCTGCAGAAGCTGCTCTCGGCCGGTATCGACGACCTCCAGGCCGTCGAGGGGGTCGGCGAGCTGCGCGCTCGGTCGGTCCGCGAGGGCCTGTCCCGCCTGGCGGAGTCCACCATCCTCGAACGCTACGTCTGACCCGCCGAGTGGGGCCTCGGGACAGACCGAGTGGGGCCCTGGGACGGACCGAATAGGGCCCTGCGCTCCGCCGAGTGGGGGCTTGAGGCAGACCGAATGGGGGCTTGAGACGGACCGAATGGACCGTCCGGCCCGGAGAGTCGACCCGCCGGGCGGGTAGCCCCCACTCGACCGGCGGGACCCCCCATTCGACCGGACCGGAGGCCCCACTCGCGCGGCCGGAGGCCCCATTCGACCGGGCGGGAGGCCCCATTCGGGGTGTTGGTCAGTCGGGGTGGACGGTGGGCGAACCGGTCGGCTCCGAGCGGGTGCCCTTGCTGGTGGGGTTCTGCTTGCCGCTCGCCGTCGCCGTGGCGGTGGCCGACGCCGACGGGGTCGCAGTAGCGGTCACCGTGGGCTTCACCAGGCGGAACTGGACGTCCGACGGCTCGCCCCCGAGGGCGGCGACCTGGACGTGGTAGTAGCCGAGCTTGGCGTACTGCGTGTGGTCAGAGCAGGTGTCGTCGGAGCGGCGTGAGTTCCACTTCACGGCGACCTGCACCGGAGTGTCGCGCCGCAGCGTGAGCGTCGAGGTCTTGATCGCCTTCGGGCAGTCGAGCGTCGACCAGATCCGGTCCGAGCCGGAGGTGATCTGGACCTGGACGGCCTTGGCGCTGATCGTCCACAGACAGGCGGTCTGGACGTTGGTCTTGATGGTCAGCGCGATGTAGACCCGCTTGGTCGCCTCGGCCTTCCCGACCTGCGCGGTGACGTTGACGTCGTCGTCGGAGCAGCGGCCGGTCGGCGTGGGCAGCTCCGTGCTCTGCTGCGGCAGGGCGGTCGCGGGCTCCGTCGCCGCGGCGGTGGGCGTGGCAGTGGGGGTGGCGGTGGGGCTGGCGGCCGCTGTGGCGGCGACGCTCGCGGCGTCGGCCACCTCGGCAGGAGCGCCCACGTTGTCGGGCACCACGGGCGCGTAGCTCTTCGTCGCCTCGGCCGATGCCGTCCGGGCGGTCGCGCCCTCCTCGTCGCCACCGCCGAACATCTGGGTCACCCCGATGAAGAGCAGCAGGAGGATCCCGAGCACCGCCGCGCGGCGTCGCCAGTAGACCGACGCCGGAAGCGATCCACGGGTCAGCGCAGCCATGGGGCTCACGTTATTGGTGTGACGCACGAGATTGGTGGTGCCACACCGGTGGATCCGGGCTTGGACCGCACAGGAGAGAATCGACCTCGCCATGAGCTCTCTCCACGACGCCATCCTCGGCTGGTACGACGTCCATCAGCGCGATCTCCCCTGGCGCCGCCCGGAGGCGACTCCGTGGGGCGTCATGGTGAGTGAGTTCATGCTGCAGCAGACCCCGGTCGCGCGGGTGCTGCCGGTGTGGGAGGCCTGGCTCGAGCGGTGGCCGACCCCCGCCGCGCTCGCCGCCGAGCCGGCCGGCGAGGCGGTCCGAGCCTGGGGGCGGCTGGGC
>NZ_JASGDD010000210.1:0-36691 GCF_047607365.1 Nocardioides sp. | reverse complement strand
CTCCCGCACTGGTGGCCGTCGTACGGGCGCTGCCCGGGCCGTGACCCAGGGCGGCGTAGGCCCCGCCGGCGCCGACGAGGCCGAGGGCGGCGGCCGCGGAGGCGACCTGGATGGTGGTCCGGCGATTCATGGGCGACTCCTCGAGGCACAGGCGATCGGCAGCCGACGCTGTCGAGGTCTCCTGGGCGTTCTCTGAGAAAGCCCTCGCAGCTCCCTTCGAGTAGGTGGCGACTGGAAAAGCTGTCTCCAGTACGTCCCCAGTAGTGAGGCCACCATCGAGGCGTGGCCCCGGCGGCGGCGAGCAGGACCCACGACGACGAAGCAGCGCACGGTCCTTGTTCCGTCATCTGTTCTGTGCAGCGTGCACCTGGCCGGGACAAAGGAGGTGCGGCCTGCCCTAGTCGGGCGCCGACCTCGGCGGCCACTGTTGAGTCATCAGTCGCAGCGCCAAGGAGTTTGGCGGTGGTGGTCGTCGGGTCGATCACCCACCCGGTCCGAGCGGAGACCGTCGAGCGACACCGCCCACGATCCGTTCGCCCATGTGCTGACTGCACGTGAGCGCTGCCCGCCCACAGGAGCCAGTGATGCACAACCAGACGTACGCCGTGACCGACCCGGCCACGGGCCAGACCGCTCGGGAGTTTCCGATCGCGACCTCTGAGACCGTCGAGGCAGCGCTGGCCGCCGTATCGGAGGCGTATCGGTCGTGGTCGATCGCCTCCACCGTTGCCGAGAGGGCCGACCTCCTGCGCCGCGTCGCGGACCTTCACGATGCCCGCAGTGCCGAGCTCGCGGAGATCATCCATCGAGAGATGGGGAAGCCCCTGGCCGACGCGGTGGGCGAGGTCGAGTTCTGCGCCGCGATCTACCGGTACTACGCGGACAACGCCGAGACGTTCCTCGCCGACGAGTCGATCGAGTTGCTCGACGGGGGCGGCCATGCGCTTGTCCGCCGACAGCCGATCGGCCCACTCCTGGGCGTGATGCCCTGGAACTACCCGTACTACCAGGTGGCACGCTTCGCCGCTCCGAACCTGGCGCTGGGCAACACGATCGTGCTCAAGCACGCCCCGCAGTGCCCTGAGTCCGCCGCTGCGCTGGAGCAGCTCTTCGCCGACGCGGGCTTCCCCGCAGGCGCGTACGTCAACGTGTACGCCACCAACGAGCAGGTCGCGGACATCATTGCCGACACCCGCATCCAGGCGGTGTCGTTCACCGGCTCTGAGCGCGCCGGATCGGTGATCGCCGAGACCGCGGGCCGCCATCTCAAGAAGGTCGTCCTCGAGCTCGGCGGGTCCGACCCGTTCATCGTCCTTTCCACGGACGATCTCGACGCCACGGTGGAAGCTGCGCTCGGCGCGCGGTTGGAGAACGCAGGGCAGGCCTGCAACGCCGGTAAGAGGTTCATCGTCGCCGATGACCTGTACGAGCCGTTCGTCGAGAAGTTCACCCGAGGTGTGCTGGCTGCCGCGGACAGCCTCGCCCCGCTCTCCTCCAGCGCCGCCGCAGAACGCCTGGACGAGCAGGTGCGGCGTGCGGTCGCCGACGGCGCGACGCTGGTGACCGAGGGTGACCGCAAAGGTGCGTACTTCCCGCCCGGCGTCCTCTCGGACCTCTCGCCGACGGCCGCCTCGGCCCGCGAGGAGCTGTTCGGTCCCGTGGCGACGGTCTACCGCGTCTCCTCCGAGGACGAGGCCGTCGACCTGGCGAACGACACGGCGTTCGGCCTCGGCTCCTACGTCTTCACCACCGACCCCGAGCAGGCCATCCGCGTCGCGGACAGGATCGAGGCCGGCATGGTCTACGTGAACGGCGTCGGCATGGACGGCGTGGAACTGCCCTTCGGCGGCATCAAGCGGTCCGGGTTCGGCCGCGAGCTCGGCCGGTACGGCATCGAGGAGTTCGCCAACAAGAAGCTCATCCGCGTCGCCAACTGAGAGGCCACAGACCATGACCATCGAATTCAAGGCCGCCGTCTTCCGGACGCCGAACGAGCCGATGACGATCGAGACCGTCTCGATTCCGTCCACCCCTCCGCCTGGCGACGTGCTCGTCAGGATGAAGGCCAGCGGGCTGTGCCACAGCGATCTCCACGTGGTGGTCGGCGAGTGGGAGGTCCCGACCCCGATGATCCTCGGGCACGAGGGCGCCGGCGTCATCGAGGCGGTCGGTGAGGGAGTGACCGGCGTCGCCGTCGGCGACCACGTCGTCATCTCGTGGACGCCCCCGTGTCGGCGCTGTCGCTACTGCGTGAGCGGCCGACCGGTGCTGTGCGACAAAGTCGCCGAGCACTCCGCCAACCACCTGTCCTTCGACGGCAAGACCCGCATCACCACCGCCGAAGGCGAAGAGGTCTACAGCTTCGCCGGCACCGGCACCTTCGGCGAGTACGCGATGCTGCCCGAGTCAGGCGTCGTCCCCGTGCGCCAGGACGCCCCGTTCGAGCAGGCATCCCTGGTCGGCTGCGCCGTCACCACCGGCGTCGGCGCGGCGATCAACACTGCGAACGTCCGCCCGGATGAGACCGTGCTGGTCCTCGGGTGTGGCGGCGTCGGCCTCAACGCGATCCAGGGCGCCCGCCTCGTAGGCGCCCGCAAGATCATCGCGGTCGACCTGTCCGACACGCGCCTGGAGCAGGCGCGTCATTTCGGCGCGACCGATGTCGTCAACACCTCGACGGAGGACCTCGCCGAGCGGGTCGTCGAGCTCACGGACGGCCGCGGCGTCGAGGTCGCCATCGAGGCGATCGGCCTGCCTGCGACCATCGAGGCGGCGTACGCCTCGCTCGCCCGGGGTGGTCGCGCGATCGTCGCGGGACAGGTTCCCGACGGCCTCACCATCACGATCGACCCCTTTGTGATGTCTGACTCGGAGTTGAAGCTGATCGGTTCGAACTACGGGTCGAGCCGACCGGCGATCGACTTCCCCCAGCTCGTCGACCACTACCTGCACGGTCGGATCGACCTCGACGCACTCGTCACGCGGGTGATCGCGTTGGAGGAGATCAACGACGGCTACGACGAGATGAAGCGCGGCATCGGGATCCGCTCGGTCATCCGATTCTGACGCCCGTACGACGTCTTTGGAGCGTTCGTGTTCAGCACCATGCAGGACGAGCCACTGTCGCTCGCCCATCTTCTCGATCACGCGGGGGAGGCCTACCACGCCTCGACCATGTCGACCTGGACCGGAACCGAGACTCGTCGAGCCACGTACGCAGACCTCGTGGGGCGCGCCGCACGGGTGGCGAACGCGCTCGTCTCCCTGGGGGTCGGGCGGTTCGACCGGGTCGCGACCTTCATGTGGAACAACAACGAGCACATGGAGATCTACACCGCCGTGCCGGCGATGGGTGCCGTCCTGCATGCGCTGAACATCCGGCTCTCCGCAGGACAGCTGACCTTCATCGCCAACCACGCCGAGGACCACGTCGTCTTCGTCGACGGCTCCCTGCTGGCCACCCTCGAGGCCGTGCTTCCGCAGATGCGGACCGTTCGGCACGTCGTTGTGGTCAACGGCGACGCCTCGTCGTTCGCAGCCCCTCCCGGCGTCGCTGTCCACGACTACGAGGAGCTGCTCGCCGCACAGGCCGCGACGTACGACTTTCCTGTCTTGGACGAGCGTGCGCCGGCGGCGATGTGCTACACCTCCGGCACGACGGGCGACCCGAAGGGCGTGGTGTACTCGCACCGCTCGCTGTATCTCCACGCCCTCCAGGTGACCACCCCGAGCGGGTTCGGCATCTCGACCGCGGACTCCTGCCTCGCGATCGTGCCGATGTTCCACGTGAACTCCTGGAGCCTGCCGTTCGCCGCACTGGTGTCCGGCGCGTCGCTGCTGCTGCCCGACCAGTACCTCCAAGCCGAGCCGCTCCTGGCCTTCATGGCAGCCGAACGCCCGACCCGTGCCGCGGCGGTGCCGGCGGTGTGGAACGGGATCCTGACGCAGCTCGAGCGCCATCCGCAGGACATCAGCCACCTGAGGACGGCCGTCGTCGGCGGTGCGGCAGTGCCGCCGGCCTTGATGGAGGCCTTCGAGGAGCGGCACGGCGTCACCATCGTCCAAGCGTGGGGCATGACGGAGACATCGTCGCTGGGCACGGTCGCGTACGCGCCGGCGGGCATCGATGCGGACGCCGCGATGGCGTACCGCGTCACCCAGGGCCAGTTCCCGAGTTTGGTCCGGCACCGTCTCGTGGACGAGGACGGACACACGGTGCCGCACGACGGCATCTCCTTGGGTGAGGTGCAGGTCCGCGGCCCGTGGGTCACCGGCTCGTACTACTCACCGCAGGGTCCCGTGGCCGAGCCCGGCAGCTTCGATGACGGCTGGCTCCGGACCGGTGACGTCGGCCGGATCACCCGCGATGGCTATCTGACCCTCGTCGATCGCGCCAAGGACATCATCAAGTCGGGCGGCGAGTGGATCTCCTCGGTGGAGATGGAGAACGACGTCATGGCCCACCCCGATGTCGTCGAGGCCGCGGTCTTCGCGGTGCCGGACCCGAGGTGGGACGAGCGTCCGTGCGTCGCCGTGGTCCTGCGCGAGGGCGTCACCCCCGATCCCGAGGGCCTCAGGGCGCACCTCGCTCGACGATGGGCCAGGTGGCAACTTCCTGCCCAGTGGACCTTCGTCGCCGAGGTGCCCAAGACGAGCGTCGGCAAGTTCGACAAGAAGGTCCTCCGATCGCGGCACGCCGACGGCCGGCTCGACATCGTCCACACCCAAGGAATCCAGGTCGCGGATCGCTGAGCGACCGCGTGCATCTCGCAGAAGGAGAGTCCTCATGTCCCTCACGTCGTCCCGGTCGGCGTTCGAACGCGCTCAGCGCAGCATCGGTGGGGGAGTCGGGTCCGGCTTGCGCGCCTCCATGCAGCCGCACCCGGTCTTCGTGCGGGAGGCCCGGGGAGCGTACGTCTGGGACCTCGACGGTGATCGCTACGTCGACTACGTGATGGCATGGGGACCGATGGTCCTGGGCCACAGCGACCCTCGGATCGTCGAGGCCGTTCGGGAGGTCGCGACTCGGATGCAGGTCGTCGGCACCGGCCACGAGCTCGAGTATCTCGCCGCCGAGGCGGTGCTGGAGGCGGTGCCGCACGGGGAGCGCCTGCTCTGGAGCAACACCGGCACCGAGGCCGTCCAGGTCGCGCTCCGGCTGGCTCGTGCAGCGACCGGCCGGCGCCGCGTGCTCAAGTTCGCGAGGAGCTATCACGGCTGGCACGACTCCGTGTACGCCGGCCTCGTCGAGTCCGACAGCGGCCTCCCGGCGACGGTCGCCAGCAAGGGCCAGTCGGCCACGGCCCTCGACGACCTCGTGGTGTCGCGGTTCAACGACGTCACCATGGCCGAGCGGCTGCTCGCCGAGGCGGCGGAGAGGGACATCGCGGCCGTGCTCGTCGACCCGATCCTCAGCAACGGAGGGGTCGAGGCTCCCGCCCCCGACTTCCTTCCCACACTGCGCGCTCTCTGCGATCGATTCGGAGTGGTCCTTGTCTTCGACGAGGTGATCGCGGGGTTCCGGATCGCGCGCGGCGGCTCGGCCGAGCGATTCGGGGTGCGGCCGGACCTGTCGGTCTTCGGCAAGGCGATGGCCGGCGGGTTCACGCAGAGCGCCGTCGTCGGTCGGGCCGAGCTCGTCGACCAGGTCACCTCCGGCGTCGTCCACGCCGGGACGTTCAACTCCAACCCCGTCGCCCTCGCTGCGGTCGAGGCGACCATGCGCACGCTCGCCGAGCCCGGACTCTACGACGCGCTCGAGAGGACGTCCGAGCACTTCGAGGAGCGCATCGGCGCCGTGCTCGCCACGGAGCCGGGCCGCGGCAGCCTGAACCGGGTGGGGTCCCTGCTCCAATACGTCCCCGACGGGGGCGGCACCGGACTGCACGGCACCGGTGGTCTGTGGGATCGCATCCTCGGCGGGATGGCAGAGCGTGGCTTCCTCTTCATGCCGTCGGGGAAGGTCTTCCTCTCGGTAGCCCACACCGTCGACGATGTGGACGCGACGGCGTCGGCGCTGGCGCGTGTGCTTTCTTCCACCTGACCGACCTGACCGACCTGACCGGCCAGATCGGGTGCCCAGGCTGCCGAAGGCAGGATGATAGCGTCCGACTTGTTCGTATGATCAAGTCAGCCGAGGGGGCATCGTGGCTCGCGTTCCGGCGCAGATCCGACGTCAGCAGTTCATCCACGCCGCCGTGGCGGTGATCGCCCGGGAGGGTGTCGACGGTGCTACCACCAGACGCATCGCCGAAGAGGCGGGAGCGCCACTCGCGACTCTGCACTACGCGTTTCAAACGAAGGAGAATCTGCTCTGGGCGGTCTTCGAGGAGCTGGGCGAGCAGTTGCGAGCTGACTTCGCGAGTGTCGAGCAGCCCGGCCAGGACCTCGCCGGGGAGGCACGTCAGCTTCTCCTGTCGACGGTCGGGTGGGGACTGCGAAACAGGGACCACTCACGAGCTCAGATCGAGATCTGGCTGTGGGCCGAGCGCAACGACGCAGCGCTAGCGGCGCGCGCGTACGAGAAGTTCGTCAGCGAATGGAAGGCCGTCTTCCGCGGCGCGCGCGCCACGATCGCCGACGACGCGGAGTTGGAGTCCTTCGCCCGCGTCTTCACGGCCATCATCGACGGATTGACGATGCAGATGATGACCGAGCCTGATCCTGAAGCCGTCAGCCGCCGCGCCGAGATGGCCGCGGACATGATCGAGGCGTACCTCCGACGCCGCAAGCGCAAGGCGTAGCACGTCAGGCCCCGGAGAGTGACGGCGATGACGAGCCGCGTCACTGTCGGCCGTACGACACCGTGCACAGCGGCGTCCGAATCGGGGTGCAGCGTGTCGTATCCGCGCTGATGAGCGTCTTGCGACGATCCGGTGACATCGATCACACGCGGAGGAACGTGCCATGGCGGCGTACGAGTTGCAGGACGGCGGACGGCAGGCGGGCCGTTCCATCCCACTGGACCGGGAGGAGCGGAGCCGGTGGTCGGTCATCGTCGCCTACGGCCTGCTCGCGGCGGCCACGCAGACCCTCCTGGTCAACTACGCGGCGGTGACCCACGACGCGGCGCATCACTTCGGAGTGTCGATCAGCGCGATCGGGTGGCTCGCCGAGATCTTCGTCCTGGTCTACGTGATCTTGGCGATCCCCGCAGGTCTGGTCCTGGACCGCTACTTCCGGCCGGGACTCATCGCCGGCGCCGCTCTCACCGCGGGAGGCGCTTTCCTGAGGCTCGGGGGCGACAGCTACTCGTGGGCCCTCATCGGGCAGGTCGTGGCCGCCGTCGGACAGCCGTTCGTCCTCAACGGCATCACGGGACTCGTGGTCGTCTATCTCGTCAAGAAGGACCGCACGACCGGTATCGCCGCAGCGTCCGCGGCGACGTTCTTCGGCATGGTGGTCGGGTTCGCCGCCGGCGCGGCGCTGCCGGGTGCCCACAACGTTCGCACGTTGACTCTCGTCACTGCACTGATCGCGCTGGCCGCGGCCGCCTACCTCATCGTCGCGCTGGCGATGGTGCGACCGCTCGCGACCTCGATGGAGGAGATGCCGACCACGGGCGGGTTGCGGTCCTTCCGTGCCGCGTGGGGCAACCCGCACCTTCGACGCCTCTGCGTGGTCGTCGTCATTCCGATGGGCACCTTCATCGCCCTCACGACGTACGCCCAGCCGCTCCTCGAGCCGGCCGGGGTCTCGGAGGCCACCGCGGGCATCATCCTGGCGCTCACCACGATCGCCGGTGTCATCGGTTGCGCGGTCGTTCCGGTGTGGGCGGAGAAGAGGGACCGCGAGCTCAACGTCATCGCGGTCGGCATCACCGTCACCGCCATCGCCTGTCTGGTCCTGGCTGTGATCCCGGGCGTCGCGACCGGGTATCTGATGATGTTGGCGATCGGTATGGCGTTGCTCCCCGCCCTGCCCATCGTCCTGGCACTCACCGAACGGCATGCCCCTGACGCCGAGGGCACAGCGGCGGGGCTCATCTGGCTGGCGGGTAACCTCGGAGGAGTTGTCGTCACCACCATCGTCGGGATCTTGGTCCACCACTCGGCGACTGCGTTCATCGTGCTCGCCGGAGTGACCGCTCTCGTGCTTCCCGCGCTTCGCTGGTACGGGCGGTTGGAGCAGCGTCAGCCGTAGGCATGAGCGCTGCCCTGGTAGTCAGGCCGTAGCGCCAACGCCCAGGTGCGGAGCTACCTCGAGGACCAGCAGCGCCGCCGCTACATGGGCGGGGTTGTCCTCGACCTTCACCGTCGAGAGCTCGTTCGCCCGTGTGACCCGGCGCTCGACGGTGTTGCGGTGGGCGTAGAGCGTTGCGGCCGCGCGGGTGGTGTTGAAGCCACACTGGACGTAGGTCAGCAGGGTCTGCTGAAGCGCCGGGTCAGCCGCCGCCAAGGGGCCGAGAGTGTTGGTGATGAACTGTGTCGCGCTCGCTCGGTCCTTGGTCAGCGTGTCGATGAGCTCCACGTCGGCGTACGCCGTGAAGCGCCGGTCCGACTCGAGCCGGACGATCATGGCCTGTGCGGCTAGAGCATCGTGATGACTCGCCCGGAACCCCTCGAGTCCGTGGCCAGCCCGGCCGACCGTTGCCTTGACGCCCGTGATCGCTCGCAATGCCTTCGCCACGGGCCGCGGATCAGGAGCGTCGGATCCTGACTGCCAGAGCCAGCGCGAGGTTGTGCTTGCGCGAGCGACGAGCGGGCTCGTCGCACCTGAGATCGAACGAACCTCGGCAACTGCGCGGTCGAGGCAGTCGACCTGCTCTGGGCCATCGACCCAGAGGATCAAGGCCCGGTGCCAGCGCGCGAGGCGATAGTTGAGCCGGGCCTCGGCGACGTCCGGGTGGACGGTGGCACCGCCGGCAATCGTCTGGATCATCGCGATCGCGGACGAATCCGCGTCTTTCATGGCGTCGCCAAGGGTGATCTCGCTCGCCGTCACGATCCAGTCGATGGCGTACTGCGCCATGGACTGGGCAATCACGTCGAGCACCTCTTCGAGCACCGCCGGCTCACTGCACTGGTCCAGGCACTCTCGCAGCCAGCCGCGCCATGCCACGGGGACGGCCGCTCGCCAGCCGCCGGCGAAGTCGGGAGCGAGACCACGCGAGGCGAGGTCCCTGATGTAGGACGTCGTCCTGCTTCCAAAGTCAGGCAGGACCCGCCGGCCCGGCTTGTGGATGTTGGCGGTGAGCCACTGGATCAACGCGCTGCGGTTGATGTGACGCTCTTCGGAGCTCAACGTGGCGTCGGCGAGCAGCGCGGGGGCGTTCTGCCCGGTCAGAGAAGGGCCGGTCACCGCCTCAGCCAAGCCTTCGACCTCGGCCAAGAGACTCTGGCTGACCGAACGTATGAGCTCCGCGGACCTCGCTCCGGGTTCGGGCCACAGTTCGTCCATGGCGGCAATTCTGCCGCTGAACACGTGACGAGTGGGAGTGAAAGCAGAGTCCCGATGACGCAAGGAATGTCCGGATCAGCAGATCTCGACGATGGGGCCGCTGCTGCCGACGCGATCGGCATGTCCCACGATGTAGCGCGTGATCGGGTCGACCAGGCCTTCGGGGATGTGGTGACCCATGCCCGAGATGACGACGTGCTGTGCGGACGGGATCGCTTTGGCAGTCGCGAGGCCGCCGGTCGGTGAGACCAGGAGATCCCGATCGCCATGGATCACCAGGGTGGGCGCCGTGATGCGACCGAGTTGGGCGGTGCGGTCCCCAGAGCGCTGGATCGCTTCGATCTGGCGGGCCACTCCTGCAGGAGCGTCCCCTGCTGCGCGGTCCCAGCCACGAGCCGCGATCGCCGCCTCCTCGGCGTCGTCGATGGGGTATCCCGTCCCAGCGACGTGCTGGGTCAGGCGCAAGTGCGAACGCACCGCATCTGTCCTCGTCTTGGGGTCAGGCGTGAGGACGAGGATACGAATCGTGGACTTCGCCGGCTGCCCGATCTTGGGCGCTCCGGTGGTCGAATACAACGAGGTCAACGACAGCACGCGCTGGGGTGCCGTGGCGGCGATGGTCTGGGCGATCATGCCGCCCATCGATCGCCCGACGAGATGAGCCTGCTCGACGCCCAGGTGGTCGAGGACTCCGACACAGTCCTGTGCCATGTCGGCCAAGCTGTAGGCATCGCGGCGCGGTCGAGCGAAGACCTGCCGCCAGATAGCCGGAGGTGGCGTCGTCGAGAACGTCGATTGACCGACGTCGCGGTTGTCCATCGTGACAACGCGGTAGCCGGACGACGTCAACGCTCGAACGAATGAGTCACCCCAGAACGTCTGATCCTCGCCGAGCCCGGCAACCAGCAGGATCGCGGGGTCCGTAGCCTTGCCGTGATCGCGAAAGCAGATCCGGATCCCCGATGGGAGTTGCGCGAAGTGGTTCGCAGAGTCGGTGGACATGGGATCAGACATCGGCCGTGCTCCGCTTCGCCTTGGATGCGGTGCCGAACTTGAGATGCTCGTCGAAGACCGGTCCGCGCAGAGCCTTGGCGTCCTCCTGATAGGACAGCGCCATCCGCCACGGAGCCGAGACGCCCTGCTTCGGCAGGTGCTTCGCCCCACGCCGGGCGTAGCCGGACTGAAGGTCCATCACCGGACGCGACTCCATGCCGGCCTCGGCCACGGGGACAGCCTCGATGTAGCCGTGGGCGTCCATGTGCTTCATCAGATCGATGAAGTAGCGGCACATCAAGCTGACCTTGAGGGTCCACGAGGAGGTGGTGTATCCGATGGCCATCGCCCAGTTCGGGATGCCGCTCAGCAGCATTCCTCGGTAGGCGTAGGACTGGGTGATGTCCGTCGGCTTGCCGTCGACCACGATCTCCATGCCGCCGAAGAGCCGCATGTTGAGGCCGGTCGCGGTCACGATGATGTCGGCGTCCAGCTCCTGGCCTGACTCGAGCAGGATGCCAGTCGGGGTGAAGCGCACGATCTTGTCGGTCACGACGTCGGCCTTGCCGTCCTTGATGACGTCGAAGAAGTCGCCGTCGGGGGCCAGGCACAGGCGCTGGTCCCAGGGGTTGTACGGAGGGTTGAAGTGCTTGTCGACGTCATAGCCCTGGGGGAGGCGCTTGACGTTGTCAGCACGGATGAGGCGGCGGCCGGCCTTGGGGAAGCGCCGCAAGAACAGCACTTGGCCACGTTCCAGCCAGATGTTCTTGAGTCGGGTGGCGGCGTACCCGCGCTCGTCGCCGAGCAGCTTGGTCAGATGGAGCGCGACCCGGTCGACGCGAGGCATCGAGGCGATGTACGTCGGCGTTCGCTGCAGCATCGTCACGTGCGCGGCAGCTCCCGCACCCTTGAGCATCGCCGGCACCATCGTGACGGCGGTGGCACCACTTCCGATGATGACGACCTTCTTGCCCGCGTAGTCGAGGCCGTCGGGCCAGTGCTGCGGGTGCACGATCTGGCCGTCGAAGTCCTCACGGCCGGCGAACTCGGGGGTGTAGCCCTCCTCGTACTTGTAGTAGCCGGTCGCGGCGAACACCCAGGTGCTGCGGATCGTCGTGGTTCTGGCAGTCCCGGACGGGTCGGTGACCTCGACGGTCAGCGTCCACACCTTCTCCTCAGAGGACCACGCCGCCCTCAGGACCCGGTGTCGGTAGCGGATCTGGTCTGCGAAGCCGTTCTCCTCGGTGGTCTCACGGAGGTAGTCCTTGATGAGGTGGGCGTCCGCGATGGCGTGCTCGTGGCGCCATGGCTTGAACTCGTAGCCGAAGGTGTGCAGGTCGGAGTCGGAGCGGATGCCCGGGTAGCGGAACAGGTCCCAGGTGCCGCCGAGGGCCTCGCGTCCTTCGAGTATCGCGATGGACTTGCCGGGGAGCTCTCGGGTGAAGTACGTCGCCGCACCGATCCCGGATATTCCAGCGCCGATGATGACGATGTCGAGCTGCTCGACCGCCTCGGTTACCTCAGTTGTCACGACAGCCAACCCCTCATTCGATGCGATAGATGGCCCCACTCTGGTCGCCTATGACGGCGGTCACAACGACATCGCGCACCCCCATTGCGATCGCTCAGGTGCATCGTGCACCGACTTCCCCGGCGTGCTCGGCGAGGTGCCCGGAGTGCGTTGACACCGAGTGGCGCGCACCACAAACTCGGCCAAATGGTCCAGTCAAGCGACCAGATCCAACGACCAAATGAACGGGAGTCGCACTGTGAAGGACGTGCTTTTTCTACTGTCCGACCTGTGGTTGATGGCGACCACCTGGATCTTCGGCTTCAAGATGCTGCGCTTCCGCAACCATCTGCTGTCGATCGAGTGGTTCGTGGTAGCCGTCTCGTCGACCAACTTCCTGGTGTGGTCGCTCCTGGGCGGCGACGAGAGCAGCCCGATGTACCACCTGGCGTACATCCTCGACGCCTTCTCCCGCTCCTTCGGGTTCACGCTCCTGCTGATCGTCGGCCTGCTCACCGTCACGGACGGCTACAAGCCGCCGCTTCGTGTGAAGCTCGGCATCGTCGGCCTGACCGCCGTCACGGCGGTCATCCTCGGGCCGATCCATGACGACACGCTCGTGCACGATCCCCTTCACATCACCATCGCGGCCTTCTACGTCGTCGCGAACCTGGTCACGACCCTCTTCCTGCTCTACTTCGCCAAGAAGGTCTGGGAGACCGGCGCCACCCGCCTTGCCGTTCTGACTGGCGTGGTCACGCTCGCCGCCACCTATGTCGCGGTCACCTACGACTTCTTCCCGTTCTCCTTCGACGACGAGTACCGGACGATCTTCTACACGATCGCCCTCACGGTCTGGGGCTGCCAGGCCATCACGTACTACTACGCCTACCGGGCGCTGCACGACCACCGTGTGGCGCGTGCCCCCCTGTCCGCTCGCACCGCGGCGGTGATGTCGTGAACGCGCCCACGAACGTCGACGTCGTGATCGTCGGTGCCGGCTTCGCTGGCCTCAGCGCTGCCCACGATCTCGTAGAGAAGGGCTACTCGGTGCGGGTGCTCGAGGGCCGTGACCGGGTGGGCGGCCGCGTCTTCACCGGAGAGGTGGCCGGGGTGAAGGTCGACTTCGGTGGCACGTGGGTGGCGAAGCAGCACACCGCGATCCGGGAACTTGCCGACCGGGTCGGGTGCACGCCTGTCCCGCAGTTCACCGAGGGCCGCTGCGTGTTGTGGCTCGCCGGCAAGCGGAGCACCTTCAACGGCACCATTCCCAAGCTCTCCCCGGTGGCCCTGGTGAACATGGCACGCATCCAGCTCGCCCTGGACAAGCTGGCGAAGACCATCGATGTCGACGCCCCGTGGGACTCCCCCCGCGCCGCGGAGCTCGATGCGATCTCCCTGGAGGAGTGGCTCGATCGCAAGCGGGCGCGGTGGACCACGCGCGCCATGATGACGATCGTCTCCAAGGTGGAGTGGGGGTGCCAGACCAGTGACGTCTCGCTGTTGCACGTGCTGCGCACCATCCGTGCCTTCGGCGGCTTCGACTTCATGATGGACGCTGAAGGCGGGATGCAGGAGTCCCGGTACAGCGAGACCACCCAGGAGATCGCGATCCGTTACGCCGCGCTCCTCGGCGACCGGGTGCACATCAGCGCCCCCGTACGCCGGATCACTCAGGACGCGGACGGCGTGGTCGCCCACACCGACTCCGACCAGATCGCGGCCAAGTACGCCATCGTCACCACGGCCACCGAGCACCGCGGCGGCATCGACTTCGAGCCCGCGCTCTCCGAGCTAGCTCAGGGACTCGTCAAGTCGTGGACCCTCGGCGCCCTCAGCAAGGCCTTCGTCGCCTATGACAAGCCCTTCTGGCGAGCCGAAGGGCTATCGGGGCAATCCTTGATCGACACCGGGTCGACCTTCGGCACCTTTGACGTCTCGCCGAGCCCTGACGGTCCCGGCGTCCTGATGGCGTTCTGCGACCCGCGTGTGTTCGACTCCCACGCTCCGGACGTCCGCAAGGCCCAGATCGTGAAACAGATCATCGACATCTTCGGCCCGCAAGCCGCCCAGCCGATCGACTACATCGACCAGTGCTGGAACACCGACTCGTTCGCGCCGGGCGCGCCGAACCCCGCCGTTGCCGCCTACGCGTCGACGCTATACGGCAGCGTCCTGGCCGAGCCCCATGGCCGCGTCCACTGGGCCGGCACGGAGACCGCGGGCGAGTGGACGGGCAGCATGAACGGCGCCGTGCTGTCGGGCCAGCGCGCTGCTGCTGACGTCGCGCAGCTCCTCCTGGCGCCCGCGAGCTACGACCGGAAGAAGGCACGCTCGTGAAGCAGGACATGACGGAGGTCGAGCTGCACACCTTCAGCGGCTGGATCGACCCTCCGACCGACCTCCAGCCGGCTGTCGCCGGCGAGGTCACCTGCGACGTCGCGGTGATCGGTGGAGGCGTGGGCGGCATGGGCACGACCATGCGCCTGGCCGAGCGCGGCCAGGACGTGGCGCTGATCGAGGCGGAGTTCCTGGGCTACGGCTCCAGCTCGCGCAATGGTGGCCACATCTCCGGCGCCCCGGGCGGCGACCTGCGGATGCTCAAGCTCTTCTATCCCAAGCAGATGAAGGGGATGGTGGTCTTGGCGGACCACGCTGCGGAGTACCTCCAGGGCAAGATCCGCGACCTCGACATCGACTGCGACTACGTCCCGAACGGCCTCGCCATGGTCGCCGTCTCGCCGATCCAGATGCTGCGCGTGAAGGCGTGCGCCGCGATCCTGCGGAGTGCGGGTGGTCGCGGGAAGGTGGGCACGGCCGAGGAGCTCGGCATTCCACGCGCCTTCATGGGCGGAATGATCGAGGGTGTCGGCGGCATGCTCAACCCCGGCAAGATGTGCCGCGGCCTCCGCGCCAACCTGATCGCCTCCTCGGCACGGGTGTACGAGCAGACCAAGGTCACCGATGTGAGGCGCCGCGACGACGGCAAGGTCGTCCTCACCACGCCGGGTGGCACCGTGGTCGCCGCCAAGGTGGTGCTCTCCACCAACGCCTATTCCGGCGAGTGGGACATCGTTCCCGAGCGTCTCTCGATTCCCGCCTACCTCATCGAGGCCGAGACCGAGCCGATCGACCCCAAGCGGATCGAGGCGCTCGGCTGGACCAGCCGCACCGGCGTGCTCAGCCAGCACCAGATCATGGAGCACTTCCGGGTCACCGAGCGCGGCACGATCGTGATCGGCGTGCGCCGGGTCCAGCGCGGCACCAGCTACCCGCTGCCCCAGGACAAGGCGCCGGATCCGGATCTGGTCAAGGAGCTCGAGCACGCGTTCCACACCCGCTTCCCGTCCCTCTCCGACGTCAGGGTGGCGCAGGCCTGGGGCGGCTGGATGGCGATCACGTCGTCCTGGATCTCGCTGGCCGGGAAGCTCCAGGACAACATCTGGTACTCCATCTGCTGCAACGGCCACGGTCTCGCCCAGGCGCCGTACATCGGGTCGCTCATCGCCGACAACGTCGTCGACGGCGCCATGCACGAGGACCTCGCGGGCATCTGGCTCGACGAGCCGAAGTTCCCGCCGTTCGTGCTGATGGGCAAGGCCGGGCTCCGCACCATCTGGGCGATCGACCGCTTCAACGACCTGTTCAACGGTCACAAGCGACGTGCCCGCCGCGCGGCCGAGGCGGCGAACGCCGCCCTCGCGAAGGCCTGACCGCGCCAGTTCGCCAGTTCGAAGCGTCACCCTTCTTGGCCCTCATCTCGGCACCTTCACAAGGAGATCCACCATGACTACGAACGCATCTGCGCTGGCTCCGGCCGCGGGCATTACCCGGCTCTGGCAGCGCGAGCTCCACCACTATCCGGCGCTCACCACGCGCTTGGTATGTCTGTCGATCGTCGTGTTGGCGACCGTCCTGTTCTACTACCAGTACTACGTGGCGAACAGCGTCAGCGCGAACCTGCTGGAAACCACGGGCATGTCCTTCATGGCGTGGGTCTGGGTCAACGTCATCTCGGTGCTGTTCAGCGCCGTGGCGTCGATGGCGGCCGGCATCACCGACAAGTACGGGCGCGCCAATCTGGTGACCGTCGGCGTCCTCGGCTGCGCCTTGGTGTGCATGTTCGGCGTCACCAGCGCTCACACGACCTTCTGGGTGGGCTTCTGGTTCGCCGTGCTGGGCGCGCTCGAAGGTGTGGTCCTCGTCGCCACGCCTGCCCTCGTCCGCGACTTCAGTCCCCAGCTCGGCCGTGCTTCGGCGATGGGGTTCTGGACCCTCGGTCCCGTCCTCGGCTCACTCGTGTCGACCGTGGTCGTCAGCAAGACGCCTCACCTCGAAGACTGGCAGGACCAGTATTGGATCGCCGGCGGCGCCGGTCTCGTCGTGTTCGTGATCGCGCTGCTGTGGCTGCGCGAGCTCTCCCCGGAGCTTCGCGATCAAGTGCTGGTCAGCGAGAAGGACCAGGCGCTCGTCGAGGCGCGAGCACGCGGGATCGACGTCGCCGCCGCGCTGAAGAACCCGGTGCGGCAGATGATGCGTCTGGACATCGTGGGGTCGGCCGTCGGCATCGGCCTCTTCTTCTTCATCTACTACGTCGCTGTCTCCTTCTTCACGCTGTTCCTTCAACTCGTCTTCGGCTACTCCGAGTCGCGTGCCAACTCACTGGCCAGCTGGATGTGGGCGTCGCAGGCGGTCGCGCTGGTCGTGGTCGGCGCGCTGTCGGACCGCTTCCGCGTGAGGAAGCCGTTCATGCTTGTGGGCGCCGTCGGCGCCGTCATCGCGACCATCGGCTTCATCCACGTCAGCAGCGACGTGACGAGCAGCTACACCTCCTTGGCCGTGTGGACGTCCGCCATGTCAGTCTTCCTCGGCATGGGCTTCGCTCCCTGGATGGCCAGCTACACCGAGACGATCGAGGATCACAACCCGGCGCTGGCCGCCACCGGCCTCTCCGTGTGGGGGCTCACTTTCCGCACGATCGCGGCTGGGGCGATCATCCTCGGTCCGACCGTGGTCACCACCGTGAACACGCTGATCAACGACGGGCCACAGGTTCAGGCTCTGGCGACCAAGTACAGCGCGGAGTTGGCCACCGCGGCGAAGCTGACGCCGAAGACCACGGCGGCGCTGACGGCGAACCCGGACGATCAGGCGGCACAAGTCACGGCCGTCAGCGAGATCTCGGGCAAGAGCGTGGACGTCGTCGGCAAGGTGCTCACCTTGGGCGCCACGTACCAGGACCAGCTCGCCACCGCGGCTGCGATCGACGCCAAGACCCAGGCCGCGCTCACCGCGAACCCGAACGGCGCCGACGCTCAGACGAAGGCGGTCGGCGAGATCGCCGCCGCGTTCAAGGTGTCCCCGGAGAAGGCGACCGAACAGCTCCTCGCCCTCACTGCAGTGCCTGCTCCCGACCTGGCCCTCCTCACGCAGGAGGGACCGGCCGTGGAGAAGGCCGGTGGCGAGTTGCAGGCCCTCGGAGCCGTCCCGGCCGCCGACATGACCTACCTCCAGGAGAAGGGTCCGGTGGTCCAGAAGGCCGTGGACGACGCCCCGAAGCAGTGGCGCAACTACTTCTGGATGGCTGTTGCGGGTGAGCTCCTGTTCATCCCGTTCATCTTCCTGATGGGTGGCTTCTGGAGCCCGCGCAAGGCGCGCAGGCACGCTGACGAGCACGCTCGACGCGTCACGGCTGAGCTCGCGGCGCTGCAGAGTCGGGGAGGAGAAGGAAGGTGACCATTCAGGCTGTCGTCGTAGGTCTCGGTGCTACCGGTCGGGCCATTGCCGCGTCGCTGTTGCAGCGCAATGACGTCGAGGTGGTCGGCGCTGCCGACCAGGATCCTCGGATCGTCGGCCAGGACCTCGGGGCCGTGCTCGGTGGCACCCCGATCGGCGTCCCGGTCACGGCCTCGACCGAGGACCTTCCGCCTGCCGATCTGGCCATCGTGGCGACGATCTCAGACCTGGCGAAGGTGGCCGGGACGCTGCTCCCGCTGCTCGAGCGCTCCTACAATGTGCTTAGCATCTGTGAGGAGCTCGCCTATCCGTGGCAGAGCCACCCCGAGGTGGCCCGCACGTTGGACGAGACGGCCAAGGCCCATGGCGTGACGGTGCTCGGCAGCGGAGCCAACCCGGGCGTCCTGATGGACACCCTGCCGCTCCTGCTGACCGCCTTGACGCAGAAGGCACAGAGCGTACGCATCCGGCGTCGCACCAACATGTCCCGCTACGGCGCGATCCTGAGCAAGTTCGGTCTGGGCCTCACGCCGGATGAGTTCGCCGATGCCCGCGATCGTGGCGATGTCATCGGGCACTACGGATTCGAGCAGGCCATCGGGGCCGTCGCCGCGGGGCTCGGGTGGGAGCTCGATGCGGTCGAGGTGAGCCAGGTCGTGCCTGCGATCGTCGCCGGCTCTCCCCGCGCCGGCGATCACGTCTGCATCGAGCCCGGCCAGATCTCCGCAGTGACGCACTCGGCGCGCGGTCTGCTAGGCGACCAGGCGGTGGTCGACCTGGAGATCATGTTCGGCTTCTTCGACCCCGCTGACGAGATCGCCGCCGGTGATGACTACGAGATCGTCGGCGAGGAGCAGACGATCGAGTTGCGCTCGTCGATCGGTTTCGACTCCTTCCTCAGCACCATCGCCGCTGCCGTGAACGCGGCAGTGGCCGTCGTCGAGGCGCCGCCGGGGCTCCTGTCGATGGGCGATCTTCCTGCCCGGGCGCTGGCCGCCAAGGGCGAGCGCCGCAACTGATCGCTCTGCATCCGAAGCACTTCTTCTCGTAGAACTGGTGCGGCTCGCGCCGGGAGAAGGCAGTGAAGGCGCTGGGCGACAGCATCAGGACCTCCGGGCCGACCACCACCCGGGCGGTGCCGCGCAGTCCGGGGCCGAA
Source organism: Nocardioides sp. (assembly GCF_047607365.1). GTDB lineage: Bacteria > Actinomycetota > Actinomycetes > Propionibacteriales > Nocardioidaceae > Nocardioides. The sequence goes on along the minus strand of NZ_JASGDD010000210.1, from coordinate 17,895 downwards.
GGCCTCGTCGCTCTCCAGGCGGTAGGCGCCTCCGGTGTCGCCGCCCGGCTCGGTCACGCGTCGGAAGACCTGCAACGCCGTGTTGTCGACCGGTGTGAGGACGTCCTCGGTGACCCCGGGTCCACCCATGGCTATGCGGTTGCCAACATCGTGAACGTCGAGGGTGGTCTGCTCGACGCAAGGTCGTGCAGGGGTTCGGACGGTGGGCGTGTCCCGCATCGTTGCCGTCGACCTGTCGTCGGAACGGGCCGAGAGCGCCCGTGAGTTCGGCGCCACCGACGCCATCGGCGCCACCGACGCCACCGACGCCATCGGTGCCGCGGACCGCGACACAGTGGAGGCCGTGCGCGAGCTGCTGTCGGACGATGTGGATTACGTCTTCGATGCGAGGACCCCGCCTGGGCGATCCGTGCGCGGGACGACGAACGGTCAGCCCGGTCCACGGGTCATGCGCCGACGACCTTCGCCTGGGCCGCGAACCCGAGTGAGCCCAGACCGGCGGCGGACGCCTGACGGAGGTTCTCCAAGGCCCCCGCGACGACACGCGGCTGGATGCCGCCGGCCTCAAGGCAGAGCAACGCAGGCTCCATCCCGGTCAGATAAGTGTCGATCGTGGCCTCCCGAGTCTCGAAGTGACCCTCGGCGATCTCGGCGACCGCGTCGACGGCGGTCCGACCCAGGAAGTCGACCGTGAGCGGAGTCAGACCGGCGAGCAGCTCAGGATCGACACCCTGCTTGAGGACGAACGTCGCACACTCCACGAAGGCGCTCAGCGCGGTGGTAAAGAAGGCGCCGACCAGGCCGAGATTGAGCACGCACGAGGCCGTCACCATCTCGGAGACATAGGCGGAGGAGGCGCCCACAGCCATCAGTGTGGCCTCGTGGCGGGCCCAAGCCTCGGGAGCACCCGAATACAGGACCGAACCCTCGTCAGTGCCGATCGACTGCGGGTAGCAGATGATGGAGCCGTCGACGAACTCTCCCCCGCGCCGCGCGATGACCTCAGCGAACGCCGTGACCTCGTCCGGAGCCAGGCTGGACAGGTTCGCGACGGTCTTGCCGGTGAGGTCTGCGACACCGTCGAGGATCTCGACCGAGGTCGCGTAGTCGAGAACGCAGATGACGATCAGAGGTGCCGAGGCCACAGCCTGGGTCACCTCAGTGATTCGGTGTCACGCCCCTCGGAGCAAGGGCTTCCGCCTTCTCGTAGGTGCGATTCCAAGCGCCGGTCGCGTGGCCGGCAGCCGCAAAGGCACGTGCTAGTGCAGACCCCATGAGGCCACATCCGAGGACGACGATGTCGTGCGATTCGCTCATGATCAGTTCAACCCTTTGCGTGCCTGGTCGGGGCAGCGGAGCGACCCGACGCGATGTGCAGCACAGCGTGGCATAACTGATCAAACGATCAAGACAAATGAACGATTCGTGTCATCAGCCGCTTGAGCAGGCGATGCGGATGGCGGACCAGATCGAGGCGGTATCGACGAGTTCGCCAACCGCAAGCTGACCCGGGTCGTGTCCGCCCGACTTTCGTGGCGCGACAGTTCGCACCTGCCTCGAGCGATCCCTGTGCACCATGCACCCACTTCTCGTGGCGTGGGCCCCGGTCTCGCTGGAGCCGTTGACAGGGTGCAACGTACGTCACAGAGTCATTCATGCGACCTGGTCAAGTGATCAGATTGCTCTCGTTTAGGAAAGGCGCTGCCATGAACACACTGACCGACACGCAGGGACTCCAGTCCGTCGCGAGCGACGCCCCGATCGAGGAGATCCTCCACATCGTCGCCCGCGACGGAGGAGTGATCCTCAAGGGCTTCCTCACCAAGGACCAGATCGACCGCTTCAACGCCGATGTCGATCCGGCCATGCAAGCACTCGCACCGGGGTCGACGCACGAGCTCGAGATCATCCAGATGTTTCACGGCGCCAACACCAAGCGGCTCACCAACCTGGTCACGCACAGCCCCACCTTCCGTGAGGAGATCATCGACCACGACCTCGTCCACGCCCTCTGCGACGCCGTCTTCCTCGAGGAGTCGGGCACCTACTGGATGACGACCGCGCAGGTGATCGAGATCGGGCCCGGCAACGACGCTCAGATGCTGCACCGCGACCTGGAGAACTGGTACCCGTTCGTCGGTCTCGGCAAGAACGGGCCCGAGGTGACGGTGAACTTCCTGATCGCCTTCACCGACTTCACCGAGGAGAACGGCGCCACGCGCGTCATCCCGGGCAGCAACCACTGGGACGACTACGAGGACCGTGGCACGCCCGAGCAGACGGTCCCGGCGGTCATGGAGGCCGGGGACGCGCTGTTCTTCAGCGGCAAGACCGCCCACGGCGGCGGAGCGAACCGGACGAGCGACTTCTACCGCCGGGCGGTCTCGTTCGCGGTCAACCCGGGCTTCCTGACCGGCGAGGAGGCCTACCCGTTCCTCGTCGACCGCGAGGTCGCGAAGACGCTCTCGCCGAGGGTCCAGCGACTGATCGGCTTCCGCTCGCAGTACCCGACCGGCTCGCCCGGCCTGTGGCAGGTCGACTACGCCGAGCTCGGCGACTACCTCGGCCTGGACGGGTGATCCCGCCGACGTCGTACGACGTGAGCCGATTCCGCGGGAAGACAGCCCTCGTCACCGGCGCGAGTCGTGGCATCGGGCTTGCCATCGCCGAGCGACTGGTCGCCGACGGCGCGCGGGTGGTGATCACCGCCCGCCACCCCGAGGCGCTCGGAGACGCGGTCGCCCACCTCGGTGGCCCGTCGGTGGCCTTGGGCGTGGCGGGCAGGGCCGACGACCCCGAGCACCAGGCCGACACCGTGCGAGGAGCGATCGAGGCCTTCGGCAGCCTCGACCTGCTGGTCAACAACACCGGGATCAACCCGGTCTACGGCCCGCTGATGGACCTCGACCTCGGCGTGGCACGCAAGGTCGTCGAGGTCAACTGCATCGCCGCCGTGGCCTGGACCCAGCACGCCTTTCGCGCGTGGATGCGGGAGCACGGAGGAGCCATCGTCAACGTGTCCTCGTTCACGGCGATCCGCCCAGCGCCCGGCATCGGCTTCTACGGAGCGAGCAAGGCCATGCTGGCCTCGATCACCGAGTTGATGGCCGTCGAGATGGCGCCGGCCATCCGCGTGAACGCCGTCGCACCGGCCGTCGTCCGGACGCGGTTCGCGGAGAAGCTCTATGACGGCCGCGAAGAGTCGGTCGCGGGTGGCTACCCGCTTCGGCGTCTGGGCGAGCCCGAAGACGTCGGCAGCCTCGTCACGTTCCTGCTCTCCGACGACGCCTCGTGGATCACCGGCGAGACGGTCATGGTGGACGGTGGGCTTCGCCTCTCCGGAGCGATCGAGTGAGAGATCCTCTCTCCCAGGGACGCGACGACGCGCAGGTGGAGGCCGTTCTGTTCGACTACGGCGGCGTGCTGACCGTTCCTGTCGCGGACTCGATCCGGGCGTGGCACGCCGAGGAGGGGATCGATCCGGCGTCGTTCTCGCGCACGCTCAAGGCCTGGCTGTCCCGTTCGGTCGAATGGGAGACCCCGATCCACCGGCTCGAGACCGGCGTGCTTGACGTGGAGGAGTTCGAGTCGGCGTTCGCAGCTGAGCTGACCACGCTCGACGGGGGCACGCCGTCAGCTCCAGGCATCCTCGGCCGGATGTTCGCGCAGATGCGACCCGACCCGGAGATGTTCGAGCTCGTCGAACAGCTCCGCGACTGTGGGATCCGCGTCGGGCTGCTCTCCAACAGCTGGGGCAACACCTATCCCAGGGAGCTGATCGACCCGCTCTTCGGCCCGGTCGTGATCTCCGGCGAGATCGGCCTCCGCAAGCCGCAGCGGGAGATCTATCGGTACGCCGTCGAGCTCCTCGGTGTGCCCGAGGACCGTGTCGTCTTCGTCGACGATGCCATGCCCAACATCGTCGGTGCCCGGGTCTGCGGGCTCCGCTCTGTCTTGCACGCGAGCCCGCGCGCCACGCGCAGCGCACTCGAGGCCCTCATTCCCGCGCTCTCACCTCCGAGTGCGGAGGTATGCGCATGACTGAGCCCAACCACGCCGACGCCGGCTTCGTCACGACGCCGACGCCGCGTGGCCTCGACCTGAGGAGGCTGGGCGCCTGGTTCACGGCGGAGATCCCCGGAGCCGGTGGCGAGCTGCGTGCCTCCATGATCGCCGGGGGCAAGTCCAACCTGACGTACGTCGTCACCGACGGCAGCCGGGAGTGGGTGGTCCGCCGGCCGCCGTTGGGACACGTCTTGGCGACGGCACACGACATGTTCCGCGAGTACACGGTGATGACCGCGCTCCGCGACACGCCGGTTCCCGTTCCGGCCACCTACGGCCTGTGCGGCGACGACTCCGTCCTCGGTGCCCCGTTCTATGTGATGGAGCGGGTCGCCGGGACGCCCTACCGTGCCGTCGAGGAGCTGGCCGCACTGGGGGAGCAGCGCACCCGCGCGATCTCCGAGCGGCTCGTCGACACCCTGGCAGCCCTCCACGCGGTCGATCCGTCCGCGGTCGGGTTGAGTGACTTCGGTCGGGCCGAGGGCTACCTCACCCGGCAGGTCGCGCGCTGGAAGCGACAGATGGACGCCTCCCGCAGTCGTGACCTCTCCGCTGCCGACGAGCTCCACGCGCTGCTCGCGGCCGATACGCCGATCGAGTCGGCGACGGGAATCGTCCATGGCGACTTCCGGTTGGACAACCTCCTGATCGACGAGGACGACCGACCGACGGCCGTGCTGGACTGGGAGATGGCGACGCTCGGCGACCCGCTCGCCGACCTCGCGCTGATGCTCGTCTACCACCGCCTCGGCGAGACCTCGGCGGGGACGACGATCACCAACGCGTCACTCGCTCCGGGATTCCTCACCGAGAGCGAGATCATCGAGCGCTACGCCGAGCGCAGCGACCGCGACCTCACCGGCTTCGGCTTCCACCTCGGCCTCGCGGCGTACAAGCTCGCCGCGATCCTCGAGGGGATCCACTACCGCTTCCTCCACGGCCAGACGGTCGGCGAGGGGTTCGACACCATCGGCGACGCGATCGAGCCGCTTCTCGACGCCGGCCTTGCCGCACTGAAGGAGAGCCACTGATGGACTTCGCCTTGGACGCCCACACCGAGGAGCGCCGCGCCTCGATGCTCGAGTTCATGGAGACTCACGTCTACCCCGCCGAGCAGGTGTTCCACGATCAGCTCGCCGAGCTCGAGGACCAGTGGGCCTGGGACTCCGCGCCGGTCATGCGCGAGATCCGGGCCGAGGCCCGCCGGCGTGGGCTGTGGAACCTCTTCCAGCCCGGTGAGGGCGGCGGGGGACTGAGCAACGTGCAGTACGCGACCCTGGCGGAGATCTCCGGGCGCAGCATCCACCTCGCTCCTGCTGCGATGAACTGCGCCGCCCCCGACACCGGCAACATGGAGGTGCTCCACATGTTCGGCACTCCCGAGCAGAAGGAGCGGTGGCTGGAACCTCTTCTGGATGGGCGGATCCGCTCGGCGTTCGCCATGACGGAGCCGGATGTGGCGTCCTCCGATGCCACCAACGTCGAGCTGTCGATCGTCCGCGACGGCGACGACTACGTGATCAACGGCCGCAAGTGGTGGATCACCGGCGCGATGAACCCGAACTGCGCGATCTTCATCGTGATGGGCAAGACCGACCCGTCGGCCGACCGCCATCGCCAGCAGTCCATGATCCTCGTCGAGCGGGACACTCCAGGTCTGGAGGTCGTCCGGGCCATGCACGTCCTGGGCTATGACGACCACGAGCACGGCGGGCACGCGGAGCTCAGGTTCACCGACGTCCGCGTGCCGGCCGCCAACCTCATCGCCGAGGAGGGTGACGGCTTCGCCATCGCGCAGGCGCGGCTGGGTCCCGGCAGGATCCACCACTGCATGCGCTCGGTCGGCGTTGCCGAGCGGGCCGTCTCGATGATGTGCGAGCGCGCGGAGACGCGGGTGGCGTTCGGCAAGCCCCTGTCCGAGCAGGGCGTCATCCGCGACTGGATCGCGGAGTCCCGCGTCCGGCTGGAGCAGCTCCGGCTGCTCTGCCTGAAGGCGGCATGGCTGATGGACACCCACGGCAACAAGGCGGCCCACACCGAGATCCAGGCGATCAAGATCGCCACGCCCGTCACCGTCGAATGGATCCTCGACAAGGCGATCCAGACCCACGGCGCGGGCGGCCTCTCGCAGGACTTCCCGCTCGCCAACATGATCGCCGGCATCCGCACGCTGCGCTTCGCCGACGGTCCGGACGAGGTCCACAAGAACGCTCTCGCCCGCGCGGAGCTCCGACGCCAGGCCGAGGCACGTCGGTCCTGACAGCCCGGCGTCGCCGGGCTGGGTGCGGATGGGCTGGCCTGTAAGCCGGGTTCTGTCCCTCTGACGAGGGGGCGATCATCCATCTCGGCCTGCGATCGCTCGCAGGCTCCAGCGACCTACCCGTGCTCTCAGCGGGCCGCCTCGACGAGCACTGTCTGGTCTTGCTCCAGGTGGGGTTTACCTAGCCGGTCCGGTCGCCCGGGCCGCTGGTGAGCTCTTACCTCACCGTTTCACCCTTGCCCCACGGCGTACGACTCTCGACGTACGACGGGAGGCGGTCTGTTCTCTGTGGCACTGTCCCGCGGGTTGCCCCGGGTGGCTGTTGGCCACCACCTCTGCCCTGTGGAGCCCGGACTTTCCTCGACGCGCCCCTCCGATCACTCGGGAGGAGCGCGACGCGATCGCCCGGCCAGCCCATCCGCGCAGAGCAGGCTACCGTGTCGCACCGTGAGCGTCGTCGCCGAGATCCGCGCGACCCTCGCCGCACATGGCGACCCCGAGCGGGCGCTGGCCCAGCAGGCCTACATGAAGTCGGCGCTGCCCTACCGCGGCATCGCCAAGCCGGAGCTGACGCGACTGCTGCGGCCGATGCTCCGCGGCTACGCCCCGGACGGCCGCGCCGCGTGGGAGCGCGACGTCCGCGAGCTGTGGGACGGAGTGGCCTTCCGCGAGGAGTGGTACGCCGTCATCGCGCTGCTCCGCCACCCGCGGGTCCGTCCCTGGCTGGATGCCGACGCCCTGCCGCTGCTGCGCCACCTGCTGGCGACCGGAGCCTGGTGGGACGTGGTGGACGAGGTCGCCACCCACCCCCTGCGGATCGCGCTCGCCGACCATCCTGCGGACGTGACGCCGACGGTCCGGGCATGGGCGAGCGACGAGGACCCGTGGGTCCGCCGGGCCTCGGTGATCTGCCAGGTCGGCCGCCGGGGCGAGGCGGACCTGGACCTCCTCGCCCACGCCGTCGAGGCGAACCTCGACGACACGTCGTTCTGGCTGCGCAAGGCGATCGGCTGGGCGCTGCGCGACCAGGCCCGGACGGACCCCGCGTGGGTGAGAGACCACGTCGACCGATGGGGGAGCAGGCTGTCGGGCCTGTCCCGGCGCGAGGCCCTCAAGCACCTCTGAGCGGCGCTCAGCGCCCGACGTGCCGCTCGATCTCGTCGAGGAAGGCCTCCACCTCCCGGTAGGTCGCCGAGCTGTAGGCCCCGATGCTCCGCTCCGCGCCCAGGGCGTCGCGCATGGCGTCGAGGTAGCGCTGCTGGAGGACGGCCACCTGGGACCAGGTGTCGGCCGCCGGCGCGGTGGCGGCCCGTGCGCCGGCCACGATCCGGGGGAGCACCTGGTCGCGGACCAGGGCGAGAGCCTCCGGATCCAGCGGCTCGCCCGCGATGGTCTGCTCCTCCAGCGGGCCGAGGCGGTCGATGGCACTCGACCCGACCCGCCGCATCAGCGCTCCGGTGGCGTCGCGCTGGTCCTCGGGATCCTCCTCCGGGAAGGCCATCGCGCGGATCAGCGCGGGCAGGGTGAGACCGAAGCCGACGAGGGTCAGGAGGGCGACGAAGTAGGCCGCCACGACGACGGTCGAGCGGTGGGGCGTGTCGACCGGGATGGTCTGCGCCGCGGCGACCGTGACGACGCCGCGCATGCCCGACCAGGCGATCACCAGCAGGCCCCGCCGCGTGATCGGCTCGCGGAGCTCGAAGTCGACCTCCGCCCGGCCGCGGGCCAGCCGCTTCCGCGCCCAGTGCAGCCCCCGGACCTCGCGGGTCGTGGCCGGCTCCATGGTCTCCAGCCGCTGCTCGAACTCGTCGAGCCGCGCGGTGAACTCCTCGGTCTTGCCCGCATGCCCGACGCCGCCGGTCACCGCCGGCCAGGCGAGGCCGACGAAGCGGATGGCCACGAGCAGCGCCAGGCACACCAGCACGATCCCGGTGACCTCGCCGAGGGTCGTCTCCTCCCGCGCCGCGTCGACCAGCTCCGGCAGCTGGTAGCCCATGGCGAGGAAGACGCCGCTCTCCAGGATGAAGTTGACCGTGGTCCACGTGGTGGCCTGGGTCTGCCGGTCGCGCGCGCTGAACCGCTTGCCGCCGAGGGTGCCCGTCACCAGCGCGGCCGCGACGACGGCGAGCACGCCCGAGGCGTGCACCTCCTCGGCCGGGAAGTAGGCGAGGAACGGCACCGCGAAGGAGAGCGTCGTGTTGAGCACCGGGTCGTCGAGCCGCGCGCGCAGCACCACCGTGCCCCAGCCGACCCCGATGCCGACCAGCAGCGCTCCCGCCACGGCCCACGCGAAGTCGCCGACGGTGGCCAGGAGGCTGAAGTGCGCGGTCGTGCCGATGACGGCCACCGCCGTACGCAGGAGGACGAGCGCGGAGGCGTCGTTCACCAGGCTCTCGCCCTCGAGCACCGACATCAGCCGAGGGGGTACGCCGACGCGATGGCCGATCGCGGTGGCGGCGACGGCGTCCGTCGGGCTCACCACCGCTCCCAGCGCGACCGCGAGCGCGAAGGGGATCGAGGGGAACAGCAGGTGCACGGCCGCGCCGATGGCGAGCGCGGAGACGATGACGAGCACCACCGAGAGCCAGGCGATGATGCCGAGGTTGCGCTGCACGTCCATCACGGGCAGCTGCACCGCGGAGGCGTAGAGCAGCGGGGGCAGCACGCCGGCGAGGACCAGCTCGGGCTCGACCGAGATGGTCGGCGTCCCGGGCAGGTAGCTCGCCGCGATGCCCAGCCCGACGAGCAGGAGCGGCGCGGCCAGGCCGGTGCGCCGGGAGAAGACCGACGCGGTGATCATGATCGCCAGCGCCGCCGCCGCGATCAGCAGGAACTGGTGGTCCATGGGACGAGTGTGGCGTGGATCAGGCCAGGCGGGTGATCTCGACCGCGACGAACATCGACGAGGTCTCGGCGCCGGAGTAGATGCCCGACAGCGGCTTGGCGTCGGTGTAGTCCCGGCCGGTGGCGACGGCGACGTAGGAGTCGACGGGCTCGACCCCGTTGGTCGGGTCGAACGGCTTCCAGCCCGCGTCCCACCACTCGACCCACGCGTGCGACTCGGCGGTGGTCGTCTCGCCGATGACGGGATCGGCGCTGGGGTGGAAGTAGCCGGACACGTAGCGCGCGGGGATGCCGAGCGAGCGCAGCCCGCCGATCGCGAGGTGGACCATGTCCTGGCTGATCCCGGCGCGCTGCTCCCAGGCCACGGCGGCCGAGTCCTGCACGTCGGTCGAGCCGGGGCGGTAGGCGACCTCGGCGCGGACCAGCTCGCACACGGCGCGCGCGGCCTCGCCGGGGGTGGCCGCGTCGGCACCGATCTGCTTGACCGCCGCGGCGAACTCCTCGGGCGGGCGGACCAGGTCGGGCAGCACCAGGAACTCGACCCAGCGGTCGGCGACCTCGCGCTGGCCGAGGTCCGCCCAGGCCAGCACCGGGCCGGGCGCGGCGACGCGCGTGATCTGCACGGTCGAGGTGGCCGCGACCTGCATCGACTCGTGCGGGTCGACGACCTCGAAGGCGGTCACCTGGTTGCCGAAGTAGTCGCGGTAGCCGTAGGTCCACGGCTTGGGGGAGACCTCGACCCGGTGGTGGATCAGGATCTGCTCCGGGCGCGACAGCGGCGTGAGCCGGGCCTGGTTGTAGGAGGCCACCGCCTTGCCGGAGTACTCGAACCCGGTGGTGTGCACGATCCTCAGCTGCATGCTCATGTCCTCAGGCCCCCAGCCAGCTGAGCGCCTCGGCGCCGGCGAAGTAGCGCTTGGTGATGGCGGTCGTCGCGGTGGCGCAGGTGCGCTGCATCGCCTCCATCTCGTCGGGCAGGTCGGCCATCAGGTCGGTGAGGGTGCGGAACTCCAGCTCCGCCTTCATCCGGCCGATCAGCCGCTGGGCCTCGTTCTGGAATCCCGTACGCCGGGCGGCGGGCTCGAGATTGTCGAGGCACTCCTCCGCGCGGGTGAGCGAGTAGATCACCGAGCGGGGGAAGAGCCGGTCGAGCAGCAGGAACTCCGCGGCCGCCCGCTCGGACTCCACGCCGTTGTTGGTCCGCAGGAACGCCTCGTAGCCGCCGACGGCGCGCAGCGCCGACGTCCACGACGATCCCGACGCCGCGGCCGAGAGCGACGCGGTCGCCACCAGCCGCGAGGTCATGTCGGCGCGCTCGATGCAGCGCCCCAGGACGAGGAAGTGGTAGCCCTCGTCGCGGATCATCGAGGCGGCCGCGGTCCCGTCGATGAGCGCCGCGCGCTCGCGGGCCCACTGGAAGATCGCCGGCGCCCGCATCCGGGAGAGCTGGCCCGTCGGGATGGCGCGGTAGGCGGTGTTGAGCACCTCCCACAGCGGGACGCTGAGCGTCTCGCGGGCCCCGCGCGCGGACTCGCGGGCCGACTCCAGGCAGAACGCGATGGAGGCGGGGGAGGAGGCGTCGTAGGCGAGCAGGTGCAGCACGCTGGTCAGGTTGAGCGGACCCTGGGGAGCGTCGTCGCCGGTCATGTCGACGCCCATGATGGAGAGCAGCGACCGGCAGGCCGGCTCCTCCTCGACCGACGCGTCCTCCAGCACCAGCTGGGTCTGCACGTCGAGGATCCGGGCGGTGTCCTCCATCCGCTCGATGTAGCGCCCGATCCAGAAGATCGACTCCGCGATCCGGCTCAGCATCACGCCTCCTCGGCCGTCGACTGCGACTGCGACTGGGACCCCTGCGACTGGGTCTGCACCGTCGGCGTCGGTCCCGCGAGCACCCACGTGTCCTTGGAGCCTCCGCCGCGGGAGCTGTTGACGATCAGCTCGCCCTCGGCCAGCGCCACGCGCGTGAGGCCACCGGGCAGCACCGAGACCTTCGAGCCGTCGTTGACCGCGAACGGGCGCAGGTCGACGTGGCGCCCGCCGAACATGGCGCGGGTGGAGTCCTGGCCGTCGGTGAACGTCGGCACGGTGGAGAGCTGCACGACCGGCTGCGCGATCCACCCGCGCGGGTCGTCGTAGAGCTTCACCCGCAGCTCGTCGAGCTCGGCGGGCGTGGCGTTGGGGCCGATCACGATGCCCTTGCCGCCGGAGCCGTCGACCGGCTTGAGCACCAGCTCGTCGAGGCGGTCCATCACCTCGGCGAAGGACTCCGGCTCCTCCATCCGCCAGGTGTCGACGTTGCGGATGATCGGCTCCTCCGACAGGTAGTAGCGGATCAGGTCGGGCAGGTAGGTGTAGACGAGCTTGTCGTCGGCGACGCCGTTGCCGACCGCGTTGGCGAGGGTGACGTTGCCGGCCCGGGCGGCGTCGATCAGCCCGGGCACGCCGAGCATCGAGTCGGCGCGGAAGTGCACCGGGTCGAGGAACTCGTCGTCCAGGCGTCGGTAGATGACATGGACGGGGGCCAGGCCCTTCGTCGTACGCATGAGCACGCGGCCCTGGCGGCAGATCAGGTCGCGGCCCTCGACCAGCTCGACGCCCATCGTGCGGGCGAGGAGCGCGTGCTCGAAGTAGGCGCCGTTGAACCGGCCCGGCGTCAGCACGACGACGGTCGGGTCGGGGACACCGGCTGGGGCCGCGGCGCGGAGCGCGGTGAGCAGCTTCTGCGGGTAGTTCGCCACCGGGCGGATGCGGTGCTCGGCGATCGCCTCGGGCAGCGCCGCGGAGATCGCGCGGCGGTTGGTCATGACGTAGGAGACGCCCGAGGGCACGCGGACGTTGTCCTCGAGCACGCGGAACTCGCCGGCGTTGTCGCGGATCAGGTCGATGCCGGAGACGTGGACGCGGACCCCGTTGGGCGGGCGGACGCCCGCGGCGGCACGGTGGTAGTGCGTCGAGGTGGTGATCACCTCGCGGGGGATGACGCCGTCGTCGAAGACCGTGCCGGCGTCGTACACGTCCGCGAGGAACATCTCCAGGACCTTGACCCGCTGCTGGACGCCGGCCTCGATCGTGGCCCAGGCCTCGGCCTCGATGATCCGGGGGATGATGTCGATCGGGAAGGCGCGCTCCTCGCCGCCGATGTCGAAGGTGACGCCCTGGTCGAGATAGTTGGCCGACAGGGTCTCCACGCGGCTGACCAGATCGGCGCGGGTGAGCTTGTCGAGCGTGGCGCACAGGCGTTGGTACGCCGGGCGCGGCTCGACGCCTGAGAACATCTCGTCATAGGCGGGCTCACGGATGACGTAGCCCTCGAACATGGTCATGACACCACCATGTCCCGGACCCTATCGGCCCGCGTGTAACGGGGATGTTGCATCTGATTCGCGATCTGAGCGGGCTAGATTTCGCGTATGTCCAGCGATGACACCCCGGAGTACTGGTTCTGCCTCAAGCACCACGCCGTCGAGGGCCGTGAGGGCTGCAAGAGCGCCGACCGGCTCGGCCCCTACGCCACGCGCGAGGAGGCCGCGCGCGCCCTGGAGAAGGTCCAGGAGAACAACGAGCGGTGGGACGAGGAGGACCGGAAGTGGAACGAGGGCGAGGCATAGCCCGCTAGAGCCAGCCGTTGCCGTCGGCGATGAGCACGGCCTCGGCGCGGTTGGCCGCGCCGGTCTTGCCGATCGCCGCGGACAGGTGGTTGCGCACGGTGCCCTCGGACAGGAACAGCCGCCCGGCGATCGCCGCGACGCTGGAGCCGTCGCGCGCGGCGAGCAGCACCTCGGTCTCGCGACGGGTGAGCGGCGACTCGCCCGCGACGAGCGAGTCGGTCGCGAGCTGGGGGTCGACGACCCGCAGGCCCTGATGCACCCGGCGGACCGCGTCGGCCAACTGCGGCGCCGGCGTGTCCTTGACGACGAAGCCACTGGCGCCCGCCTGGAGGGCGCGGCGCAGGAAGCCCGGCCGGCCGAACGTCGTCACGATGAGGACGCGGGTGCCGGGCACGTGCTCGCGCACGCGGGCGGTGGCGGCGATGCCGTCGAGGTGCGGCATCTCGACGTCGAGCAGGGCGACGTCGGGGCGGTGCTCGAGGACCGCGGGCAGGACGGCCTCCCCGTCGCCGACCTCGGCGACCACCTCGAGGTCGGGCTCGAGGCTGAGCAGGGCGGCGAGCGCGCCCCGCACCAGCGCCTGGTCGTCGGCGAGGAGGATCCGGATCGGCGGGGCGCTCACGCGGTCACCTGCAGCGAGAAGCCGGGGGAGAGGGTCCGGGTGATGACGGTCGCACCGAGTGCCGCGGCCCGCTCGCGCAGGCCGACCAGGCCGTTGCCCGCCTGAGCGCCGTCGTCCTCCGGGCAGCCCGTGCCGTCGTCGCGGACCTCGGCGCTGGTGGGGGTGAGCAGGATCTCGCACGTCGTCGCGCGGGAGTGGCGCAGCACGTTCGTGACGCCCTCGCGGACCGTCCAGGCGAACAGGTCGCGCAGCTCGCCGGGCACGTCGTCGGTCGACTGGGGGAGCCGGGCGTCGATGTCGGCGGCCGCCAGCGCGGCGCGGGCGCGGGCCAGCTCGCCGGGCAGCGTGATCTCGCGGTAGCCCTCCACCGCGCGTCGTACGTCGGAGAGGGGGTCGCGCGCGAGGCGCTCGAGATCCTCGATCTCGGCCCGGGCGCGCTCCGGGTCGGCGTCGAACACCCTGCGGGCCAGCTCGGCCTTCACCGTGATCACGGTCAGCGAGTGGCCCAGGATGTCGTGCAGGTCGCGGGCGAACCGGTTGCGCTCGTTGTCCACCAGGAGCTGCGCGTTGTCGTCGCGGGCGCGCAGCAGGTCGGCGTTGCGGCGCATCACGGTCTTGAACCCGAAGACCGCGAGCGACCCGGCGATGACGCCGAAGGCGGTGTCGACCTGCTCGGTCCAGCCGGGGATGAACCCGCAGGCGATCACCGCCGCCACGACCGTCGCGACGACCGGCACGGCCAGCAGGCCCGGCAGCAGCATCACGGCCATCACCGCGACGAACGGCGCGGTCGCCGTGCCGCTCGCTCCGACGGAGGCGACGAGCAGTCCGGCCAGCAGGCCGAGGGAGCCCACGTAGGCGAACGCCGCGGCGAGCGGCACCGGAGGCGTGAGGCCGCGCAGTGCCCGGCGGGCGACCACGAAGGTCTGGAGGTAGAAGACGGCGAAGACGACGGTCAGCACCATCCCCGCGACGCCGCGCGGCTCGTCGCGCTGGCTCCATCCCTCGACGAAGGGGCCGATCAGGAAGAGCAGCCAGAGCGTGGCGATCCACGGTCCCGCGATGCCGAGCCGCCGAGGCGTGCCCGGGGCGGGCAGGCTCGGCGGCTCGGAGGCGGGACCGCGATCAGACACGAGCCGTATCCTTGCTCATCCGCCAGGCGGCGCCGCCGATGAAGATCGCCAGCCAGACGACGGCGTTGACGACCGCGTACCACGGCAGCTCGTGGGTGAGGGGCGCCCGGCTGATCTCCGCGACGCCGTACATCGGCGTCCAGTAGGCGATGTGGCGTACGACGTCGGCGTAGGTGTCGAGCGGGATGAAGACGCCGCCGAGGAAGGAGAGGGCGGCCAGGCCGGGGCCGAGGATCTGCATGGCGTTCTCCCCGGGCACGAGGTAGCCGACGAAGACGCCCAGCGCGGCGAACGTCACCGTGCAGACGAGGGCGAGGACGCCGCTGGCGATCCAGACGCCGACCGGCATGTCGGGCTTGCCCTCGACGACGCCGACGAGGTTGACCACCACGATCGCGATCCCGCCCATGGCGAGGGCGAGCAGTGCCTTGACGAGGATGTAGGCGACCGGGTTGAGCGGCGTCAGTCGGAGCTGCCGCGACCACCCGGTGGCCCGCTCCAGCGCGACCATGGCGCCGCTCGCGGCGGAGGTGAGCGCGGCGGCGTAGAGCGCGATCGAGATGAGGATGTAGGCGCCCACGTTGCCCGAGCCCGCCTTCTCGTCCCACCCGTCCTGGCCGACGAAGATCAGCGCGAGGATCGCCGGCATGAGCAGGGTGAAGACGATCGTGCGGCGGTTGCGGAGCATCCGCCGCAGCTCGATCACCAGCAGCGTCGGGTTGAAGCCGCCCAGCGGCGGCACCCGCCGCGTGGTGGGGTCGATGGTGCTCATGCTCGGTCTCCTGTCAGGGCGAGGAACGCGTCCTCGAGGTTCTTGCTCGTGATCTCCAGGTCCCGAGCGGCTGTCGTGGTGAGGAGGTGGCGGGCGACCGCGTCGGAGTCCTTGGTGTGGACGATCACCTGGTCGCCGCGGAGATCGACCTGGTCGACGCCGGGCAGCGACCGCAGGGCGTCGGGGTCGGCGCCGGGGAGGGTCGCGCGCACGGTGCGGCCCGCGGCCAGGGCCCGGATCTCGGCACCCGTGCCGTCGGCCACCACGCGGCCCTTGCTGACGAGGACGATCCGGTCGGCGTACTGGTCGGCCTCCTCGAGGTAGTGCGTCGCGAAGAGCACCGTCCGCCCCTGCGCGGCGTCGGCGCGGATCGTGCTCCAGAAGGTGCGCCGGCCCTCGACGTCCATTCCCGTCGTCGGCTCGTCGAGCAGCAGCAGCGCGGGGTCGGGGAGCAGCGCCATCGCGAAGCGGAGCCGCTGCTGCTCGCCGCCGGAGCACTTGCCCACCCTCCGGCCCGCGATCCGGTCGATCCCGGCGCTGCGCAGCGCCTCGTCGACCGGCATCGTGTCGGCGAAGAGGGAGGCGGTGTAGGCGACGGTCTCGCGGACCGTGAGGTCCTTGAGCAGGCCGCCGGTCTGCATCACCGCGGAGACCAGGCCGCGGGCGATCGCCTGCCGCGGGGTCATGCCGAGCACCGACACGTCGCCGGTCGTCGGCCGGGAGAGGCCCAGGATCATGTCGATGGTGGTGGTCTTCCCCGCGCCGTTGGGGCCGAGGAACGCGACGACCTCGCCGGGGGCGAGCTCGAGGTCGATGCCCGCGACCGCCGGCACCGGACCGAAGGACTTCGTCACGCCCCGGAGGGACACTGCTGTGGTCATGTCCCCAGCATGGCCGCGGCGAGGATCGCCGGCCTGGTTGTCCGATCATGAGCGCGCCATGACATCTGTCAGCACTAGGGTGGGGGCTCGCCGCCGGGTGCCGTGCCAGGCGATGGAGGGATGGCGATGTCGGAGACGGTCGGCTCGGTGGACTGGCACCCGCCCGAGCACATCGCGGACCTCATGACACGTCCCGTCACCGAGCCGGCGGTGTCCTGGCGCAAGGCCTACGTACGCCGCCGCGTGGTCGTGGACGCGCTGGTCCTGCTGTTCGACGGCCTGGTCGTGCTCGGGGCCTCGCAGCTCATCCCCGGGGAGGTCGGGCCGGTCGACCAGATCGTGCTCTACCTCTTCATCACCCTGGGCCTGGTCGTGTCGTGGCTGACCGCGCAGCGGCTGCTGTCGGTCTACGACCGGCGGTTCGTGATCGAGGGATCGGAGGAGTACCACCGGGTGGCGCGCGCCGCGGTCGCGGTGATCGCGGCGACCTCGCTGGCGGCGACCGCGGCCACCTTCGCCCTCTCGCGCTTCTTCCTGCTCGCGTTCTTCCTGATCGGGACGCTCGGTCTCCTGGGCACCCGCAAGCTCGCCCGACGCGGCCTGCGCCGGCGCCGGCTGGCCGGCGAGGGCGCGACCAGCAGCGTCCTGGTCCTCGGCGGCTCGCGGTCGGCGCGGATCCTCGCCGCGGCGTTCGCCCGCCACGGGGAGGAGGGCTACCGGATCGTCGGGGTGTGGTGGCCCGACCCGAAGGCCCACTACGGGCCCTGGGTCGAGATCCTGGGCGAGACGCTGCCGTCGTACGACGCCCACCACACGCTCGCAGAGGCGATCGCCGGCAGCGGCGCCGACGCCGTGATCGTCACCGACACCGAGCTGCTCGGCAACGCCGGTCTCAAGGCGCTCGGCTGGGCGCTCGTCGGCACGGGCATCGACCTCCTCGTGTCGCCCAACGTGATCGACGTGGCCGGGCCGCGACTGCACGTCCGGCCGGTGGCCAACCTGCCGCTGATCCACCTCGACGAGCCGCAGTACGAGGGCGCGAGCCGGGTGGAGAAGGCGGTGCTCGACCGGGTCATCGCCGTCGTCGGCCTCCTGGTGGCCAGCCCGGTGATGCTCGTGATCGCCCTGCTGATCAAGCTCGGCGACGGGGGCCCGGTGTTCTACCGCTCGATCCGGGTCGGGGTCGGCGGCGCGGAGTTCGGGATGCTCAAGTTCCGCACCATGACCACGAACGCCGACGAGCTGCGGCTGGAGATGGAGTCCGAGGGCGACGGCCCGCTCTTCAAGGTGCGCAACGACCCGCGGATCACCCGGGTCGGCGGCTTCCTGCGGCGCTACTCGCTCGACGAGCTGCCGCAGCTGTGGAACGTGCTCATCGGGCAGATGAGCGTGGTCGGCCCGCGCCCCCCGCTGCCCGGGGAGGTCGCGGAGTGGACCGGTGGCGTCGAGCGACGGCTGCTGGTGAAGCAGGGCATGACCGGGCTGTGGCAGGTCAGCGGCCGCTCGGACCTGTCCTGGGAGGACTCGGTCCGGCTGGACATCGACTACGTCGAGAACTGGTCGATCACCCGGGACCTCCAGATCATCTGGCGCACCGTCCGCGCGGTGCTCGGCTCCGACGGGGCCTACTGAGCACGCGCGCCGAGCGCCGTCACGGCGCGGCGCGGCGGTAGCCGATCGCCGGCAGGCGCTCGATCCAGCGCGCGG
>NZ_JASGDD010000209.1:0-9896 GCF_047607365.1 Nocardioides sp. | reverse complement strand
GCGGGGCGCGGTCGGCGACGGCGTCGACGACGGCGCGTCGCGCGCCCTCGCGCGGCGGGTCGAGCACGACGAGATCGAAGCCTCCGGCGTACGACGTCGCCAGCACGCTCGCGACGTCGCCCGCGGTCGCCTCCGCCGCCGGCACGTTGCGCTCGGAGAGCGCCGACGCACGCCGGTCGCCCTCCACCGCGACGACCCGCCCGCCGGGACCCACCCGATCCGCGAGGAAGGCGGCGAAGAGGCCGACCCCGGCGTAGAGGTCGAGCACCGACTCCCCCGGCCGCGGGTCGAGCATGCCGAGCACGGTCTCGGCCAGCACCCGCGGCGCGGCGGGGTGGACCTGCCAGAACCCGTCGGCGGAGACCTGGAAGTCATGGCTGACGCCCTCGACCGTGACGGTCTCCATGACGGTGCCCGGCGCCGGCTCGCGGGCGTCGACGGCCGCGATGAGGCAGTCGTCGACGGCGACGACGTCACGCGAGCGGTGCTTCCGCATGCCGCGCGGCGATCCCTCGCCCGACCGCGGGCCCGGGGAGTCACCGGGTGGCGCTGAGCGCCCGCGGTCGGCCGGCGGCACGGCCGCCAGGTCGACGTATCGCTGGCGGGTGCGCCAGCGCAGGCCGTCGTCGCCCCGCCCGTCCGGCAACGGGACGTACTCCACCTCGACATCGGACTCGATCCGCGCCAGCCGGGAGAGCTGCTCGCGGACGACCGCGGTCTTCAACCCGCGCTGGGACACCGGCGTCGCGTGCTGGAAGTCGCAGCCGCCGCACACGCCGGGGCCCGCATAGGGGCAGGGCGGCGAGACCCGATCCGGCGACGGATCGAGGATCGCGACGGCGTCGGCGCGCCAGAACCGGTCTCCCTCGGTGCCCTCGGTGAGCTCGAGCACCACCCGCTCCCCCGGCAGCGCGTGCCGGACGAACACCACCCGCCGGGCCTCGCCGTCGGCGACGCGGGCGACGCAGTGCCCGCCGTGCGCGACCGGGCCGACCACCACCTCGAACCGCTCTCCGACCCGCGAGCGGCCCCGCGGCGTGCGCGTGCGAGGAGATCTCACCGACCGACTCGGGGGCCGTTGCGGGGGCCGTCGTGCCGAACGCTTCCGGGCACCATCCAGGTGCTCGTCTCGCGCAGCTCCTTGGCCCGCTCCAGGCCCGAGGAGAGCTGATAGGGCACCGAGATGACCATGACGCCGGGGGTGAACAGCAGCCGCGCCTTGAGCCGGAGGGCGGTCTGGTTGTGCAGCAGCGACTCGCGCCACTTGCCGACGACGTACTCGGGGATGAACACCGCCACGACGCCTCGGGGGTTGGACTTGCGGATGGCGCTGGCGTACTCGACGACGGGCCGGATGAGCTCGCGGTAGGGCGAGTGCAGCACCTTGAGCGGGATGTCGAAGTGCCGGTCGTCCCACTCCTCGAGCAGCCGGGCCGTGGCCGCGTCGTCGACCGAGACGGTGACCGCCTCGAGGGTGTTGGGCCGGGTCGCGCGGGCGAAGGCCAGCGCCCGCAGGGTCGGCTTGTGCACCTTGGAGACCAGCACCATGGCGTGGACGCGGGTGGGCATCAGCTTGTCCTCGTCGCCGGCCTCGAGCTCCTCCTCCACGGCGTCGTAGTGGCCGCGGATGCGGCGCATCACGATGTAGAAGAAGATCATCGCGAGGATGGTGATCCAGGCGCCGGCGAGGAACTTCGTGATGAGCACGACCACGAGGACGACGGCCGTGAAGGTGAGGCCGATCGTGTTGATCGTGCGCGACTGCATCATCTTGCGGCGCCTGGCGTGGTCGGTCTCGGCCGCGAGCTCCCGGGTCCAGTGCCGGATCATGCCGAGCTGGCTGAGGTTGAAGCTGACGAAGACCCCGACGATGTAGAGCTGGATCAGCCGCGTGGTCTGGGCGTCGAAGGCGAGGATCAGCACGATCGCCATGACGGCGAGGAAGATGATGCCGTTGCTGTAGGCGAGCCGGTCGCCCCGCTGGGCCAGGGCGCGGGGCGCGTAGCCGTCGCGGGCGAGGATGGAGCCGAGCACCGGGAAGCCGTTGAACGCGGTGTTGGCGGCCAGCACGAGGATGAGCCCGGTGACGATCACGACGAAGTAGAAGCCGGGCGGGAAGTCGCTCCAGACCGCCTTCGCGACCTGGGCGATCACGGCGTTCTGGGTGTGGGAGTCGCCCAGCGGGACGCCGTTCAGGAGCAGCCGGTGCTGGTCGTTGGGGTCGACGAAGCGCAGCCCCATCTGGCGGGCCAGCACGATGATGCTGACCATCATCGAGATGGCGATCAGGCCGAGCAGGAGCAGCGTGGTGGCGGCGTTCTTCGACTTCGGCCGGCGGAACGCCGGCACGCCGTTGGAGATCGCCTCGACACCGGTCAGCGCGGCACAGCCGCTGGAGAACGCGCGCGCCAGGAGGAACAGCAGGGCCGCGGTGTTGAGCGGCGACTCCATCCCCTCGTCGGGCACGATGTCGAACTTCGCGCTCTCGACGTGGGGCAGGTTGCCGCTCGCCCACAGCACCATGCCGAGCACGGCGGTGCCGAGGATCGCGGCCATGAAGGCGTACGTCGGCACCGCGAACGCCGTGCCCGCCTCACGGATCCCGCGCAGGTTCATCGCCGTCAGCGCGACGACCATGACGACGGCGATGGTGGCCTCGTGGTCCTGGAAGGCGGGGATCGCGGCGCTGGCGTAGTTGGCGCCCGAGGAGATCGAGACGGCCACCGTGAGCATGTAGTCGACGATGAGCGCGCATGCGACCGTGGTGCCGGCGCGGGCGCCGAGGTTGACCGTGGCCACCTCGTAGTCGCCGCCGCCGCTCGGGTAGGCGTGCACCGTCTGGCGGTAGGAGGCGATCACCGCGGCCATGACCAGCGCGACGGCGATGGCGATCTTCCAGGAGAAGGCGTAGGCCGAGACCCCCGCCAGCGAGAGCATGATGAAGACCTCGTCGGGCGCGTAGGCCACCGAGGAGAGGGCGTCGGAGGCGAAGACGGGGAGCGCGATGCGCTTCGGCAGCAGGGTCTCCCCCAGCTGGGAGCTGCGCAGCTTCTGGCCGATCAGAATGCGCTTGGATACGTCGCCCACACCCACGGGGCGCAACGCTATACGCTCATCCGGTGCACGTTGTGATCATGGGTTGCGGCCGCGTGGGGTCCACTCTGGCGCGCAGTCTGGAGGACCGGAACCACACCGTCTCGGTGATCGACTCCGAGCCCGACGCCTTCCGCCGTCTCGGGCCCGGATTCAACGGCGACAAGGTGACCGGGATCGGCTTCGACCAGGAGGTCCTGGAGAAGGCGGGCATCCGTCGCGCGGACGCCTTCGCGGCCGTCTCCAGCGGCGACAACTCCAACATCATCGCGGCGCGCGTGGCACGCGAGACGTTCGGCATCCAGCAGGTCGTGGCCCGGATCTACGACCCCGGCCGCGCCGAGGTCTACCAGCGCCTCGGCATCACCACCGTGGCGACGGTGAAGTGGACCTCCGACCAGGTCCTGCGGCGACTCCTCCCCGCGGGCGCGGAGCCCGACTACCGCGACCCCTCGGGCACGATCCGGCTCGACCAGGTCCCGGTCACCGACCCCTGGATCGGGCAGAGCGTCTGGACGCTCCAGGTCGAGGGCCTGGTGCGCGTCGCCTGGATCGACCGGCTGGGCGAGGGGATCCTGCCCACCCGGGAGTCGCTCCTCCAGGAGGGCGACGTGCTCCACGTGGCGATGCGCGAGGAGAACGCGCAGCACGCCTACGACGCCATCGCAGCCGGACCCCAGGAGCACTGAGC
The DNA here is from genome assembly GCF_047607365.1 of Nocardioides sp. Taxonomy (GTDB): domain Bacteria; phylum Actinomycetota; class Actinomycetes; order Propionibacteriales; family Nocardioidaceae; genus Nocardioides. The sequence goes on along the minus strand of NZ_JASGDD010000209.1, from coordinate 6,112 downwards.
AATGCGTGTTGCCATCGCCGGAGCCGGCGCCGTCGGCCGCTCCATCGCCCGCGAGCTGATCACCAACGGCCACGAGATCCTGCTGATCGACAAGGACCCCGACTCGATCAAGCCCGAGCGCGTGCCCGACGCCGAGTGGCTGCTCGCCGACTCCTGCGAGCTGTCCTCGCTGGAGGAGGCGCGCCTGGACCGCTGCGACGTCGTCATCGCCGCGACCGGCGACGACAAGGTCAACCTGGTCACGTCGCTGCTCGCCAAGACCGAGTTCGGCGTCCCCCGCACGGTCGGCCGGGTCAACCACCCCAACAACGAGTGGCTCTTCACCGAGGCCTGGGGCGTGGACGTCAACGTCTCCACCCCGCGGATCATGTCGGCGTTGGTGGAGGAGGCCGTGACGGTCGGCGACCTGGTCCGGCTCTTCACCTTCCGCCAGGGCAGCGCCAACCTCGTCGAGCTGACGCTGCCCTCCGACTCCCCGTACGTCGGCAAGCAGGCCGGGCTGATCCCGCTGCCGGAGAACTGCGCGCTCGTCACCATCCTGCGCGACGGCATGGTCTACGTCCCGGACCCCGAGCAGCCCGTGGAGTCCGGCGACGAGCTCCTCTTCGTCGTGCCCGCCGACCAGGAGGACGAGCTCGAGCGGCTACTCGCCCCCGGGACCCACCGCGGCTGAGCCCCCGGCCGGCTCCGGCGGGGTCAGGGGGGTCGCGTTGCGCGCGAGCAGCCAGATCATGGTGCCCCAGGCGGCGATCCGGAAGACCCAGCCGAGGCCGTAGCGCAGGAACGCGATGATCCCGACGGCCGTGTCGCCGTCGACGATCTCGGCATGGCCGAGGATCCACACCGGGGTCTGGAGCAGGACGCCGAGGGCTCCCGGCGCGACCAGCAGCCAGGTGAGCCGGCTGCAGAGGCGCACCACCTGCCTGTCCTCGTGCCAGGCGGTCGGATCCCCCATGACCGAGCCGATCATGAAGCCGACGAGCGGCCAGCCCGCGAGCGCCGACCCGCCGACCACGACGGTGTAGACCGCCCCCGAGATCAGGCCCGGGAGGAAGAACGCGAGCGCCTGCTGGGTCTCGTCTCCCCCGCTGCTCGCCGAGATCCGCACGAAGACCCAGCCGATCGCGATGCCGACCAGCGCGTTGAGGACGTACTGCGTCGTCGAGCGCTGCGCCACCCGCACCGCGAGCGCGACGACCGCGAGGCCGCCGGCGACGACGAGGGAGAGCGTGAGGTCCTTGGTGAGCAGCCACAGCACCGTGAAGGCGATCGACGGGACGGCGGCCTCGACGATCCCGCGCCGACCGCCGAGCGAGGCGGCCATCCGGGCGCGGACCAGCGCCTCGACGGTCTCGACGCTGGGGTGGGCCGGATCCTCGGTGGCGTCGATCGAATCACTGGTCTCCGGCACGTCGCGGGATTCTACGGGGAACCCCGCGAGCGCCGAGACACCCCGAGCCGGCGCGGAGGTCAGAGACCGGAGACGTCGACCGCCACCGGGACGGTGGCGTAGCTGTGACCCCCGGCACCGAACGCGCCGTTGCCGAGCTGGCCGTAGCCGTCATTTCCCCAGGCGAACGCGTGGCCGTCGGAGTCGATCGCGAGGCTGTGGATGTTGCCGGCCGCGATGGCCACGACGCTCCGGCCCGCGAGGACGCCGCTGGTGTCGACCGCGACGGCAAGCGGCCGCGGACCGCTGCCGTCGGTGCCGTCGCCGAGCTGGCCGTTGGCTCCGTTTCCCCAGGCGTAGACCCGTCCCTCGGAGTCCAGTGCCAGGCTGTGGCCTCCGCCGGCGGCGACGGCCACGATGGTCTTCCCGGCAAGCACTCCGCTGGCGTCCACCGCCACCGGGACGCTGGTGCCGGTGGTCGATCCGCTTCCGAGCTGACCATCGGCCGCGGCCCCCCAGGCGTAGACCCGGCCCGTCGAGTCCAGCGCGAGGGAGTGGGACGTCCCGGCGGCGACGGCGACGATCGTCCGTCCCGCCAGAGCTCCGCTGGTGTCGACCGCGACCGGGGCGTCGGCGTCGGCGGTGGAGCCGTTCCCGAGGGCTCCGGAGCTGCCGCTGCCCCAGGCCCAGACGGCACCGCCGGGGTCGAGCGCGAGACTGTGCCCGGACCCGGCGGCGATCCGGGTGGCGGTCAGCGCCACGCTCATCGGGGATCGGGCGTAGTAGCCCGGGTCGGTCGGGCCGATGCCGAGCCGGCCGGAGACGGCACGGCCCCAGGCGTAGACCTGTCCGGCGGAGTCGACCGCCAGGCTGTGGCTGCCGCCGGCCGCGATCGCCGTCACCTGCCGGCCGCTGAGGACGCCGCTGGTGTCCACGGCGACGGGGGTGCTCCGGTCGACGTCGGCGCCGTCGCCGAGCCGGCCGGAGTCGCCGCGGCCCCAGGCGTACACCGTGCCCGTCCCGGAGAGCGCGAGGCTGTGACCCTCGCCGGCCGCGAGAGCGGTGACGACCACGCCGTTCAGGACTCCGGCGGTGCTGACCGCCGTCGGGACGTTGCGGTTGGCGGTGGAGCCGTTGCCGAGGGTGCTGTTGCCGCCGGCGCCCCACGCATAGGCGGCGACCCCGCCGACCGAGGCCAGCGTGTGCAGCGCGGTCGGTCCGGAGGCGAGCGCGGTGAAGGCACGGTAGGTGGTGACCCACGTGACGACCGGGGGCATCAGAGCGTCTCCGCGGTCAGGGTCAGCGTCGCGCCGGGCGTCGCGGCGCTGTAGGCGTACGTCGTGGTGGCGATTCCGTCGCCGTCGGTCACGACCGTCGCCGAGGCGCCGTCCGGTGCCGCGCCCGCGCCGACGAACCCGGCGTCCCAGGACCCGCCGCTCACCGAGCGACCGAAGACCACGGTGACCCCGGCGAGCGGGAGGCCGCCGCCGTCGCTCACCCTCACCTGGAGCTGCCTGCCCGGCTCGGTCGCCGCGTAGGTCGGGAAGCGGCTGGAGGCCGGCGTCACCGGCTCGAGCGTCCCCGTCCCGTAGTCGGCGTACGCCGGCGCGGCGACGACCATCGTCAGCACCGGCGCCGACCACACGGCGGCGCCGAGCACGCCGCGGCGCGAGAGGACGACGCCCGGCCGCTCGCCCACCTCATCCATGGAGCTCATCACACAGCGGTGATGGCGGACGTGCCAGAGGATGCGTCGAATCAGTGACCCGAGGGGCGGATGAGGCGCGTGTGCCGGTCCGCCGGGGAGCCGGCCCTACGGGATCAGCTCGTAGCGCGGGTTGTAGAGCACGCGTACGCCGTCCTGGACTCCCACGCGTCCGTCCACCTGCACCGAGCGGCCGGGCACGATGCCCGCGATCCGGCGGCGACCGAGCCAGATGATCGTCACCATCCCGCTGCCGTCGAAGAGCTCGGCCTCCAGCGCGGGCACGCCGCCGCGCGGCCGGAGGGTGACGGTGCGCAGGGTGCCGCGCAGGCTCACGACCTGCCGGTCGGGGGCGTCGGCGATGCGGGTGCAGCCCTTCCCCTCGTAGGCCTCGCGCAGGCTCTGCGCCTCGATGTTGTCGGGGTTGGCCCAGGCGCTGATCCGGTCGCGCAGCTTGCCCATCGCGTGCTCCTCAGCGCGCCTGGGCGGGCATGACCAGCGGCAGCGCCTCGCCGACCGGCAGCGCGTGGGCGCCGCGCCGGACCGCGCTCGCCGCGATGCCCTGGAGCCAGGCGTTCGCGAACTCGCCGTCGACGGCGGGACGGCCGAGCAGGGTGGCGCGGAGCATCCAGCGCGACCCGTTGATCCCGATGATCCGCGACGCCTGGACGCCGTCGGAGCCGTCGGGCAGCTTGACCGGCATCTGGCCGAGGAGGTGGGTCCCCCACGTGCCCTCAGCCTCGCCCACCTGGCCGCCGCGACGGACGATGTCGGCGGCGAGCTGCGGGCGCACGTCCGCCCACAGGTCGCCGTTGCGGGGAGCCGCGAAGGCGCGCAGCTCCAGCGCCCCCTCCTCCGCGGTGAGGAGCACCGCCTGCACGTCCTGGGTGCGCTCGTCGATCTGGAGCCGCAGGTCGCAGCCGGGCACCGGCGCGACGAGGATCGAGCCGAGGTCGACGCGCTCGACGTCGGCCAGCTCCGGCGGGATGGCGTCCACGTCGTACGGGCCGACGGGGGTGTCGGCCGGCTCGTCGGTGGTCTCGGGGGCCGTGTCGGGGACGACGGCCTTGGTGTTGCGGCGGAACCTCACCGGGCCACCGTAACCCCCCGTGCTCCGCAACCAGGAACCGCGAGATCAGGAACGGTCGAGGCCGCTCAGCAGACGCCGGAGGCGGGCGAGCCGGCCCGCCCTGACCGGTGGCGCGAGAGGCGCGGTCCGCGTGCGGCGCAGCTCATCGCGCCGGCCGTGCTCCGAGACGAGCAGGTCGGTCAGCGAGGCCACCGCCTCGGCGAGCATCCGGTGCTCGTCGACCCCGGTCGCCATCGAGGAGAGCGCCGGCCCCTGCGACGGCACCACGAGGTCCGCGAGATCGCCCACGAGGTCCACGTCGCGGGCCGCCAGCGCCGCGATCTCCTCCTCGCCGCGACGGCGCGCCCAGGCCAGGTCCTCCCCTCCGAGCACCAGCGGCGTGCCGGGGCGGCCGGCGAGGACGCGGCGGGCGAGCGCGGTCTTCACGGCGCCGTCGTACGGGCCGGGGCGCGGCAGCCGGTCGAGCAGGGCGCTGTTGACCATCCTCAGCAGCTCGGTCTGCTCCAGTCCCAGCGACGGGTTGCGCGGCACGTCGGTCGAGAACGCGTCGGCGGCCAGGCCGAGGACGCCCGCGAATCGCTGCCACAGCAGCCCGGGGTCCGCCCCGGACGGCGGCACGGTGACGACGTGGACCCGTGCTCCGGCCCCGCTCCAGATGTCGACCCGCCCGACGACGTCGGTGACCTCCTGGAGGGTCGGGTTGAGGAAGGCGCCGGTCCGCGGGTCGCGGCGGGTGTACTCCTCGAAGGAGAGCAGGCCGCGCGCCTTGACGTACTCCTGCCAGTGGGCCGGCAGGCGGCGCGCCCAGTCGCGGACGGTGAGGACCACGTGGACCTCACGACCCGTGCCGCGGAGGTCGGCCACCGCCCGGGACGCCTGCGCGGGCGTAGCGCGGGAGAGCAGCTCGTCGGAGACCAGGACGTCGCCGTCCCACGCACGGGCCTCGTCCACGACGCCCGCCCAGGAGCCCGGCACCCGCTCGGGCCGGTTGGAGCGCTCGGCCACCTCGCGCAGGTCGAGCATCGCGAGACGGTGCACCGCCCGCGTGCCCGGGAGCAGCAGGCCGTGGCCCGCCGCCAGGTCGCGCTGGCTCCACAGGATGTGCTGGAGGAACGTCGTGCCCGTCTTCATCGCTCCGACGTGGAGGAACGCTCTCGTCGCGCGCGCCATGGGGCCAGCCTCACACACCCGTCGAGCCGTAGCCCCCGGCCCCGCGCACCGACTCCTCGAGGCTCTCCACCTCGACGAAGGCCGCCCGCTCCACGCGCTGGATCACCAGCTGCGCGATCCGGTCGCCGCGGCGCAGCTCGATGGGCTCGCGCGGGTCGTGGTTGATCAGCAGCACCTTGATCTCGCCGCGGTAGCCCGCGTCCACGGTGCCCGGGGTGTTCACGATCGAGAGGCCGTGACGGGCGGCCAGACCGGAGCGGGGATGCACGAGCGCCACGAACCCCTCGGGCAGCGCGATCGCGATGCCCGTCGGCACGAGCGCGCGCTCGCCGGGGGCCAGGGTCACGTCGACCGTCGTCATCAGGTCGGCGCCCGCGTCGCCCGGATGCGCGTACGACGGCACCGGCAGTCCCGGGTCGAGGCGGGTCAGTGCGATGTCAACCACGCGCGGACCCTATGGGAAACTCATCCGCTGTGACCACCGTGACGACCTATCGCGAGCGGCTGCACGTGCCGTTGCGCTGGTGGGTCCAGGGGGTGATGTTCCTGGCGACCCTGTGGCTGGCCCTCGTCGTCGCCATCCCGCCGGTCTGGGCCTGGTCGATCAGCGGCGCCACGCTGGCGCTGCTGGCACTGGCCTTCCTGGCGTACGGCTCGGCCGAGATCGTGGTCGCGGACGGCCGGCTGCACGCCGGGCCCGCGCGGATCGAGGCGCGCTGGCTGGGCCGGGCCGAGGCGCTCGACCCGGACGCCGCGC
>NZ_JASGDD010000208.1:0-8489 GCF_047607365.1 Nocardioides sp. | reverse complement strand
CTGACGCGCCCCCCGCCGACGCCACCGCACCGGCGACGCCCCCGGCCACGACGCCGAGCAGCTCCCCCACCACGACGCCGGCCACGACCGCGAGCCCGACCGCGACCGCGAGCCCGACCTCCTCGGCGACGAGCGAGACCCAGAGCGCGCCGGTGATCTCCACCCCCGTCCCGGCCGTGACGCTCGCCGACGGCGCCGGCTCGGTGACGATCGACCTCACCCAGGGCGCCACCGACGCCAACGGCGACCGGCTCTCGGTGAAGTCCGCCCGCATCCAGGGCACCCCGCACGGCACGGTCAGCATCGGCAGCGCCACCAGCCGGGCCGCGGCACGCACCATCGGCGGCGCGATCGACGCGGCCGTCGCCGCGCGCGCCAAGCGACCGCGGACGGTCGTCTACACGCCCGAGACGGCATGGCGCGGCGTCGAGACGATCTCCTACGTCCTCACCGACGGACACGGCGGCACCGTGGCCGGCACCGTGGCCGTCACCACGCCCGACAAGGCCCCGGTGGCGGCGGCCGACCACCTCGAGGTGCACGCGGTCTACGCCGACCCCGTTCCCTTCGAGGTCGACGTGCTCGCCAACGACAGCGACGCCAACGGCGACCCGCTGACGGTGACCGCCGTCGGCACGCCGGCGGGCGCGGGCGGGACCGCCGAGCTCCGCGACGGGAAGGTCTTCTACGCGCCGCCGGTCTGGCCGCGCGGGCGGACCGCCGACGAGACCGACACCTTCACCTACACGGTGGGCGACGGCGCGGGCGGCACCGCGACCGGCACCGTCACGGTCGTCATCGGGCTCAACCCGGACCAGGCGCCCACCGCCCACGACCAGTCCACCACGACGCACTGGTCCTCGGCCGTCACGATCGCGGCCGACGCGAGCGACGCCGACGGCGACGCGCTGACCTACACCGTCCACGACGGCGCCCACGGCACGGTCACCGAGCACGACGGCTCGCTCACCTACACCCCCACCGGCGCGTACGCCGGCAGCGACTCGTTCAGCTACACCGTGACCGACGGCAAGGAGTCGGCGAGTGCCACGGTCACCGTCTCGCTCACCAACGCCCACCCGGCCGACGCAGACGACGAGACGCTGGAGATCCGCGACGACGAGGACGCCGTCGTCACCGTGCCGGCGACCGACGCCGACGGCGACCCGATCACCGTCACCAACGTCAGCGGCGGGACGCTCAGCGGGCACACGATCCGGTGGACGCCGACCCGCGGCCGCAGCGACCGGCACACCATCACCTACACGGTCGGCGACGGCGTCAGCACCGACTCCGCCACGGTCACCGTCGTGGTCACGCCCCCGTCGGGCGCGTTGCGGATCGCCAACGTCCACGTGACCCCCAACAGCGACGACTACCTCGCCTCGCGCTTCGTGGTCACCGGGATCCCGGCCGGGCGGCACGCCACCGTGACCATCACGCTCACCGGCCTCGTCGGCTGGTCCAGCAACGAGGCCGGCGTGTGCGGCCCGATCATCGGCTCGACGCTGACCTGCGAGCTCAGCTCCGACGACAACGGCAGGCAGCTCGGCCACTTCGACCCCTACGCCGACTCGATCGTCGCGAAGGTCGAGGCCGACGACTTCATCGACAGCACCGACGGCGACGACAGCTCGTCGGGCACGCACTGAGAGCGTGTTCGGGAACTCGGCGTCGATAGGCTGAGCCGGTGACCCTCGACCCCTGGCCCGCGCCGCGCGCTCGACGTCCCGTCGAGGCGACCGTCTCGCTGCCCGGATCGAAGTCGCTGACCAACCGGGCGCTGGTGCTCGCCGCCATCGCCGACGGCCCGTCGGTCGTGCATCGCGCGCTCCGCTCGCGCGACTCGCTGCTCATGGCCGGAGCCCTCGAGGCGCTCGGCGCCGAGATCGACACGCTCGGCCCGGACTGGGCCGTGACGCCGATCCCCGCCGCCGGCGCCTTCGAGCGGATCGAGGCCACGATCGACGTCGGACTGGCCGGCACGGTGATGCGCTTCGTCCCGCCCGTCGCGGCCCTGAGCCGCGGGGCGATCGAGTTCGACGGCGACGAGCACATGCGGCAGCGGCCGGTCGGGCGCATCCTCGACGCGCTCCGCTCCCTCGGCGTGACCGTCGACGGCGAGGCCCTGCCCTTCACCATCGACGGCGCGGGCGCGGTGCCCGGCGGGATCGTGACGATCGACGCGAGCGAGTCGTCGCAGTTCGTCTCCGCGCTGCTGCTCGCCGGCGCCCGCTACGAGCGCGGCGTCGACCTCCGTCACGACGGCAAGCCCGTGCCGTCCCTCCCCCACATCGACATGACCGTCGCGATGATGCGCGCTCACGGGGTGGAGGTCGATGACTCCGAGGCCAACCGGTGGGTCGTCTCCCCCGGCCCGGTCAAGGCGATCGACCACGTCATCGAGCCCGACCTCTCCAACGCCGCCCCCTTCCTCGGCCTCGCCGCCGTCAGCGGCGGCACGGTCACCGTCCGGGACTGGCCGCACGACACCACGCAGCCCGGCGACGACCTGCGCTGGATCCTCGCCGAGATGGGCTGCACCGTCTCCCTCGACTCGTCCGGCCTGACCGTCACCGGCCCGGAGCCCGGCGCGCTCACCGGGCTCCAGGCCGACCTGCACGACGTCGGCGAGCTCACCCCGGCGGTGGCGGCCCTGTGCGCGCTCGCCTCGACGCCCTCCCACCTCACCGGCATCGCCCACATCCGCGGGCACGAGACCGACCGGCTCGCCGCCCTCGCGACCGAGCTCACCGCGCTGGGCGCCGGCGTCGTCGAGCACCCGGACGGCCTCACGCTCACCCCGGCGCCCCTGCACGGCGGCGTCTTCCACACGTACGCCGACCACCGGATGGCCCACGCGGGCGTGCTCGTCGGAGCGGCCGTGGACGGCGTACGCGTGGAGAACGTGGGGACGACGAGCAAGACGTTCACCGACTTCGCGCCCTTCTGGGCAAGCCTCTTCGAGCACTGAGCGTTGGCGCGGAACAACGCCCGCTACGGGCGCGAGGACGTCGAGGCCTACGACCGTCCCCGGCGCAGCACCCGCCCGCGCACCAAGGACCGGCCGACCTACGACGACGCGGTCGACGGCGTCGTCGTGACCGTCGACCGGGGGCGCTTCACCGTCGTCGTCGCCGGGCGCCAGATCTGGGCGGTCAAGGCCCGGCCGCTCGGCCGCAAGGGCGTCGTCACCGGCGACCGGGTCCGCGTGGTCGGCGACACCTCGGGCGACGACGGCGCGCTGGCGCGGATCGTCGAGGTGCGCGAGCGCTCCACCGTCCTGCGCCGCACCGCGGACGACGACGACCCCGTCGAGCGGGTGATCGTCGCGGGAGCCGACCAGCTGGTCGTGGTGACAGCCCTGGCCGACCCGGAGCCGCGGCACGGGCTCATCGACCGCGCTCTCGTGGCGGCGTACGACGCCGGAATGGCGCCCCTGCTGTGCCTCACCAAGGCCGACCTCGCCGACCCCGAGACGCTGCTGTCGACCTACCGCGCGCTGGGCGTGCCCTGGGTGGTGACCCGGCGCGGCGCCGACGGCATCGACGGGCTCGGCGAGCTGCGCGAGCGGCTCGCGGGCCGGACCTCCGTGCTGCTCGGCCACTCCGGGGTCGGGAAGTCGACGCTGGTCAACGCGCTCGTCCCCGACGCCGGCCGCGAGGTGGGGCACGTCAACGTGGTCACCGGCCGCGGGCGGCACACCTCGACCTCGGCGCTGATGCTGGCCCTGCCCGGCGGGGGCGGCGAGGCCGGCTGGGTGATCGACACCCCCGGCATCCGCTCCTTCGGGCTCGCGCACGTCGAGCCGGACCACCTCATCGAGGCCTTCCCGGACCTCGACGAGATGACCGAGGACTGCCCCCGCGGCTGCACCCACGGCGGCGACGAGCCCGAGTGCGGGCTCGACGAGGCCGTCGCCCGCGGCGAGGCCGACCCCGAGCGGGTCGAGTCGTTCCGGCGTCTCCTCGCCGCCCGCAGCGCCACCGACTACTGAGCCGGTCCCACGGGCGCGACCCCCTGCCGGGGGCACCGCGACCGGATCGGACTCCGACGGAGGCGGACGCCACGGCTCACGGCCGGGGGCAGCCGTCGGGGTAATCGTCCGGATCGCGCAGTGCCTCACGGATGCGGGCGACGGCGACGCCCAGGCCGGTGACCTGCGCCGGGGTGAGGGTGTCGAAGACGTAGCGGCGCACCGCCTCGACGTGACCGGGGGCGGTGGCCACGACCTTGTCCCACCCGCTCGGGGTCAAGCCGGCCAACACCGACCGTCCGGCGCCCGGGGTGCGCGTGACCCAGCCACGTCCCTCCAGGCGCGCGATGGCGTGGGTCAGCCGGGACGGGCTGCCGTTGGCCAGGACCGCGATGTCGCCCATGCGTGCGGTGCGGTCGGGTGACTGGGAGAGCATGGCGAGCACCTGGTACTCGAAGTGGCTCAGACCGGCGTCCTGTTTGAGCTGGGCGTCGAGGGCGGCGGGGAGCCACATGATGACCGCCCCGAGATCCAGCCAGGTCCGCATCTCCTCGTCGCTCAGCCAGTCCGCCGCGGGCGGAGGCGAGCTCTCTCGGTCCGAGCAGGGGTCAGCGGCCACGGCGCCATCATCCACCAGCGCTATTTGACGGTTCAAGTCGACCGGACTAGCCTCTGTTTGAACATTCAAACCAAGGGTAGGGGTTGCCATGACCGACACGACGTCCCCCGTGGGCGCTGCCGAGCTGATCGCCCGACTTCGCGCGGACGGGGCCGGCGAGTGGGTGCTGGACGCGGCGCGCTCGAGGGTCGAGCTCAAGAGCCGCAGCATGTGGGGGATGGTGCCGGTCTCCGGCACGTTCACCGAGGTCGCGGGCCACGGGTCGGTCTCGGCCAGCGGAGCCGTGACCGGAACGCTGTCGATCGCGACGGCCTCGATCGACACCGCGCAGCGGAAGCGCGACGAGCACCTGCGCTCGGCCGACTTCTTCGATGCGGAGACCCATCCCTTCATCACCTACGACCTGACCGCCCTCAGCGAGGTCGACGGCGACGTGATCGCCGAGGGACAGCTCACCGTCCGCGGGGTCACTCGCCCGCTGTCGGTCGCCGTCGCCCCGAGTGCGAGCAGCGAGGTCGTCCAGCTCACCGCCGAGGCCACGATCGACCGCTCGGCCTACGGACTGAGCTGGAACAAGGTGGGGATGGCGTCGATGAGCAACCTGATCACCGTGACCGCCGTGTTCCATCGCCATACCTGAGCGGCCCGCCACTCCCGAACGACCCGCGACGCACGGAGCGCCTCCCGGCGCAGCCGTCCCGCCCAGCCCGATTAGTGTGTGGGACGTGGCGGACTACACCGACGACCTGCGGCTCGCGCACCTGCTCGCCGACGACGCCGACTCGATCAGCAACGACCGGTTCAAGGCGCTCGACCTGCACGTCATGACCAAGCCCGATCTGTCGCCGGTGAGCGATGCGGACCAGGCGGTCGAGGAGGCGATCCGGCGTACGCTCTCGCGGGCACGCAACCGCGACGCCATCACCGGCGAGGAGACCGGCTCGTCCGGCCACGGCGCGCGACGCTGGATCATCGACCCGATCGACGGCACCAAGAACTACGTCCGCGGCGTGCCGGTGTGGGCGACGCTCATCTCGCTCGCGGTCGAGGACGAGGTCGTCATGTCGGTCGTCTCGGCCCCGCAGCTGGGCCGGCGCTGGTGGGCGTCCCAGGGGCAGGGCGCCTGGACCGGCAAGTCGCTCATGAAGGGGACCCAGCTGCACGTCTCCGACGTACGCCGTCTGGACGATGCCTCCTTCGCCTACTCCTCCCTCGACGGCTGGGAGGAGGCCGGCAACCTCGACGGCATGCTGGCGCTGATGCGGCGGGTGTGGCGGACGCGGGGCTACGGCGACTTCTGGTCCTACATGCTGCTGGCCGAGGGCGCGGTCGACATCGCCGCGGAGCCCGAGCTCGAGGTCTACGACATGGCCGCGCTGGTGCCGATCGTCGCCGAGGCCGGTGGCACGTTCACCTCGCTGTCGGGTCAGCCCGGGCCGTGGGGTGGCAACGCCGTGGCCACCAACGGCCACCTGCACGAGGCCGCGCTCTCCTTCCTCGGCTCCTCGGCCACCCGCGACGACCCCGACCAGCCCGAGGACCGCCGCGGCGGCCACGGCACCGTCACCCCGCTGCACGGCCGCTGACCCGCTGATCCAGGGCTGCATCACGGCGTGATGCGGCGTACGATGTGGCTATGAGGACCACGGTCGACCTGCCTCCCGTCACGCATCAGCGAGCCCGCGCCTACGCCGAGAAGCACGGCATCTCCCTCTCCACCGCGATTGCCGAATCGGTCGCTCGCGGCCTCGACCTCGTGGACGAGGAGCCCGTGAAGTTCGGCCGAAGCAAGCACTCGGGCTTCCCCACCTTCAACACCGGCACACCCGTGACGCACGAGGAGGTCCTCGCCTTCCTGGACGAGGACGAGTGACGACGTTCCTGCTGGACGCGAGCGTTCTCATTCCGCTCGCCGACGAGGCCCACGAGTTCCATGACCGCGTGGACTCGTGGATCAGCGACGGGCATTCGATCGCGCTCTCCTCGGTCACCGAAGGGGCGATGGTTCGCTATCTCGTCCGCAAGGGCGTGCCTGTGGCCGACGTCCAGGACGGACTCCGGGCAATGCACCAGCAGGACGAGTGCACGTTCTGGCCCGACTCCCTGTCGTACGCCGACGCCGACCTCTCCCATGTGCGCGGCCACCGTCAGGTGACCGGCGCCTACCTCCTCGCGCTGGCGGAGTCCCACGGCGCGCGGCTCGTGACCCTGGACGAGGCGCTCGCGGCCGCCTCGGAGATCGCCCTGCTCGTCCCCTGATCTGCACAGAACCTCCACAGGTCGTGCCCACCTCCTGACCCGCCGCCGCCCTAGCCTCGGGGTGTGAGTCACAGCGAGCCGTCCACGCGCCGGCGCATCCTCGTCGTCGAGGACGAGCCGGTCATCAACCAGGCGGTCTGCGACCGGCTCGTGGCCGAGGGGTACGACGTCGTACCGGCCCACGACGGGCCCGGCGGCGTGGCCGCCTTCGCCGAGCATGCGCCCGACCTCGTGGTCCTCGACGTCATGCTTCCGGGGTACGACGGCCACGAGGTCTGCCGCCGGATCCAGGCCGAGCGCCCGGTGCCCGTCCTGATGCTCACGGCGCGCGACGACGAGGCCGACCTGCTGGTCGGGCTCGCGGTCGGCGCGGACGACTACCTCACCAAGCCGTTCGGGATGCGGGAGCTGGTTGCGCGGATCGCGGCGCTGCTGCGCCGCGTCGACCGGGCCGCGGAGCTTGCCGGGCAGGAGACCCGGCGCACGGTCGAGCTCGGCGACCTTCGCCTGGATCCGGGTGCCCGGCGGGTATGGGTCCGGGGCGAGGAGGCCAGGCTGACGCCGACCGAGTTCGACCTGCTCCTGGTCCTCGCGGCCGACCCGGGCGCGGTCGTCACCCGCGACCGGCTGATGGCCGAGGTGTGGGGGTGGCCGGGCGCCTCGGCGACCCGGACCCTCGACAGCCATGTCAAGGGCCTGCGCGCCAAGGTCGGCGCCGACCTCGTGCGGACGGCGCACGGCGTCGGCTACGCCCTCGAGACGGGGACCCGCGGATGAGCCAGCCGCTCGCCCGGGTCTCCTCGCTCAAGGTCAAGCTCGGCCTCGTCGTCGCCGCCAGCGTCACCGCTGCCGTGCTGCTGTCGAGCGCGGGCCGCGCCTCCGGGGTCCCGGCCTGGCTCGGCGTGCCCGTGACGGTGCTGCTCGCCCTGGCGGTCACCCAGCTCCTGGCCGTCGGCATGACCTCCCCGCTGCGCGAGATGACGGCGGCCGCGCGGCGGATGGCCACCGGCGACTACGCCGTGCGGGTGAGCGCGACCTCGGCCGACGAGGTGGGCGAGCTGGCCCGCGCGTTCAACACGATGGCCCGTGACCTGGCCGCCGTCGACCGGCAGCGCCGCGACCTCGTCGCCAACGTCAGCCACGAGCTCCGCACGCCGCTCACCGCGCTCTCGGCGGTGCTGGAGAACATCGTCGACGGCGTCGCGCCCGCCGACGGCGCCTCGCTCGCTCCCGCACTCGCCCAGGCGCAGCGGCTCGCGGCCCTGGTCGAGCAGCTGCTCGACCTCGCCCGCGTCGACGCCGGCAAGGCGCCGCTCTCCCCCGAGCCCGTCGCCGTCGGCCCGCTGCTGGAGTCCGCCGTGGAGGAGAGCCGGGTCCTCGCCCGTGCCGTGGAGTACGCCGTCAGCGCGCCCCGCGACCTCGTCGTCCGTGCCGATCCCGCGCGTCTCCGGCAGCTCGTCGCCAACCTGCTCGACAACGCCTCCCGGCACAGCCCCGCCGGCGGGACGGTGCGGATCGCCGCGACGGCCGCCGGCGACCGCTGGCGCCTCGAGGTCCACGACGCCGGAGCCGGTGTCGCCGCCGAGGACCGCGAGCGTGCGTTCGAGGCGTTCGGCACGCTGGCCGATCCCGGCG
>NZ_JASGDD010000207.1:0-49756 GCF_047607365.1 Nocardioides sp. | reverse complement strand
CGCGCTCGGCGACGACGGCCCGCAGCGCGGCGGGCGCGGCGAGCGCCGCGGGCCCGGTGTCGAATACCCACCCCCCCTCGTCGATGCGGTCGTCGCCGGGGAACGGGCTCTCCCAGGCGACCCCCTTGCGCACGAGCAGGATCCCCACGCCGGCCGGCCCGCCCCACTTGTGCGCGCTGCCCGCCACCGCCGACCAGCGTGCGGGCAGCGGAATCCGTCCCAGGGAGGCGCAGGCGTCCACGAAGACCGGCACGCCCGGCCCGGCGACCGCCTCCGCCACCTCGTCGACCGGCTGCAGCGTGCCGACCTCGTGGTTCGCGTGCTGGACGGCGACCACGGCCGCGTCGCCCGCGCGCCGTCGTACGCGCTCGGGGTCGACCCGTCCGAGATGGTCGACGGCCACGACCGACGGCTCGCCCCACCAGTGGGCGGCCTGGAAGACCGCCTGGTGCTCGACCGCGGTGTGGACGACCTGCCGCCCGGCGGCGGCTCCGCGTGCCTGGGCCAGGCCCAGGAGGCCCCGGTGGACCGCCTCGGTCCCCGACGAGGTGAAGGTCACCTCGTCGCGCCGGACTCCGAGTGTCGAGGCCACCACCTCGCGGGCGTTGTCGAGCAGGAGCCGCGCGTCGCGGCCCGGTCCGTGGAGGCGGCGGGGGTCGGCGTACCCCCGCTCGTAGGCCGCCATCAGGACCTCGCGCGCGGCCGGGTGCAGGGGCTCGGAGGAGGCCGCGTCGAGGTACACCGGAGGAGCCGCCACCGGGCAAGAGTAGTTCGCCGACACAGCCTCGATTCGGGGTACCCGATGGGCCGCGACCTCTCAGGTTCCGCTAATGTGCCAGTCGTGGAATGGAGTGCTGTGCGACGAGGATCGCGGCGCCGTCTGGTGGGCTCGAGCCTGCTGGTCCTGGCGGCCGTGTCGCTCACCGGGTGTTCGTCGGAGACCGCTGGCGAGTGGAAGCGCATCGCGATGCCTCCCGCGGCCACCGAGGAGGGCACGCACAACCTCGCGTTGTGGCAGGGCGCCTGGATCGCCGCGATGGTCACCGGCGTGATCACCTGGGGCCTGATCTTCTACGTGCTGTGGCGCTTCCGCCGCCGCAGCGCCGACGAGGTGCCGGTGCAGACCCGCTACAACCTGCCGCTCGAGATCTTCTACACCATCGCCCCGGTGCTGATGTGCATCGTGTTCTTCACGCACACGGTCACCACCGAGAACAAGCTGCTCGACGAGAGCAAGGCCACCAACACGATCGAGGTCGTGGGCCAGCAGTGGTCGTGGACGTTCAACTACGGTCTCGGCGAGCGCGATGCCGCCGCCGACGACTTCACCAGCGTGCAGAAGTCGTTCCCCTATGACGACTACGTCTACGAGGCGGGCACGGCGTCCTACATCCCGACCATCTACCTGCCGGTGAACGTCACCACCCGCTTCAACCTGCACAGCCCCGACGTGATCCACGACTTCGGCGTGCCCGCGTTCCACATGCGCATGGACGTCGTGCCCGGCCGGGTCAACCACTACGCGGTGACGCCGACCAAGATCGGCGACTACGACGGCAAGTGCTACGAGCTCTGCGGCGTCTCGCACTCGCGGATGCTGTTCAAGGTCAAGGTCGTCAGCCAGGCCGACTACGACGCCTACCTCCAGAAGCTCGAGGACGAGGGTCAGACGTCGGAGACCCCGCTGCTCGGCGGCGAGGACGCCTACACCCAGGCTGGCCTGGAGGGAGAATCAGAGTGACCGCCACCGCGACCCCGTCGACGGCGACCCCCAGCGGACGCCGCCCGCTCGGCCAGCAGGTCTACCGCCTGCTCACCACGACCGATCACAAGCTGATCGGCAAGATGTACTTCGTCACCGCGTTCTCGTGGTTCATCATCGGCGGCATCATGGCGCTGCTGATCCGCGCCGAGCTCGCCTTCCCCGGCTCGCAGGTCGTCAACGACGAGCTCTACAACCAGCTCTTCACGATGCACGGCACGATCATGCTGCTGCTCTTTGCGACGCCGCTCTTCTTCGCCTTCGGCAACGCGATCATGCCGCTGCAGATCGGCGCGCCCGACGTCGCGTTCCCGCGACTCAACATGTTCAGCTACTGGCTGTTCCTCTTCGGCGGCCTCATCGCCGCCTCGGGCTTCCTGACCCCACTCGGCGCCGCCGACTTCGGCTGGTTCGCCTACACCCCGCTCTCGGATGCCGTGCGCTCCCCGGGCGCCGGCGGCGACCTGTGGATCATGGGCCTGTGGATGGCCGGTCTCGGCACCATCCTCGGCGCGGTCAACTTCATCACCACGATCATCTGCATGCGCGCCCCCGGCATGACGATGTTCCGGATGCCGATCTTCACCTGGAACACGCTCATCACGTCGCTCCTGGTGCTCATCGCCTTCCCGGTGCTCGCCGGCGCGCTGCTCTCGCTCGAGGCCGACCGGCAGATCGGCGCCCACGTCTTCGACGCCGCCCACGGCGGCTCGGTGCTGTGGCAGCACCTGTTCTGGTTCTTCGGGCATCCGGAGGTCTACATCATCGCGCTGCCGTTCTTCGGCATCGTCTCCGAGATCCTCCCGGTCTTCAGCCGCAAGCCGATCTTCGGGTACGTCGGCCTCGTCGGCGCCACGCTCGGCATCGCGATCCTCTCGGTGGCCGTGTGGGCCCACCACATGTTCGTGACCGGCGCCGTCGACCTGCCCTTCTTCTCCGGCATGACGTTCCTCATCGCGGTGCCGACAGGCGTGAAGTTCTTCAACTGGATCGGCACGATGTGGGGCGGGTCCATCTCGATGGACTGCGCGATGCTCTACTCCATCGGCTTCCTCGTGACATTCCTCTTCGGCGGCCTCACCGGCATCATCCTGGCCAGCCCGCCGCTGGACTTCCACGTCTCGGACTCCTACTTCGTGGTGGCCCACTTCCACTACGTCGTCTTCGGCACCGTGGTGTTCGCGATGTTCGCGGGCTTCTACTTCTGGTGGCCCAAGATGACCGGCAAGATGCTCAACGAGCGCCTCGGCAAGATCCAGTTCTGGCTGCTCTTCATCGGGTTCCACACCACCTTCCTCGTCCAGCACTGGCTGGGCGTGGAGGGCATGCCCCGCCGGTACGCCGACTACCTCCCGGACGAGGGCTTCACCACTCTCAACCAGATCTCGACCGTGGGCGCATTCCTGCTGAGCCTCTCGATGATCCCGTTCTTCGTCAACGTCTGGATCACCCGGAAGTCGCCCAAGGTCACCGTCGACGACCCGTGGGGCTGGGGCCGCTCGCTGGAGTGGGCCACCTCCTGCCCGCCGCCGCGGCACAACTTCAACACCATCCCGCGGATCCGCTCGGAGTCCCCGGCCTTCGACCTGCACCACCCGGAGATCGCGGCCCTCGAGCTCGAGGACAACCTGGACGAGCCCGGCAACCTCGACGACGACGGCATTCCGCAGAAGGGTGACGCCCGATGAAGTCCATGAAGATCGAGACCTGGATCTTCATCTCCTGCACGATCTTCCTCGTGCTGGTGACCCCGGCCTACTACTTCGTCACCTCCGCCTCGGACCACGGCACGGACTGGACCGGCACCTCGGCGCTGACCATGTGCACGCTCCTCGTGGCGATGGTGTCGTTCTACCTCGGCTTCCACGCCGTCACCGACCCGCCGCGCCCCGAGGACCTCGAGGACGCGGAGATCGCGGACGGCGCCGGCGAGCTCGGGTTCTTCCCGCCGTACTCCTGGTGGCCGCTCTGGGCCGCTCTGACGCTGAGCGTGATCACGTTCGGCGGCGCCATGGGCGCCTACTGGCTGATGATCATCGGCGGTGTCCTCGGCGCCCTCGCGGTCTCCGGCTGGATCTACGAGTTCTACCGCGGAGAGCACGCGCACTGACGCTGTCTCGTCCCATACGACGAAGCCCCCCGGTCGCCTGGCCGGGGGGCTTCGTCGCCTCCTCGGCGTGTCACGATCGTGCATTTGCTCGACGACACGCCGGCGAGTGCCCTCAGCCGAGCCAGCTCGCGGACGCGGGGGACGACCTCGGGAAGCGGTACTCGGCGGCGGGCACGACGCTCTCCGGAGAGCCGCCGACGGCCACCCAGGCCGTGAACGGCGTCTCGGGCGGGGGATAGACCACCGCGTCCACCAGAGGACGCACCGAGCCCTCCCAGCGCACCCGGCCCTCGGCGACGACGTCGCGGATCACCTGGGCATGCGACGGCGGGGCCCCATCCGTGCCGGATGGGACCCCGCTCGATGCGTGGCGAGCCCGAAGTCGATCAGTGGTGGTCCCGATCGCTTGGCGGCAGCTCGTACGCCGCGTCGTCGCCGTCGAGGATGTGCCCGTCGTGGGCGCTGTCGTGGCCGTGCGCGAGGTGCGCCTGCGCCTCGTCGTACTCCTCCAGCGTCGGCTTGTCGACGTCGTCGGCGTAGTAGATCTCGCGCAGCTTCCCGCGGAGCTTGCCCAGGCGGCTCTCGTCGGTCCCGTCCTCGGCCTCGAGCGCCTCCAGCGTCGCGGCGCTGTCGTCACGGACCGTGATCGCATAGGCCTTGTCGGTCGGCAGCGGCAGGTGCTTCTCGTAGTACTCGCCCTCGGCCGTCCGCATCAGCACGCCCGACTCGTAGCCGTGGAGCAGCATCTCGTTGTCGTGACGCTGCAGCGAGATGCACCAGCGCCTGGCGATGATGAACGCGATCAGCGGGCCCACGAAGACCAGCACCCGCAGGTAGTAGGTGATCTGGTTGATCGAGGCGTGCAGCTTGATGGCGATGAGGTCGTTGCCGCCGGCCATCCAGGCCATCGCGTAGAAGGTCATCAGCGAGACCATGAACGCGGTGCGGGTGGGGGCGTTGCGCGGCCGCTGGAGCAGGTGGTGCTCCCGCTTGTCGCCGGTGATCCAGGACTCCACGAAGGGGAGGAGCAGCAGGAGCGTGAACATGATGCCGGGCGTCAGGATGACGGGCACGAAGACGTTCCACGACCAGGTCGAGCCCCAGAAGTGGGACTCCCAGCCCGGCATGATGCGGAGCAGGCCGTCCGGCCAGCCCATGTACCAGTCGGGCTGCGAGCCGGCCGTGACCTTGGTGGGATCGTACGGGCCGAACTTCCACACCGGGTTGAGCGTGAGGATGCCGCCCATGATGGCGGTGACGCCGAAGACGATGAAGAAGAAGCCGCCCGCCTTCGCCGCGTAGACCGGGAGCATCGGGTAGCCGACGACGTTGGTCTCGGTGCGGCCGGGGCCGGGCCACTGCGTGTGCTTGTGGTAGACGAGCAGCAGCATGTGCGCGGCGATCAGCGCGAGCAGCAGGCCCGGGATCAGGAGCACGTGGATCGTGTAGAGCCGGGGGATGATCGACTCGCCCGGGAACTCACCGCCGAAGAGGAAGAACGAGACGTACGTGCCGACGACCGGGATCGACTTGATGAACCCGTCGGCGGCGCGGATGCCGGTGCCCGAGAGCAGGTCGTCGGGGAGGGAGTAGCCGGTGAAGCCCTCGAGCGTGCCGAGTAGCAGGAGGAGCGAGCCGATCACCCAGTTGAGCTCGCGGGGCTTGCGGTGCGCGCCGGTGAAGAACACGCGCAGCAGGTGGATCATCATGGCCGCGATGAAGAGCATCGCCGCCCAGTGGTGCATCTGCCGCATGAGCAGGCCGCCGCGGACGTCGAAGCTGATGTGCAGCGCCGACGCGAACGCCTGCGACATCTCGATGCCGCGGAACTGGTCGTAGGAGCCCTGGTAGGTCACCTCGGCCATCGACGGCTGGAACCACAGCGTGAGGAACACGCCGGAGAGCAGCAGGACGACGAAGCTCCAGAGCGCGATCTCACCGAGCATGAACGACCAGTGGTCCGGGAAGATCTTGCGGAGGTTCTTCTTGCCCATGGCCGCCAGGCCGAGGCGGTCATCGGCCCATTCGGCGGCCTTGCCGACCTTGGTCGTGGGGGTGCCCGCGGAGGCGCCGTGCGGTGCGGTGGTGGTCATCAGATGCCCGCCTTCTTCTGGACCTCGTCAGGGGACTCGGTGTTGCGCTGCCAGTACGACGGCCCGACAGGCTCCGGGAAGTCGCTGAGCGCCACGAGGTAGCCCTCGTCGTCGACCCCGAGCGGCAGCTGCGGCAGATGGCGGCCGGCCGGGCCGAAGACGACCTTGCCGGCGTCGGCCAGGTCGAAGGTCGACTGGTGGCACGGGCACAGCAGGTGGTGGGTGGTCCGCTCGTTGAGCGAGATCGGGCAGCCCACGTGGGTGCAGATCTTGGAGTAGGCGACGATGCCCTCGACCGACCAGTTGCGGGTCGCGTCGCTGACGATGTCGTCCGGGTCCATGCGGAGCATGACGATGGCGGCCTTGGACTTGGCGATCTGGAGCTCCGCGCCCTCGAGCTCGGGCTGGCCGTTCTCTTCGGTGGGGAAGATGGCCTCGGGCTCGGCGTTGAAGAGGTCGCCGATCTCGACGTCGGAGACCTTGATCGGGGTCCCGACGACGTCGCGGACGACGCGCATGTTCTTCTTCCAGACCGTGTGCTCGAGTCCGGCGCCGTCGTACTCGCCGACGACCTGGTTCGGGAGGGGGCCGAGGTCGCGCAGCATGACCACCGCGGGGGCGGCCAGCAGGGTGACCGCGCCGAGCAGCGAGTTGCGCACGAGCGGCCGGCGGCCGATGCCCGACTCCTCGAGGCCGGCCTCGAGCGCGGCCAGGGTCGCCGAGCGGTCGGCGGCCGACGAGGCGGCCGGGTGGCGCTCCTCGGCCAGCTCGACGTCGGCCATGAGCTTGCGGGCCCACTGGATGATGCCGATGCCGATGAAGAGCAGCGCCAGGCCGAGGAAGACGCCGAGGGCGACGTTGGAGGCGCCCAGGCCGATGAAGGTGTCGCCGCCGACGCCGTTCTTGATCGCGAAGTAGGAGACGACGAAGAGGACGGTCGACAGCGCGGACAGACCGAAGAGGACGGCGACCTGGCGCTCGGCCCGCCGCTCGGCGTACGGGTCGACGTCGGTGGGCCGCCACACGTGCTCGTGCAGGCCGGGGTCGGGGAGCAGCGCGTCGGTCGACGCGTTGATCTCCTGGTGTGACTCGGTGTGCTCGTCGATGCTCACGCGATGGTCCCCTTCCGCTTGCTGGAACGCGTGGTGTGGGCCGCGATCCAGACCGCGAACCCGACCAGGATCCCGATCCCGAAGAGCCAGGCGAACAGGCCCTCGCTGACCGGGCCGAGGTTGCCGAGGCTGAAGCCGCCGTAGCCCGGCTGCTCCTTCATCGACTTGACGTAGGCGATGACGTCGCGCTTCTCCTCGGGCGAGAGGTTGCCGTTGGAGAAGGTGTCCATGGACTGCGGGCCGGTGAGCATGGCCTCGTAGATGTGCTTCTCGGAGGTGTCGAGGATCTTGGGCGCGTAGCCGCCGCGCGGCATGGCGCCGCCCTCGCCGGTGAAGTTGTGGCACGCGGTGCAGTTCGTGAGGAAGATCTGGCCGCCGCGGACGATCGCCTCCTGCTTCTCGTCCTCGCTCAGGCCCTCGGTGGAGTAGTCCTTCGCGGTGGGGATCGACGGGCCGGGCGCCAGGGAGGCGACGTAGGCGGAGATGTCGGCGATCTCCTCGTCGGTGTAGACCTGCTTCTTCTTCGCCGGCGCCTGCTGGCCGGGGGCGGCCAGCGGCATCCGGTTGGTGCCCATCTGGAAGTCGACCGAGGCGGCGCCGACGCCGATCAGGCTCGGGCCGATGTTCTGGCCCTTGTCGTCCTTGAGGCCCTCGGCGTTCTGGCCGTGACAGAAGGCGCAGCCGACCAGGAAGAGCTCGCGGCCCTTGAGCGCGTCGCCGGTCGACGCCGTGTCCTCCGCGGACGAGGCGGGGGAGAAGGCGGCGTAGAGCCCGCCGGAGAGCAGCAGGGCGCCGAGCAGCAGGACCAGGCCGGCGAGGCGACCGCGGCGGTGCCGCGAGAGACGACCGGCTGAGCGGTTCAGGCTGCGCTTGAGGAGGTGCACGTTCGTTCGATCCTTGCTTCTCATCGACATGATCTCGTCGGCCGGGTCACTTGAGGATGTAGATCGAGGCGAAGAGCCCGATCCACACCACGTCGACGAAGTGCCAGTAGTAGGACACCACGATCGCACTGACAGCCTGCTCGTAGGTGAAGCGGCGGGCGATGTAGGTCCGGCCGAGCAGCAGCAGGAAGGCGATGAGTCCGCCGGTGACGTGGATGCCGTGGAAGCCGGTGGTCAGGTAGAACATCGTGCCGTACGCCGAGGAGGGGATCGTGATGCCCTCCTGGATGAGCGTCGCGTACTCCGTCGCCTGACCGGCGATGAAGATCGCGCCCATGACGTAGGTGAGGACGAACCACTCCCGCAGGCCCCAGGTCAGCGGGTTGAGCACCGATCCGTCGCGGCCGACCTTGCCCGCCTCGGCCTTGAAGACGCCCATCTGGCAGGTCACCGAGGACAGCACCAGGATGATCGTGTTGGTCAGCGCGAACGGCACGTTGAGGTGCTCGGTGTTCTGCGGCCAGAGCTCCGGGCTCACCGAGCGGATCGTGAAGTACGCCGCGAAGAGCGCGGCGAAGAACATCAGCTCCGAGGAGAGCCAGATGATCGTGCCGACCTGGACCATGCTCGGTCGATCGTGCTGCCCGTGTAGCCGGGATGCCGGGAGTGCGGAAGCTGTGGTCGCCACGAGGCTCATTATGTCGGTAGTTCTCAGGTTCGCCATGTCGACCCCCCGTTCCGGCGATCTCCCGCGGCGGCTCCTACAGTGGAGGCGTGCCCGATCTGCCCCCCTTCGGCTGGGCGGCCCTCTTCACGCAGTGGGGACTGGCGCCGATCCCGTTCGTCGTGACCGCCTGGGCGGCCGGTCTCTACCTGTGGGGAGTCGCCGTGCTGCGGCGTCGCGGGGACCGCTGGCCGGTGGGCCGCACGCTCTCCTTCGTGGTCCTCGGCATGGGCAGCTTCTACCTCGTCACCTGCTCCGGATGGGCTGCCTACGACACCACGCTGCTGTCGGTGCACATGGGCCAGCACATGGTGCTCTCCATGCTCGTCCCGCTGGCGCTGGCCCTCGGGGCGCCGGTGACCCTCGCCCTGCGGACCCTCCCGCCGACGCCGCGGCGCTGGCTCCTCGGCGTCCTGCACTCACGGGTCGTGAAGGTGCTCAGCTTCCCGCCGCTCACCTTCGCGCTCTACGTCGTGTCGCCGTGGGCGCTCTACTTCTCGGGGTGGTATTCCGCCTCGCTCCACCACGAGTACGTCCACGAGATGATGCACCTCCATCTCGTCCTGGTCGGGTCGCTCTTCTTCTGGCCGCTCATGGGCGTCGACCCGGTGCCGGGGCGGGTCAGCCATCCCTTCCGGGTGCTGCTCACGGTGCTGACGCTGCCCTTCCACGCCTTCCTGGGCATCTCGGTCATGAGCCTCTCCACGCTGCTCGGCGGCTCGTGGTACCCGTCCCTGCACGACGGCCCCATGGGCGCCTGGCTGCCCGACCCGATGGCCGACCAGCAGCTGGCCGGCGGCATCCTCTGGGGCGCCGGCGATCTCGTCGGGCTGGTCTTCTTCGGCGTGCTGTTCACCCAGTGGGTGCGGGCCTCGATGAGGGAGGCGGCGCGGGAGGACCGGAGGCTCGACCTCCTCGAGGCGCGCGAGGCTGCGCGTGAGCGCGCCGCCGCCGAACAGGCCGCTGCCGAGCGGGCCGCGGCGGAGTAGAGTCCGCCGGGTGACCGCAGCGAAGGCATCGTCGGGAGCGCGCGAGACCTTGAGGGTGCTCGTCTACAGCGACGACATCGACACCCGCCAGCAGGTGATGCGCGCCCTCGGGCGCCGGCCGCATCCGAGCCTGCCCGAGCTCGAGTACCTCGAGGTCGCCACCGAGCCCGTCGTGATCCGGTACGCCGACGAGGGGGTCGACCTGATGATCCTGGACGGCGAGGCCGTGCCCGCCGGGGGCATCGGGATCGCCAAGCAGCTCAAGGACGAGCTCGAGAGCTGCCCGCCGATCGTCGTCCTGACGGGGCGGCCGCAGGACTCCTGGCTGGCGTCGTGGTCCCGCGCGGAGGCGGCGGTGCCGCAGCCGATCGACCCGCTCGAGCTGGCCCGCACCGTCGTGGCGCTCCTGCGCTCGAAGGTCCCAGCGACGGCATGAGCGACGCCGTCACCTGGCCCGACGTCCTCGGGTCCCTCCTCGCGCGCACCGACCTGACCTCGGCCCAGGCCGAGTGGGCGATGGGCGAGATCCTCGCCGGCGAGGCCACCCCCGCTCAGATCGCCGGCTTCGCCGTCGCCCTGCGCTCCAAGGGCGAGACCGCCGCCGAGCTCGGCGGGCTCGCCTCCGGCATGCTGGCCCGCGCCACCCCCATCTCCGTCGCCGGGCGGCTGCTCGACATCGTCGGCACCGGCGGCGACCGCTCGATGTCGGTCAACATCTCCACGATGTCGGCCCTCGTCGCCGCGGGCGCCGGCGCGAAGGTGGTCAAGCACGGCAACCGCGGCGCGTCGTCGAAGTCCGGCTCCGCCGACGTGCTCGAGGCGCTCGGGATCCGGCTGGACCTCCCCGTCGCCCGGGTGGCCGAGCTGGCCGACGAGGTCGGCATCACCTTCCTCTTCTCCGCCGCCTTCCATCCGGCGATGCGGCACGCGGCGGTGCCACGACGCGAGCTGGGCGTGGCCACCTCCTTCAACCTGCTCGGCCCGCTGACCAACCCGGCGCGGCCGGGAGCCTCGGCCGTCGGCTGCGCCGACGCCCGGTCGGCCCCGATCATGGCCGGCGTCTTCGCCGACCGCGGGGTCGACGCCTGGGTCTTCCGGGGCGACGACGGGCTGGACGAGCTCACCACGACGTCGCTGTCGACCGTGTGGGCGGCGCACGGCGGGGTCGTGGCGGAGCACCGGATCGACCCGGGCGACTACGGGATCGCGCTCGCGACGGCCGACGACCTGCGCGGGGGCGAGCCGGCGTACAACGCCGCGGTGGTCCGCGCGGTGCTCGCCGGCGAGAGCGGGGCGGTCCGCGACGCCGTACTCCTGAATGCGGGGGCGGGCCTGGCCGTCCACGCCGCCGAGGGCCTGCCGCCCGAGGAGGCGCTGGCCGCCGGGATCGCCCGCGCCGCCGAGTCGATCGACTCGGGGGCCGCTCAGGGCGTGCTCGACCGCTGGGTCGCCGCCTCCGCCTGAGCGCGCCGGTCCGGCTGCTCCGGTGCGGCCAGGCTCAGTCCAGTCCGAGCGAGAACGCGGACTCCAGGTCGTGCTTGGAGTAGGCCCGATAGGCGATGTGGGTCTCGGTGTCGACGATGCCCGGGACCTTGTTGAGCCGGTCGGCGACGACGAGGGCGATCTCCTCGTGCGTCCGCACCCTCACCATGACGATGAGATCGGTCCGGCCGGTGGTGGAGTAGACCTCGCTCACGCCCTCGAGGTCCGCGATCGCCTGCGCGACCTCGGGAATCCGGGCGGTCTCGGCCTGCACGAACACGATGGCGGTGATCACAGGCTCACCGTAGCGGCTGGTGCATGGTCGGGAGCGCTCGTCGGTCGCCGAAGGGGACGAGCGTGCGCCGCGACTCCTCGACCGCGTCGTGGGCGGCGAGATGCCGGCCGGCGCCGCGCACCGGGCAGGTCCACTCGCCGTCGACGTCGACCAGCCGGACGCCGTCCGTCTCCAGCCATCGCAGGATGAGATCGCTCTCCTCGGCGGAGGCGGCCGGCGCGGGGCCGAGCCCGCCGAGCACCGTCTCCGCGCCGGCGCAGAGCTCACGGACGAAGTCGTGGGCGTCGGCGCCGCGGGGGATGACCCCGGCGGCCGCCAGCCGGCCCCGGCGGACCACGTGGACCACCCAGCGGCCGTCCTCCTCGCGGCGCGCGGCGACGAGCTCCGGGCACGCGGTGAGCGCGGCCAGGCGCTGCCCCTTGGCGGCGCTGCGGACGAAGGTCGCCAGCCGGTCGCGCTGGAGCCCGGCCTCCTCGAATCGCTCCTCGGCGGCCAGCGTCACCATCCGGGCGGCGAAATGATCGACCAGTGGGTCGGCGTCGAACCGCATCGCCGCCCGCACCCGGCCGACGACGCTCGCGTAGTCCTCCGCGCTCGCGGTGCCGTCGCAGGGGGAGAGGCAGCGCGCCATCTCGGCGAGCACGCAGGCCGAGCGCGACGGCTCGCGCCCCATGCGCTCCGAGCACTGCCGGATCGGGAACGCCTCCTGCAACGCCTCCAGCACCCGCTCCGCCGTACGCCGGGAGCCGAACGGCCCGAGATAGTCGGCGCCGTCGTCGAGGACCCGCTTGACCAGCGACAGGCGGGGCCACGGCTCCACGGTCAGCTTGACGTAGTGCACGCGCTCGGGGAACCGCGAGCGGCGGTTGTAGCGGGGCTTGTGCTGGGCGATCAGGCGCAGCTCGCGGACCTGCGCCTCGAGCGTGGTCGCGCAGGTCACCGACTCGACCCGCTCGGCCAGGTTGACCATCTCGCCCATGCGCGTCCGCGTCTCGGACGCGGTGAAGTAGGTGCGCACGCGCGTGCGCAGGTCGCGGCTGGTGCCGACGTACAGCACGCGACCCTCGGCGTCGGTGAAGAGGTAGACCCCAGGAGCGTGGGGGAGCGCCTCGGCGAGGTGGCGCTTGCGCCGCTGAGCCGTGGAGACCTTGCCCGAGAAGGTCTGCAGCTCCTCGATGGTGTGGACCCCCAGGCCGCCGAGGCGCTCCATCAGGCCGTGGAGCACGTCGACCGTCGCGCGGGCGTCGGAGAGCGCGCGGTGGTTGGGCGCGGTGGTCGCGTGGAAGAGCTGCGCGAGCGAGGACAGCTTGCAGTTGGGCGCGTCGTCGCGGGTGATGACGCGGCGCGCGAGCTTGGCGGTGTCGAGCACCTCGAAGTCCGGCCAGCGCAGCTCCTGCCGGGCCGCGAAGTGCTTGAGGAAGCCGACGTCGAACGGCGCGTTGTGCGCGACGAGGATCGACCCGGCGGCGAACTCGAGGAACGCGGGCAGGGCGGACTCGATCGGTGGCGCGTCGGCGACCATCGGGTTGCTGATGCCGGTGAGGACGGCGATGAAGGCGGGAATCGTCGTCCGCGGGTTGACCAGGGTCTGGAACTCGCCGAGGACCTCTCCGCCGCGGACCTTCACGGCGCCGATCTCGGTGATCATCGACCCGCCCTCGGCCGATCCGCCGGTGGTCTCGAGGTCGACGACGCAGAACGTCAGGTCCCGCAGCGGCCGGCCGAGCTCGTCGAAGCTGCGCTGCGACTCCCACCGGCCCGGGGCGGGAGTGCCTGCGCCGACGGTGCTGCTCATGTCCACGACGCTAAGCCCGGTCGCCGACAAAACCCCTCAGGCATGCCGGACGTGGTCTTGAATGAGCCCGTGGGGAGGTCGCGGTCGTGGTGGTGGATCCCGGTGGGCGTCTTCGGCCTCAGCCGGGTCGTGGACGCTGTGCTGCTGATCGTCCTCGGCCACCAGCAGCTGGCCTTCCACGACGGCATGGGGGCCTACGTCTACGCCGACAAGCCCGCCGACCCGGGCTACTGGTCGCTGCTGACGAACTGGGACGGCCAGTGGTACCAGGAGATCGCGTCCGAGGGCTACCCGGGCGAGCTCCCTCGTGACGGGTCGGGCGCCGTCGTACAGAACGCGTGGGCGTTCTACCCGCTCTACCCCGCGCTCGCCCGGCTGGTCATGGAGGCGCTCGGGCTGTCGTTCCCCGTGGCGGCGTCGCTGGTGAGCCTGGCCTTCGGCGCGGGTGCCATGGTGGTGCTCTTCGACCTCGTCAGGGAGACCGGCGGGCGGCACACGGCCGCCGTCGTCGTGCTGGCCCTGTGCTTCTATCCGGCCGCCCCGGTGCTGCAGGCCGCGTACGCCGAGAGCCTGGCGCTGTTCCTGATCCTGAGTGCCCTCTGGCTGCTGCGCCGCCGCCGCTACGGCGCCGTCGCCGTCGTCGGGGTCCTGCTCTCGCTGGCGCGCCCGATCGTGCCGGCGCTGGCCGCGCTCATCCTCCTCCATGGCGTCATGCGGTGGCGGGGTCGCCACCGGGAGCCGTTCCCGGCCCGTGAGCGCGTGCGATGCCTCCTGGCTGCGCTCGTCGTCGGGACCAGCTTCCTCGTCTGGCCGCTGGCGGCGGCCGCGGTGACCGGGGAGATCGACGCCTACCCGCTCACCCAGCGCGCGTGGATCCTGGACGGCTCGCACGGCTGGTCGACGTGGCTCACGGCCCTGGTGGGCCTCGACGGGGTGCTGCCGGTGCTGCTGGTCGTCGTCGCGGGCGGCCTGCTGCTGTTCGTCGTCCTGCGCCCGCAGGCGAAGCTCTGGGGATCGGATCTACGCGCGTGGGCCCTGCTCTACGTGCTCTTCCTCCTCGGCTCCGCCCGGATGACGAGCAGCATCATCCGCTACGCGATGGTCGCCGTCGTGCCGTGGTGGCCGTTGCCGGAGGTCGCATCGCAATCGCGGCTCGCCCGGTGGTCCGTGATCGGGTGGATCGTCGTCGCGGGGACGATCGGGCAGCTCTGCTGGCTGCGATTCTTCTTCGTCGTGACCGAGGCGAGGGTGCTGTACCCGTAGGAGGCGGCGATCAGGTGCTCGGCCAGTCCGCCGGGGCGCGCAGCATCTCCAGGTGCTCCGAGCGATGGACGACGCTCCAGCCCTTCTCGTGGGCGAGGCCGTAGGCCAGCGACGAGTCCGGGGCGAGGAAGGCGACGCGCGCGCCGGTGGCGACGACGGTCCGGTCCCATCCGGGCGCCATCCGGGTCATCGCGTCGATCGCGGCGAGCTCGCGGTCGGTGTAGACGTCGAAGTAGCCGTGGGGGACCACGTCGAGCTGCGGATAGCGCCACAGGACGTAGCCGCCGAAGGCGACGTCGCCGAGGATCGGGGTGCCGCGCGGAAGTCCCGACAGCTCGCTGCTCACCCACGCCGGAGTCGGGTGCGGTCGAGCGGCGGTATGGGGGACCACCGCCGTGAACACGGTCAGCCCGACGGCCACGGCGGCGGCGATCGTCACGACCTCCGCCCTCCCGACGGCGGCCCTGGTGCGGAGCATCCTCTCCAGGCTCGTCGCCGCGAAGGGGACGAGCGTGACCATGGCGAGCGCGACGGTTCTCTGGGAGTAGACGCTCAGCCCGAGGACCGCCACCAGCATGAGCACCTCGAACCAGCTCAGCCGGTCGCACCTGAGGGCCGCGACGAGGGTGATCACGACGATCGCCAGCAGGGCCGCAGGGCCGTACGACGTGAAGTCGGGCGGACTCCACTCGGGCAGGTAGTGCCCGCGCGAGCCGACGAGGAGGGCGGCGGCGTACAGACGCGGGCCGACCGGCGTGAGCCCGGCCGCGACGAGCTGGGCGACCGGGACGAGCGCGAGCGGCAGCAGGCGGCGCGCGACGTCGCGGGCTCCCGTACTGCGGTCGGCGGCGATGCCGACGGCCGCCACGAGGCCGGTCGCGACCCCGACCGGCCAGAAGCCGTGCACCGTCGCCCACACCCAGGTGACCGGGATCAGCGCCCAGGGTGGGCGACCCGTCCGCCGCGCGCGGAGCCACGCCACGACCACCAGAGCCTGCAGGACGAACGAGACCGTCTGCGGACGCATGCTGAGATTCGGTCCGAGCGCGAGCATGGTGAAGGCCATGATCACCGCGGCCACCAGGGTGCTCGTCTCACGTCGCGCGACGACGTACGCCAGCAGGGCGAGGCTCACGAAGAGGACGCCCTGGAGCCAGGCGACGCCCGGCAGTCCGAAGTGCCGCTCCAGCCAGGCGAGCACGATCTCGGTCGACCACTGGGTGGGCACCCAGCGGTTGTGCTCGAAGGAGCTGATGTGTCCGGGATGCCACGGACGCCAGGCACCGCTCAGGAACTCCTCCCCGAACCGGAGGTGGAAGAAGACGTCGGCGTTGGCGATGGGGAGCGAGGCGTTGCGCAGCAGGTTGGCCACCACCCCCACGACCATGAGCAGCGGGACGACCGTCCGGACCAGGCGGGTCACGAGGTCGGCTCCCGGCTCCACGTCGGCCTCGCCCGGATCCGTGGGTGGGGTCCTCGTGGTCATCTCGCCTCCAGACTGAGCGGTCGAAGGCTATCCCGCCCCGGCCGAACATCGGCCATAGTCCGTTCGGGCCAGTCGACGCCGTACGGGCGACGGTGCCCGTGCGGACCACGCCCGCCCTAGCCTCGCATCGTCGCCACGGAGGTGACCTCGAGCGAGCCCGGGGGTGCGCATGCTGCTCCAGATGAAGCCGGACGTGGTTGACGTCTCGTTCCTGATCCCCTGCCTGGACGAGGCGGAGTCGCTGGAGCACGTCATCGGCGAGATCCGTGCGGCCTGTGCCTCGTCGGACCTCTCCTACGAGGTCCTCGTCGCCGACAACGGCTCCAGCGACGGCTCCCAGGAGATCGCCCGGCGCTGTGGCGCGAGGGTCGCCGACATCGAGGAGCGTGGGTACGGATCGGCGCTGCGAGGCGGGATCAAGGCGGCCGCCGGCGAGTGGGTCGTCATGGGCGACGCGGACGGCAGCTACCAGTTCGCCGATGCCCTGCCGATGCTCGACCGACTGCGCGACGGCGCGGACGTCGTGATGGGCAACCGCTTCGACGGGGGCATCGAGCGGGGTGCGATGCCTCCCCTGCACCGCTATCTGGGGAACCCCGTCCTCTCCTGGCTGGGGCGGTTGCTGTTCGGCGTGCCGGTCCGGGACTTCCACTGCGGACTGCGTGCCTTCAATCGGTTCGAGATCGAGCGGCTCGGCCTGGAGTCCGACGGGATGGAGTTCGCCAGCGAGATGCTGGTGCGGGCGCACAAGGCCGGGTTGAGCATCGAGGAGGTGCCGGTGCGGCTGCTTCCCGACCTGCGCTCCCGCCCGCCGCATCTCCGGTCATGGCGTGACGGCTGGCGCCATCTGCGCTTCCTCCTGCTTCACGCGCCGGCGTGGACCTTCGCCCTGCCGAGCTCCCTCGCGGGGTCGTTGGCCGTCCTGCTCGCGCTGCTCGGTCCGCTCCACCTGGGCTCGGTCGAGTTCAGCTACCGGACGGGAGTCCTCGCCTCCGCGCTCGCCGTCGTCGCCCTGGTCGGAGGGTGGTCGGCCCACCTCGCGCACATCGTCCTCGGGCAGGCTCGGCGGGTGTGGTCGACCGAGGCCATGCTCGCGGTGTCATGCTCGCTGCTGGCCGTCGGCGTGGTGGTCGTCGGCGCGCAGTTCCTCAGCTGGGAGCAGTCCGGATTCGGCGAGCAGCCCGTCGGTCGCGCCACCCTCGGTATGATCACGGGGTCGCTGGCCCTCGCCGCTGGAGGCATCTCCTTCTTCTTCTCGCTCTTGGTTGGAACGGTCAGGAACCTGCGGTGACGACATGGGTCGACGGTCCGGTGATCGTCGGCTCCGGACCTACCGGCGTGGCCGTGGCCGCTGCCCTGATCGCGCGCGGGCTCACTCCGGTCCTGCTCGACGGAGGCCTGACCGCCGACCGGGTCGCCCGCGACCGTCAGGACGCCCTCCGCCACGGCGCGGACCCGAGTGCGGTTCCCGCGGCGCACCGGGCCGACGACCCCGGCCGCAAGACCTGGTTCGGCTCGAACTTCGCCCTGGACCCCGCGGAGCCCTCGCTGCTCCTCAGAGACCCTCGCGTGCTCGCCCACGAGAGCTACGCCGTCGGCGGTCTGAGCCGGATCTGGGGCGGCACGTTCGCCTTCTTCTCCCGGATCGGCCGATGGGACCGGGCCGTGCGACCCGAGGAGCCGGACCTGGCGGCGATCCGGCAGCTGGTTCCTCACGCGCGGACGTCCTTCGGCGACGGCGGACTCGCCGGGGACGCGGCCTCGGCGGCCGCCTTCGAGAGGTTTCGGCGCTCCGCCGGGAAAGCGTGGTCGGTGACGCCCTCGACGGTCGCGATCGACACCGAATCCGGTTCGGCCCAGCGCTGTCGCTTCGCGGGCGTGTGCCTGGACGGCTGCCCCCACGACTCCGTCTGGTATGCGGGAGACCAGGTCCGTCGCTGGGCGCGATCGGGCCGCGTGCGGCATCTGTCCGGGCACGTGGTCACCGAGATCCGGGAGTCGAGGGACCGCGTGGCGCTCCTCGTCCGAGCAGGCGGTCGTGACTCCACGATCGAGACCGGCGCGGCGTTCGTCGCTGCCGGGTCACTGGCCACCGCAGGCCTCCTGGTCCGGTCCGGGATCCGCGATCGCATCGCCGTGCGGGACACGGCCACCGCGTTCGCGGCCGCGATCCAGCTGCGACGCACGGGGGTGAGCGCACGACCCGCGCACGGACTCTCGCAGTGGTGGGCGACGCAGGCGGACGGCGGCTTCGCGGCTCAGTTCTACCCTCCGACCGCCGGCAACGCCGACCGGCTCGTGGCGAGGCTCCCCGCGCTCGCGCGCTCGGGGAGCCTGGTCGACTCCCTCGCTGCCCGGCTGCACCCGGTGGTCGCCTATCTCGACCCGGCGCTCTCCGATCCGATGCTCGTCGTGAGACGCGGCTCGGAGGTCGTGATCAGTGCCGAGCGCACACGGGCGGCACGAGGCGCGATGCGACGCCGGCTGTCGGAGCTGGCTCGGCCGCTCGTGCGGGCGGGATATCTCCTCCCCACCCTGGCCGCCGAGATCAGCCCACCCGGGACCGGCTACCACAGCGGGGCGTCGATGCCGCACCTCCGGCAGACCGACCCCTGGGGCCGGCCGAGCGGCCTGCGACGGGTGATGCTGGCCGACGCCTCGGTGCTCCCCGAGCTGGAGGTCGGCAGCATCACCCCGACCGCGATGGCCAACGCCCACCGCATCGGCCGCACGTGGAGCCAGGAAGCATGACGACGATCGGCATCACCGGCTTCACCTCGGGGATCGGCCGTGCCGTCGTGGCGGAGGCGGTCGCCCGAGGGCACGAGGTGGTGCGTCTCGGACGCGGCGCCTCCGCGGATCGCGGGTACGACCTGGCGGCCCCTGAGGCCACCGGCTCGGTCGACGGGCTCGACGCCGTCGTCCACCTCGCCTGGTCGTGGTCCGAGGCCGAGCTGAACGTCCCGGCGGGGGAGCGGCTGGTGCGCGCCTGCGCCGCCGCCGACGTACGGCCGGTCCTGCTGTCCACCTTCTCGGCCTTCGCCGAAGGCTCGCGGTACGGCGCGGACAAGTCGCTCCTCGAGCGGCGCGTCGCGGGGGTCGGCGGAGCGTCCGTGCGCGCCGGGCTGGTCTGGGGCGCCGAGCCCTCGGGCATCGTCGCGACCTTGCTGCGCCTCGCGGGCGCCCCCGTCCTCGCTCCACG
This sequence comes from Nocardioides sp., assembly GCF_047607365.1. Taxonomy (GTDB): domain Bacteria; phylum Actinomycetota; class Actinomycetes; order Propionibacteriales; family Nocardioidaceae; genus Nocardioides. The sequence goes on along the minus strand of NZ_JASGDD010000207.1, from coordinate 30,559 downwards.
GCTCCGGCCCGACCCGGCGCTGTACCACACCTCCCTCGCTCGGCTCGCCCGGGCGCTCGTCGCCGAGGCGGCGGGCGCCGACGAGGCGACCGGGAGCGTCGCGTTGGCCGCCTACCCCGTGCCCGTGATGCTCTCGACGCTCCTCGATGGGCTGCGCGCCGGTCCGGGGCTCGCCCTTCCGGTGCCGATCCGGAGCGCGACCGCCGTCGCCCGGGCGGCCGAGCGCCTCCGCCTGCCCCTCCCGGTCAGGTCCGACTCCCTGGCGGCCCTCGGACCGGGGGTGGACGGCGCGCTCGCAGCCTCCACGCTGCCGTGGCTCGACGGGTTCGAGCCGACCGAGCAGTTCCTCCGGTGGGCTCGGAGCGTGGCCTAGGAGTCCCCTGACGCCACCCGGCAGGTCATCAGGGCCACTCCGTCCTGCTCGCTCTTGCCGGCGCAGTCGATCCCGTGCTTGACGAGCTCGGTGGGAATCGCCGCGATGCGCTCGAACAGGACGTCGTAGCCCCAGTCTGCGGGGTCTCCGGTCGCCTTGGTGGGTCGAGGCAGTTGCGCGAAGGCGTAGAGGAACAGACAGGGCTCTCGGAGCTGGCGAAGGTCATCGGCCAGGGACGCGACGTACCCGTCGTAGTCGACGAAGATGGCGCTCGTCACCGAGCTGGCGGCACCCGAGCGCGACGTGTCGTCCGTGAGATCGACGAGTGGTGGCATCCCGCTGATGGTGGGCGCGTAGATCTTCGCCATCGCGTCGGTGTTCTGCACGACCACGACGCCGGAGCAGTGGCCGACCGCGTGGGCCAGCACGGGCCTCGGAGAGTTCACCACGACGGCGCCCCCCAGAGGCGCCAGCAGGGCGGCCACGGCTCCGAGCGACCATGCGAGACGACGCTGCGGACGTGCCCCGGCACGCCACAAGGACAGCAGGGCGCCCAGCGTCTCGCCCAGCGCCATCGCGAGGAGGGGGAGCACGAACAGGAGGTGGCGGCCCTTGTCGAAGGAGACGAACCCCGAGGCCATGAACAGTCCGAGCGTCGCCGTGGCGGCCACGACCGCATGCCGCGGGAACCGACCGAGCCGCCGAGACGACCAGGCCACGGCGTACGCGAACCACCCGAGGAGCACCAGGGTCACGATCAGCCCCGTCCTGGTCTTCACTCCCAGCAGGTCGATGTAGGCCAGGAGAGTCGGCCCGAGCCCGGGCGACTCGTACAGGGGCACGGTCTGGTTGATGGCCAGCGCCGGATGCGCGACCGTGGCGTACCAGGCGCCGAAGACCGCGGCCATGATCGCGGCGGACGTGAGCGCAGGGACCGAGGACCGCAGCCATGCGCCTCGCCTCGCGACGAGCTCTCGCAGCACACCGGTCGCCGCCACCGCCAGGCCGGCGAAGATGACCGTGTTCGAGAAGGGGATGAGCGCCACCGTGAGCGCGGTCAGCACCGCGGCACCGCGCCAGCCGCGGTCCATCGCGCGGTAGCCGACGACCGCGACCACGGCGGCGGCGAAGGCCTCGTAGCCGTAGTGCTTGAAGCTCGTCATCTGCTCCGTGAGCGTCGGGTTCACACACAGGAAGGTCACCGCCGCGAGGGCCGCGACGGCGCCGGCGATCTTCGCCGTGTGTCGCCAGGTCACCCACGCGGTCACGACCAGCAGCAGGTACTCGGGCGTGCGCAGCACCCGCTCATGGAGGCCGAAGGCGGTCACGAGGAGCTTGTCGATGACGTAGTCGCCGTACGGCAGCACCTGCTCGTAGTGGGCGAGGGGGACGCCGGGCCTGACCCAGCCCTGGTCCTTGAGGGCGACGAAGAGCATCGCCTCGTCCGTCCAGAAGTTCCGGTTGACGAGGAGCGCCAAGGCGATGACCAGGGCGACGGCCGCGATGGCGAGGTAGCGCGCGATCCAGCCGGTCGACTCCTCGTAGCGATCCTCGTCGTCCACCGGCGGGAGACTACCCAAGAGGAGCGGCCATGTCAGACGAACCGAGCTGATGCCACCGGCCTCCGGAGTCGGTCGCCCCGGTTCTGTCGGTGGCGGCTGCCAGTCTCGTCGCATGACGACACGGATCGACTGCGACTCCTGCGTGGTGCGGGGGCTCGCGTGTGATGACTGCGTGGTGACGGTGCTGCTGGGTCCACCTCCGGAGCTGGCCTTCGACGACAACGAGCGCCGGGCGCTCGACGTCCTCGCCGCCGGTGGACTGGTGCCGCCGCTGCGGATGGTGGACCCCCGTCCCGGCCCGGTGATCGAGTCGGCATGACCCGGATCACCCCGAACCACCCGAAAGGCGGATTGGCCTGGCTCCGGATGGCTGGGTAGGGTGCCCGGGTGCTTGTCGCAAAGGTTCGCCATCGCGCGGTCGCGGCGGTGGCGGGTCTGACGCTCGCCGGATCGCTGGGCCTCGCCTCGGTGACCCCTGCCGACGCGGAGCCGGACATCAAGGACGTCCAGGCCAAGGTCGACAAGCTCTATCAGGAGGCCGAGCAGGCCACCGAGGACTACAACGAGGCCACGATCCGGCTCGACAAGCTCCAGACCGAGCTCGTCGGCCTCCGCGCCGACGAGGCGCGCCAGGACACCGCGCTCGCGGCGGTGCGCGACCAGCTCCGCGAGTCGATGCTCCACCAGTTCGAGGGCTCGAACCTCTCGGCCGTGGGCGAGGTGGTGCTCTCCGACGACCCGCAGGCCTTCCTCGGGCAGCTGAACACGATGTCGGCGTTCCAGGACCTCCAGAGCGGCCTCTACGACGAGTACGCCACGCAGGCCGAGGCACTCGATCTGCGCCGGGAGGCGACCGCCGCCCGCGCCGAGCAGGTCTCGACCACCAAGAAGAAGCTCGCCTCCGACAAGGCGGACATCGAGGCCAAGCTCGCCGACGCCAAGGAGCTGCTGAGCAAGCTGCAGGCCGAGGAGCGCGAGGCGATCCTGTCGCGTGGCGACATGCGGATGCCGACCTCCGTCCCGGCCGAGGGCCGAGCCGCGGCCGCGATCGCCTACGCCCAGGCCCAGCTCGGCGACGCCTACGTCTGGGGTGCCGCCGGCCCCGACGCCTTCGACTGCTCCGGCCTCACGATGATGGCCTGGGCGGCGGCGGGCGTCTCGCTGCCGCACTCCTCGCGCGCGCAGTACAGCTCTGGGCCCCACGTCGCCGAGGCCGACCTCCAGCCCGGCGACCTCGTCTTCTACTACAGCCCGATCAGCCACGTGGGCCTCTACATCGGCAGCGGCCTGGTGCTGCACGCCGCGCGTCCGGGCGAGGGCGTGAAGATCTCGGCGCTGCACTCGATGCCGTACTCCGGCGCCGTCCGGCCCGGCTGACCGGCCCGGCCCGCGAGCAGCGATGTTCCGGCCGCGTCGCCGGTGGTGGATCGCCGGAGCCTGCCTGCTCGCCGCGCTCGCGGTGGCACTGCTCGTCCGCCCGGGCGCCTACGTCGCCGAGCCGAGGACGACCACGCTGCCCCAGGCCCGGGTCGACCTCGCCGACGCGGCGTTCGCCGACTGGCTGGCGGAGCGGGCGTCGGACCCCGGCCTCGCCGCGCTCCGGATCACCGCGCTCGACTCCGACGTCGTGGCCCAGAGCGGGGCGATGCAGACCGACGGCACCTGGACCGCCAGCGCGTCCGTCACCTGGCAGTACGCCGGCGCCGACCCGAGCCCGGCGACGGTCGACCTCACGGTCGGCCTGCGGACGTCGGGCGAGGACGGCGACCACGTGAGCGTCACGGGCGTCACGGGGCCCGGACGGGTGCCGCTGTGGCTGGCCGGCCCGCTGACGGTCACCCGGACCGCGACCACGCTCGTCGCGACCGGCTCGGGGATCGATCACGCCGCCTACGCGGGCTGGGCCGCTGAGGCCGTGCGCGTGGTGCGGCGGGTGATCCCCGACTGGAACGGACCGCTCGTGGTCGAGGTGCCCGCCTCGTCGGCCGCGCTCGACGCCACCCTCGCGGCCGACGACGGCACCTACGCCAACATCGCCGCGGTCACGGCCTCGGTGGACGGCTCCTCACGCGCCGACAGCCCGGTCCACGTCTTCGTCAACCCGGAGGTGATGTCCGGGCTGGTCGCCTCCAGCGCCCAGATCGTGCTGAGCCACGAGGCCACGCACGCGGCCACCGGGGCGGTCCTGACCCGGTCGCGGCCCATCTGGCTCACGGAGGGATTCGCCGACTACGTCGCGCTGCGCGACGTGGACGTCCCCCTGAGCACGAGCGCGGGCCAGATCGCTGCCGTCGTACGGAAGGACGGAGTGCCCGGGCACCTCCCGGACGAGGACGACTTCGACGCCTCCTCGGACCGGTTCGGCGCCGAGTACGAGGCGGCCTGGCTGGCCGTCGTGCAGCTGGCCGACGACGCGGGCGAGGGGGCGCTGGTCCGGTTCTACGACGACGTCGGCGCCGGCGCGGCTCTCGGGAAGGCCATGCGCGCCGACATCGGGTACGGCGTCGGCACGCTCACCCGGAAATGGCAGCGGCGCCTGTCAGGGCTGGCGAACCAGTCCTGAACAGGCGCCGTGTCGGCCAGGTGGTGGTGTCAGATGCTGGTGGCGGTGTCGTTGAACAGGCCGCTGATCTTGCCGCCGAGGAAGAAGACGGCGGCGACGATCACCACGGCGATGCCGGCGATGAGCAGGCCGTACTCGACGGCGGACGCGCCGCGCTCCTCCGACTTGGCGAGGTGGGCGCTGAGGAGGATGCGGAGGTAGTCGATCATGGTGGTTTCTCCTGAGGATGGTGTTAGTCCGAGAGCCTGAGCTCCGTGTGACGCGGAGCCCCATGCCCCACGACGGTCATCCTGTCGCGTGCGTCACAGGCGCCGGATCGGCAGAGCGATCCGAGCCGAGTAGTCATTTCGGGCTATGCGGTCCCGGCGAGGGTCACGGTCGCTGGACGCTGGACAGGAGGCCGATCCGCATGGCGGTGACGAGTGCCTGCGCGCGGTTGGCGGCGCCCAGCTTCTGGTAGATCCTCGCGATGTGCGACTTGGCGGTGGACTCGCTCAGGTAGAGCTTGTCGCCGATCTCCTTGGCGCCCAGGCCGTCCGCGAGCAGCAGGAGGACCTCGTGCTCGCGGTCGGTGAGCCGGGTGGACTCGGCCGAGGCGCGGCGCATCATCGCCTGCGCGAGGCCCGCACAGACGAAGGAGCGCGGCGACACCGACGAGTGCCGTGCCGCTCGGACGACCTCGCCCGAGGGCGCGTCCTTCCCGACGAACCCGGAGGCGCCGGCCTCCATCGCGGCGAAGATCTGGTCGTCGCCCGAGTGCATCGTGAGCACCACCAGGCCCGCCCGCTCGTCGGCTCGGCGGATCGAGCGCACGATGTCGAGCCCGGTGCCGTCGGGCAGCTGCAGGTCGGTCACGACGACGTCCGGCCGCAGCGCGGCGTACGACGTCATCGCCTCGGCCACGCTGCCCGCCTGGCCGACGACGGCCATGTCGGGCTCGAGGTCGAGCACGCCGGCCAGGCCGTCGCGGATGAGCTCGTGGTCGTCGACCAGGAGGACCCTGATCGACGCGCTGGTGGCTTCCTCGGGGTTCATGCTTCCACTCTCGTCTCGCTGTCGAACGGCGCGCCGATCACCGTCACCTCGGCCGGCCGGCTCTGGACATTGTCCTCCTGGATCGTCACCGACACACGCACCCCGCCGCTCGGCGCCTCGCCGATCTCCAGGACGGCGTCGACGAGCGCCGCCCGCTCGCGCATGATCTCGAGCCCGTGGGAGTCCTCGCGCGTCGTCCCCATGCCGCGGCCGTCGTCGGTCACCGTGATCGTGGCGGACGGCGCGCGAACCTGGCAGTGCACGTCCACCTCCGTGGCCTGCGCGTGCTTGAGCGCGTTGCTGATCGACTCCTGGACGATCCGGAAGAGCTCGGCCTCGACCTCGGGGCGCAGGCGCTCGGTGGTCTCGTCGGCGCTCACGTTGATCGCCACGCCCGACGCGTTGGAGAGGCTGCGCGCCAAGGTGGCGATCGCCGCTCCCAGGCTCTCGCTCTCCCCGATGTCGGTGCGCAGGTTGACCAGCGACCGGCGGACCTCCGCGACGATCGCGGAGATCCGCTCCCGCAGGACCACGATCCGCTCCTGTTGACGGGGCACGGCCGCGTCGCCGGCGATGGCGTCGACGAGATAGCCGAGGGAGGCGATGTCCTGGGCCACGCCGTCGTGCATCTCCCGCGCGAGACGACGACGCTCCTCCGCGCTCGCGTGCTCGCGGAACGTACCGAACAGCAGCGCGGTGTCGAGGTGGACCACCGCCGGGCGCAGGTCCTCGACCAGCGCCGCGATCCGCTCGTCGGAGGCGAGGCTGCCCGCCTCGAGCCGCGAGGGCAGCTGGACGGCGAGGATCGCGGTGATGCCGCTGCCGGCCTCCAGCGGGATGGCCACGCCCGGCGCCTGCCGGATGGCGCGCTGGAGCGCGAAGGCGCGTCGAGCGAGCCCCTCGAGCGCGTCGAGGTCGCCGTCGGCCAGGCTCTTGGCCACCAGTGGAGTGAGCCCGTCGCCGCGCGGGACGTAGAGCGCGATCGCCGAGCCGGGCAGCTTCTCCCGCGCGTCCCAGAGCAGCTGTCCGCCGAGCGTGACCGGATTGAGGCCGCTCTCCAGCCCGTCGGCGATGTCGATGAGCTGGCGCAGCAGGCCCTGCGCGTAGTGGTAGGGCGTCAGCGCGGACCGACGCTCCTGCAGCGCGCCGTAGATGAAGCATCCCACCAGCCCGAGGCCCAGCCCGAGCACCAGGCAGCTGAACCCGGAGTAGACCTGCTCGGCGGTGAACTCGCTCTGGACGAGGTACGCCGTCGTCACGAGCACGACGATCTCGCAGCTCAGCACCCGGGCGACGCCGACGGGACCGCGGTAGAGCGAGGCCGTGAAGGGCGGGACGGAGACGGCGGCCAGGATGATCGGGGCCGTCCCGGCGCAGACGCCGCAGATCGCGGCGACGAGGAGGGCCTCGCCGAGCGTGACGCCGCCGAGGGGAAGGCGGCCGCGGAACTCGAGCGCGGTGGTGAGCAGCCACACCACCGAGAGGGTGACGAGGGCGAACATCCCGGAGACGTCGCGTGCCCAGAGGACCGGCGCGCCGAGGGCCAGGAGGACCACCGCGCGTACGACGAGGGCGACCCTGAAGGGGAGCCGGTCGGAGAGCGAGAGGAGCACCGCCCCGACGCTACAAGAAACTGTCCATCATGTGGATCACCGCCGGCCCCATGATGGCGACGAACAGGGCGGGCAGGATGCAGAAGATCAGCGGGATGGTGATCTTGACCGGCACCTGCTGCGCTCGCTCCTCGGCGCGCTGGCGCCGCTTCGTCCGCATCTCGCCGGACTGGACGCGCAGGACCTGGGCCACCGGGATGCCGAAGGCGTCGGCCTGGACCATGGCGGAGACGAAGGAGCGGATGTCGTCGAGATTGGTGCGGTCGCCCAGCGAGCGGAGCGCCTCGCTGCGGCCCATGCCGAGCTGCATCTCGCGGAGCATGCGGCCGAACTCGTCGGCGAGCGGGCCGACGGTGTTGGTCGCCACCTGCTGCACGGCCGCGTCGAAGCCGAGACCGGACTCCACGCTGATCGTCATGAGGTCCAGGGCGTCGGGGAGCTCCCGCTGCAGGCGCTGCGTCCGGTCGTAGGCCACCTGGTAGAGGTAGAGGTTCGGCGTGAAGAATCCGAGGAGGAAGCCTCCGACGACGAAGAGCAGCCGGTAGGTCAGCGAGTCGGCGATCAGGAGGCCGATCAGCAGTCCCACCACGAACCCCACGCCGGCCCCGAGCACCTTGCCGGCCATGACGCGGTCGACGTTCCAGCCGGCCGGGTTGCCCGCGAGGTCGAGCTTGGCTCGGATGCGATCGGTCGCGTCGGCGCCGGTGATCCGGCGGCCGAGCGCGAGCGCCCGGCTCCGCAACGGGCTGAGGACACGGTCGGCGAACGGCTTGTCGAGCTCCTTGGTGAGCTCCTTGGGCGCGTCGGTCATGGCGCGGAGGACGGCGAGCGACTTGTTGATCGAGCTCGCCTCCTCGACCGGACGCAGCGCCATCGCGAGCAGCGCGATCGCCACGCCGACCAGCAGGAAGCCGAGCACGAAGAGCATCGTCATGTCACAGCTCCACCCGGATCAGGCGGCTCATCCAGAAGACGCCCAAGGCCAGCCACAGCGCGCCCCCGATCAGCATGACGAGACCGCGGGGATCGGTGAAGAGGACGTTCACGTAGGACCAGTTCGTCAGGCTGACGTAGAGCAGGAAGAGGGGCGGGAGGAGGGCCAGCACCAGCGCGGACAGCTTGCCCTCGGCGGCGAGGGCGTTGACCTGGCGGCGGACGTACTCACGCTCGCGCATGGTCGCCGCGACCGTGTCGAGCAGCTCGGCGAGGTTGCCGCCCACCTGGCGCTGGATCCGGATGGCCATGACCACCCAGTGGAAGTCCTTGCTGTTGAACCGGACGGCGACGTTCTCCATCGCGTCGTCGACCGAGACGCCCAGCCGGGTCTCGACGAGGACCCGGCGGAACTCGCCCGCGACCGGCTCGATGCCGTCGCGGGTCACCACGTCGACCGACTGCTGCAGCGAGAGGCCGGCCGCGAGCGACCCGGAGATGAGCTGGAGCGTGTCGGGCAGCGCGCGGTCGAAGGCCTTGCGGCGGCGGCCGACCCGCAGCCCGAGCCAGATCCACGGCATCACGATCCCGAGCGCCAGGAAGACGAGCCCGAGGACGATGTTGCCGCGGCCCAGGAGCAGGCCGACCAGGGTGACGGCCAGCGCGGTCCCGGTGTGGACCAGCAGCCACTCCGCCGGCTTGAGCTGGCTGCCGGCGGCCTCGAGCCGCGCGGCGATCTTCTGCTCGAGCCCCTGGTTGCGCTTGAGCAGGTCGGCGGCGACGTCCTTGGCGACGGCCGCGACCTCGCTGACCTCCGGAGCGCGCGACGAGGCGGCCGGCGCCGGGGCCTTGCCCGTCGCCGTCGTGTAGTCGACCACGCGGTCGGCGGCGGTGAGCGAGCCCCGAGCCCGCGGAACCAGCGCGAAGAGCAGGCCGAAGAGCCCCAGGAACACCGCCGCGATCGCGACGTAGGCGAGCCAGTCGGGGAGCGTGCCCATGGTCAGCGGTCCACGAAGAGCAGGGGGTCGACGGTGACGTTGGCGTCGGCCATCTTCTCGAGGAACTTCGGGCGCAGCCCACTGGCCCGGAGCCGCCCGAGCGAGCGACCCTCCGCGTCGAAGCCGGCGCTGGTGTCGTAGAGGAAGATGTCCTGGAGCGTGATCACGTCGCCCTCCATCCGCTCCACCTCGGTGATGTGGGTGATCCTGCGGGTGCCGTCCTTGAGGCGCGTCTGGTGCACGATCAGGTCGACCGCGGAGGCCACCTGCTCGCGGATGGCGCGCATCGGGAGGTCCATGCCCGCCATGAGGACCATCGTCTCCATGCGCGCGAGCGTGTCGCGCGGGCCGTTGCTGTGCAACGTGCAGATCGAGCCGTCGTGGCCGGTGTTCATGGCCTGGAGCATGTCGAGCGCGGAGGCGTCGCGGACCTCGCCGACGATGATCCGGTCCGGACGCATGCGCAGCGAGTTCCTCACCAGGTCGCGGATCGTGACCGCACCCTTGCCCTCGATGTTGGCGGGCCGGGACTCCAGGCGCACGACGTGGTCCTGCTTGAGCTGCAGCTCGGCGGCGTCCTCGATTGTCACGATCCGCTCGTCGGCGGGGATGAACGAGGAGAGCACGTTGAGCGTGGTCGTCTTGCCGGCGCCGGTGCCTCCGGAGACGATCACGTTGAGCCGGCCGCGCACGCAGGCCTCGAGGAACCGGCGCGCGGCAGGCGTCAGGGAGCCGAAGCGCTCCAGGTCGTCGGCGGTCAGCGGGTCGGCGGAGAACTTGCGGATCGTGAGCGCGGAGCCGTCGATCGCCAGCGGCGGGACGACGGCGTTGACGCGGGAGCCGTCCTGGAGGCGGGCGTCGACCATCGGGCTCGACTCGTCCACGCGCCGGCCGATCCGCGAGACGATCTTGTCGATCGTGCGGCGCAGGTGGGCCTCGTCGCTGAACGTGGCCTCGGCATGGACGAGCTTGCCCCTCCGCTCGAGCCAGATGTCGTCCGCGCCGTTCACCATGACCTCGGAGACCTCGGGGTCGCGGAGGAAGGGCTCGATCGGGCCCAGGCCCAGGATGTCGTCGGAGATCTCCTGGGTCACCCGCTGACGGTCGGCGCTCGAGAGCGGCCGCTCCTGGGTCGCGAGCACCTCCTGGAGGACCGAGCGGACCCGGGTCTCCAGCTCGCGGGCGTCCATGTCGGTCGCGTAGAGCTGCGGCCCGAGCTGCTTGAGCAGCTGCTCGTGGACGTGGGTCTTGATCTCCTCGATCCGGTCCTGCTGCGTGCCGACGAGCGTACGACGCGGGGCCGGTGGCGTCGCCGTGTGACTGGCCGGCTGGGGCGGCGCCGTCTGCGGGGCGGGCGTGGTCGCCGGAACCTCGGCCCGGCGCTTGCCCGCACTCTCGTCGCTCGGGAGCACCGTCTCGTCGACGGGGGTCGGTGCCGCGTGCAGGGGGCTGCTCTCGACGGGAGCGGCCGGCGTGGCCGGCGTGGAGGGTGTGGCGGGGGCCGGAGGAGTGGTGGCCTCCGGGGTGCGAGCGGCCGCGATGCGGTCGGCGAGGGACATCTGGTTCACCTGCGCTTCCGGTGTCGGCGCCCGAAGAGGCCGGACGGCGCCGGCTCGACCTGGTGGGGCGCTCCCGTGGTGGGTGCCGCGATGTCCTGGCCTGCGAGGAGCGAGGCCAGGCCGATGATCGCGGTGCTGGAGGGGTGGTAGGGGTTCTTCACGACGATGGGGTTCCCGGCGTTGGTCGACGCGGCCACCTCGATCGAGGTGGTCACCTGGGCCGCCGGCCGCATGCCGAGGATGCCCTCGACCCGGTCGGGGCTGATGCCGACCTCGTCGTCGGCCCGGTTGAGCAGCAGATGACGATGACCGGGCGCGATGTTGAGCATGTCGAGCGTCTCGAGCGCCACCTTGACGTTCTTGAGCGTCGGCACGTCGAGCGTGGCCACGATGACGATCTCGTCGGTCTCGTCGAGCGCGGTCAGCGTCTGCTCGTCGAAGGCCGGCGCCGTGTCGATGACGACGTAGTCGAAGGTCTGCTTGAGGGTGCGGATGATCTGGGAGACCAGCGTGGGGGAGACGCGGTCGCGTACGTCGGGATGCGACGGCGCGGCGAGGATCATCAGCGTGTCCTGGTGCCGGGTGAGCAGACCGTCGAGGAGCTCCGCGTCGATGTTCCCCTCGGAGCCGATCGCGTGCTCGATCGAGTGCGCCGGGAAGAGCTGCATCGTGATCGCCACGTCGCCGAAGGCGAGGTCGAGGTCGACCAGACAGACCTTCCGCGCGCCGCCCTCGGACAGGGCCAGCCCGAGGTTGACCGAGATCGTGGTCTTGCCGACGCCGCCCTTGGGCGACCAGACCGTGATGATCTTCCCGGTCTGGCCGACGCCGCCCGGGCCGCGCAGCGCGCTGTAGAGCTGGAAGGCCCGCGCGACCGCCGAGCTCACGGCCTCGCTGGAGCCGCTGGGGATGACGTCGCGGGCGCCGGACTGCATCGCCCGCGTGAGCACCTCGGTGGTCAGCTCGTCGCGCACGAGCACCACGCTCACCGTGGGGCGGCTGGTGCGCAGCGTGTCGCAGAGGGCCAGCGCCTCGGGCAGGGGCACGTGGGGGCCCAGGACGACGACGTACTCGTCGCTGTGCTGCTCGAGCCACGCGCGGGCCCGATCCATCGTCGCGACGCCCTGCGACCCTGCGGGCAGGGCGCGGAGCAGGACGTCGACGACGTCGTGGTCAGGCTCGACGAGCACGGGCATGGATCAGGCCGATCTCACTTGAAGAGGTTGTCGAAGTCGGTGGCGGCGCCGGCCTTGATGCTGGTGCTGCCGTCGGCCGGGAGGAGCGCGAAGGCGAGCTCGCCGTTGCCCTGGGCGAAGAGGACCTTCTGCGCGTTCGCGGGGGAGACCGCCAGCGTGAGCAGGGTCCGCGGGAGCTGCTCGGTGGTCTGGTCCCCGGTCGACTGGTCGGTCGTGGTGGTCGAGACGGGGGTCGTCGAGCCGACGCCGATGACGGTGATGTCCGGCAGCAGGACCTGGGCGAACGGCTTGCCGGTCTCCGGGTCGATGCCGGTCATGTAGATGCCGACGTGCGAGCCCGGGTTGACGAACCCGGCGACGCGGGCGGGGTCGGTCAGGTTGACCGAGACCGCCACCTGGTCCTTCGGGATCTGGAGGCTGCTGCTCGGCGCCTGCGTGGCGCCGAACTTCGAGGCGACGATCTGCTCGCCCGGGTAGATCGTGGTGAGCGCGACCTGTCCGGACAGGTTGCTCGCGTCCGTCTGGTAGTCGGCGAGGAGCGAGCCGTTGGCCACGGCCTTCTTCACGATCTTGTTCGCGCCCATCGCCGCGTCGATCGTCTCGCCGGGGTCGATCTGCACGGTCGCGACCAGCACGTCGGTCGTCTGGTACTGGTCTTCCGCCCGGGTGTCCGCGCTGCGCACGTAGAGGAACACCAGCACCGCGCCGAGCGCGGCGACCACGGCTGCGGCGACAATCAGGATCCTGCGTCGGTCCATCGACGGCCTTTCCGTCACATGCCGGGGCATCCGCGCGTCGGACCCGGCAGGAGCCCGGTGGCTCCGGGAGGTAACTCTAGGGATTCGCGGCGCTCTGCGGGCATCATCCGAAAGGTTGGTGTGACTAGTCCACCCCGAGGACCGGCGGTCCCGGATCGGCGAGGGCGCCCGCGTGTCTCCCCGGTGGCGGGATCAGGGGTGGTAGAGGCCCTCGACGGCGTCCCGGAACTCCTTCATCACGACGTTGCGCTTGAGCTTGAGCGACGGGGTCAGCTGTCCGCCCTCCTCGGTCCAGGTGTCCGGGAGGATCCGGAACTTGCGGATCGACTCGGCCTTCGAGACCGCCTTGTTGGCGTCGTCGACCGCCTTCTGCACCTCGGCGAGGACGTCGGGGTCCTCGACCAGGGCGGCGAGGTCGAGGGTCTTGCCGTTGGCCTCGCACCAGGCGGGCAGGGCCTCGGTGTCGAGGGTGACGAGCGCCGCGATGAACGGCTCGCCGTCGCCGACGACGAGACACTGGTCGACCAGCGCGTGGGCGCGCAGCCGGTCCTCGAGCACGGCCGGCGCCACGTTCTTGCCGCCGGCCGTCACGAGGATCTCCTTCTTCCGCCCGGTGATCCGGATGAAGCCCTCGGCGTCGATCTCCCCGACGTCGCCGCTGTGGAACCAGTCCTCGGCCTTCGCCTCGGCGGTGGCGTCGGGGTTGTTCCAGTAGGACTGGAAGATCTGGCCGCCCTGGAACAGCAGCTCGCCGTCGTCGGCGACCCGGACCGCGGTGCCCTCGATCGGCCGGCCCACCGTGCCGATCTTCACCGCGCCCGGGACGTTCACGCTCAGGGCGCCGGTCGACTCGGTGAGGCCGTAGCCCTCGAGCACGGTCAGGCCGATGCCGCGGTAGAAGTGCCCGAGCCGCTCTCCCAGGGGAGCCCCGCCCGAGACCGCATAGGAGCAGTTGCCGCCGAGCGCGGCGCGCAGCTTGGAGTACACGAGCCGGTCGAAGACCGCGTGGGCGGCCTTGAGCGGCAGGGTGCGGATGCCGGTCGCGCCGGACTCGCTGGCACGCGACCAGGCGATGGCGGTGGCCGTCGCCTTGTCGAAGATGGCGCCCTTGCCGTCGGCGTGGGCGCCCTGCGAGGCCGAGTTGAAGACCTTCTCGAACACCCGCGGCACGGCGAGGATGAAGGTGGGCTGGAAGGCGCCCAGGTCGGCGACGAGGTTCTTCACGTCGGGGCTGTGGCCCAGCCGGGTGCGCGACTTGATGCAGCCGATCTGGATGATCCGCGCGAACACGTGCGCCAGCGGGAGGAAGAGGAGGGTGCTGCGACCCTCGACGTCGAAGAGGTCGTCCAGCACGTGTACGGCGACGCCGAGCTCGAACATGAAGTTCCCGTGCGTCAGCACGCAGCCCTTGGGGCGGCCGGTGGTGCCGGAGGTGTAGATCAGGGTCGCCGTGGAGTCCGGGCCCGCCGACGTACGCCGCTTCTCCAGCTCGTCGTCGGCGATGTCGGCGCCGAGCCGGGACAGGATGTCGACGCCGTTGTCGGCGAAGGACCAGACCTGGTTGAGGTGCGGGAGGTCGCCGCCCGCCTCGCGGATGCGCGAGAGGTGCTCGGGGCCCTCCGCCATCACGGCCCTGGCGCCGGAGTCCTCGAGGATCCAGTGGACCTGCTCGGCGGAGGAGGTCTCGTAGATCGGCACGGTGATCGCGCCGGCGAACCAGATCGCGTAGTCCAGGAGCGTCCACTCGTAGCGGGTCTTGGAGAAGAGGGCGACCCGGTCGCCGGCCTCGATGCCGGCGGCGATGAGGCCCTTCGCCACGGCGGACACCTCGGCGAGGAACGCGGCCGAGGTGACGTCCTCCCAGCCGTCGGCGCCCGGCCGCGAGAGCACGACGGCCTCGGGGGCCTCCTGGGCGTTGACGACCACGTCGTCGGTGAGGTTGCCGGTGGCCGGCAGGTCGATCGTCAGCGGCGTCGAGAACTCGCGCACGGAGGGGCCCCCTTGGGAGTGAGCTGGGAGTGCGGACAGCGGTGGACCGCGGTTACCGGGCAGTAATCCAACCGACAGGCTATCCCCGACGGCCGGGCCGCCAGGAGCGGGTCGGGCCACCGGCGTCATCCGGTAGTGTCCGGCGAGTGGCCGAACAGACCAGCTCGTCGATCGTCGTCGCCGCCCAGCCCGCCGCCGTCATGGACGTCATCGCCGACTTCCGGGCCTATCCCGCGTGGATCAAGGGCATGACGTCGGCCGAGGTGACGGTCCCCGGCTCGACCGGCCAGCCGCCCGCGCAGGTGCGCTTCTCCCTGGACGTCCCGCCGATCAAGGACAGCTACACCCTGGCGTACGACTGGAGGAGCGGGACGGAGGTCTCCTGGACGCTCGTCGAGGCGACCCTGCTCCGCTCGCTGGACGGCGTCTACCGCCTCCGGGACCTCGGCAACGGCACCACCCAGGTGACCTACGAGCTCACCCTCGACCTCACCGTCCCGATCATCGGCATGCTCAAGCGCAAGGGCGAGAAGGTGCTCATCGAGACGGCGCTCAAGGGCCTCAAGCGCCGGGTCGAGTCGCTCGCCTGACCCTCCCGACCACCGTGCGCATTCTCCTCTTCACCGGCAAGGGCGGGGTCGGCAAGTCGACGGTCGCCGCCGCGACCGCGTCCCTGGCGGCCTCCCAGGGCCTCCGCACCCTCGTCCTGTCCACGGACGCCGCCCACTCGCTCGCCGACGCGTTCGGCGCGTCCTTCGACGAGATCGGCTCCGAGCCGACCGAGATCGCGCCGCTGCTCTTCGTGGAGCAGGTCGACGCCCAGCGCCGCTTCGAGGAGTCGTGGGCCGACATCCAGCGCTATCTCCTCGCGGTCCTCGACGTGGCGGGCATGGACCCGGTGGCCGCCGAGGAGCTCACCGTCATCCCGGGCGCCGAGGAGGTCCTCGCCCTCTTGGAGCTGCGGCTCCGCGCGCGGTCGGGGGAGTGGGACGTCATCGTGATCGACTGCGCCCCGACCGCGGAGACGCTCCGCCTCCTCGCGCTGCCCGAGGCGCTCGGCTGGTACATGGCACGCATCTTCCCCATGCAGCGCCGGCTCGTGAAGCTGCTCGGCCCGGTGCTCACCAAGGCCGCCGGAGGCGTGCCGATGCCCGGCGACACCGTCTTCGACGCGATGCAGCGTCTCCACGACGAGCTGCTCGAGGTGCACGACCTGCTGGCCGGGCCCGACGCCTCGGTGCGGATCGTGCTCACGCCGGAGAACGTCGTCGTCGCCGAGGCGCGCCGCTCCTGGACGATGCTCTCGCTCTACGGCTACCGCGTCGACGGCGTCGTCGCCAACCGGATCTTCCCCTCCGACGGCGCCGACGACTGGCGGGCGGGGTGGGTGAGGGCCCAGCAGGCGATCCTCGCCGACGTCGAGTCGTCCTTCGCGGGCCTGCCGGTGTGGCGGTCGGTCTACCGGGCGCAGGAGCCGGTCGGCGTACGGGATCTCGTGACGCTGGCGGAGGACGTGTTCGCCGACGCCGACCCGTTCGCGGCCCCCGAGGGCGAGGGCCCCTTCCGGGTGAGCCGTACGCCGTCGGGAGCCGTCGCGCACCTCGCGCTGCCCGGCGTGACCCGTGAGCAGGTCGACCTCGCCCGGAACGGCGACGACATGGTGGTGACCGTGGGGTCGTATCGTCGGCTGCTGACCCTGCCCGCGGGCCTGGCGCGGCTGCGGATCGCGGGCGCGCGCGTCGAGCAGGGAGAATTGCAGGTGCGCTTCGTGGACCCCGCCGCGACGCCGGCAGAGGAGGACGCGTGAGCGAGGGAACGCAGGGCGAGCAGGGCCACCAGCACGGTCACGAGCCGGTGGGGTCGGCGGCCGAGGAGGCCGCGCGGCTCTTCGCCACCCTCACCGACTGGGCCCAGGGCCAGGTGGCCGAGGCGAGCGAGCACTTCGCCAACGGCTCGCCCGAGTGCACCTACTGCCCGATCTGCCGCACCGTCCACGCCGTCCGCGAGGTGAGTCCCGAGGTGCGCGATCACCTCGCCACGGCCGCCGCCTCGCTCATGCAGGCGGTCGCGGGGCTGCTCACCTCGGTGGCCACGCCCGCCCGCACCCCGGAGCGCGGGCCGACGGTGCAGCGGATCGATCTGGACGACATCGAGAACGATTGGCCGGACGCATGAGCGAGCCCACCCCGACGAGCCTCACCTGCGGCGTCGACGTCGGCGGCACCAAGATCCTCGCCGGCGTCGTCGACGAGAAGGGCGCGATCCTCGAGCAGGTGCGCGTCACCTCGCCGGCCGCCGACGCCTCCGCGATCACCTCCGCGATCGTGGACCTCGTCCGCGAGCTCGATGAGCGGCACGACATCGAGGCCGTGGGCGTCGGCGCCGCGGGCTATGTCGACTCCAGCCGCAGCACGGTGATGTTCGCGCCCAACATCGCCTGGCGCGACGTGGACCTGCGCAGCCCGATCGAGCAGGCCACGGGCCTGCCCGCCGTCATCGAGAACGACGCCAACGCCGCCGCGTGGGGCGAGTTCGTCCACGGCGCCGCCGGCGAGGTCGACAGCGCGCTCATGGTCACCGTCGGCACCGGCGTCGGCGGCGGCATCGTGCTCGACGGGGCGCTCCAGCGCGGCGCCTTCGGCGTCGCCGCCGAGATCGGACACCTGCGCGTCGTCCCCGGCGGGCTGCTCTGCGGCTGCGGCAACCACGGCTGCCTCGAGTCCTACGCGAGCGGATCGGCCCTCGTGCGCTACGCCCGCGAGGCCGCCTCGGCCGGCCAGGCGCCCGGCCTGGTCGAGCGTGCCGGCGGCTCGGTCGAGGACATCACGGGCCCGCTGGTCACCGAGGCGGCGCGCGCCGGCGACGCCGCCGGGGTCGCGGCCTTCGCCGAGCTCGGCCACTGGCTGGGCGAGGGCATCGCGTCCCTCGTCGCTGTCCTCGACCCGGCGATGATCGTGCTCGGCGGTGGCGTCTCCGAGGCCGGGGACCTGCTCCTGGATCCCGTGCGGGCCGCCTTCCGAGCCCAGCTCACCGGCCGTGGCCACCGTCCCGAGGCCGAGCTGCGGCTCGCCACCCTGGGCAACCAGGCCGGGCTCATCGGCGCCGCCGACCTCGCCCGCCACCGCTAGCCGCGCCCCGGCACGCACCAGGACGCCGCTAGTCTCGCCGGATGGCTGTGACGATCGGCGTCGACATCGGGGGCACGAAGGTGCTCGCCGCCGAGGTGCTGCCCGACGGGACCGTCGGCCGCGTGGCCCGCCGCTCGACGCCGGGGCGGCTCGTGCCGGTCGAGGTCGTCGAGGACGCGCTCACCGACGCCGTGCAGGAGGCGGCGGACGGGCGCCGGATCGACGCCGTCGGCCTGGCCGCGGCGGGCTTCGTGGACGCCGCCGGCGAGCGGGTGATGTTCGCGCCCCACCTGCCGTGGCGGCTCGACCCCGCCCGCGCCCGGCTGGAGGCCCGCTGGGGAGTGCCGGTCGCGCTCGACAACGACGCCAACTGCGCCGCCCGCGCCGAGTTCTCGTACGGCGTCGCCCGCGGCCACCACGACGTCGTCATGGTCAACCTCGGCACCGGCATCGGCGGCGGCATCATCCTCGGCGGCACCCTCATGCGCGGCCACAACGGCATGGCGGGGGAGTTCGGCCACATGCGGGTGGTGCCCGACGGCCACGAGTGCGAGTGCGGCCGGCGCGGCTGCTGGGAGCAGTACTGCTCGGGCAACGCCCTCGTCCGGGAGTTCCGCCGGCTCGGCGGCTCCACCGAGCTGAGCGGCCCGCGGATCACCGCGGCCGCGGAGTCCGGCGACCCGGTCGCGCTCGCCGCCTTCGCGACGATCGGCCGCTGGCTCGGCGTCGGCCTGGCCGACCTCACCGCCGCCTTCGACCCCGAGCTGCTCGTCGTCGGCGGCGGCGTCAGCGCGGCCGGCGAGCTGCTGCTCGGCCCCGCGCGGCAGGCGTTCGAGGAGTCCCTCGTCGGCGCCGGCCATCGCGACCTTCCCCCACTGGTCAAGGCCCGCTTCCTCAACGACGCCGGGGTCATCGGCGCCGCCGACCTGGCCCGCACCGAGGCGGTCCGGCCGATCTTCCGGCGCCGTCGCGGCGAGCTGGTCAAGCGTGCCCGCCGCCGCGAGCGGCTGCGGCGCTTCCTCGCTCCGCTGGACGGGCTGGACCCGCTCGACACGGGAGCGTCGGCTACAGGCGCGCGCCGTCGTCCCAGGGGTCGTCGCGCTCCTTAGGCATCGTCGCCACGAGGTAGGCGAAGCCGCCGAGGAATCCCGCCCCGAGGAGGTAGACCAGCCATGTCGGCGCCTGCCACGAGGTCACCTGGACGAGGAACGTCCACAGCAGCGCGACGGCGGGCGAGCCGAGCACGCCGATCCAGGCCACCGAGCGCCAGCCGTGCCAGCCGATCGGCTCCGGCTCGGGCGTGACGAAGGCGCCCGGCAGGAAGACGTCGTCGTCCTCGTCCGCCGCGTCGGACCACGCCGGCCCGTCGTCCACGTCGTCGTCGAAGACGTGGGCCACCACCGGCTCCGGAGCGGGCTCGAACTCCGGGTGCTCGCCGTAGTTGGCGACGATCGAGGCCCAGGCCTCGTCCTCCGAGACGCGATCCCGTGAGTCGCCGGGCTCGCCTGGCTGGTCGGGCTCGCGGGAGGACATGCTGCTGAGACTACTCGCCCGCCCCGAGGCCGCACACCCGTCGGATGAAGGCCGCCGACTCGTCGAAGATCTGCTGCGCGTCGTTGTCGACCGTCGCCACGTGGTAGCTGTCCGTCAGCGGCGTGAACGTGATGTCCTTCGACGAGACGCCCTCGAGGATGAGGGGCTCGGAGAGCCCGTCGACCACGTGGTCGACCGTCGAGCGGAAGTAGAGCAGCGGCACTGTGATCCTGCCCAGGTCGCGCACGATGGCCGGCCACGCCTTGAACATCGTGTGCGCCGCCTTCAACGGGGTCCGCGAGTACGCCGACTCCACGACGCCCGTCCTCTTGATGTCGGAGGCGATGCCGGGGAAGGCGCCGACGAGGTGCTTGACGAGGGGCAGCAGGAGCGCGTCCTTGCGACCGCTGGCGACGGCGGGATTGACGACGATCAGGCCGGCCAGGCCGTCGCCGTGCTCCTCGGCGAGGCGCAGCACGAGCGCGCCGCCCATCGACAGGCCGCCGGCCACGACGACGTCGTTCTCCGCACGCAGCCGCTGGTAGGTCGCCGCGATCTCGGCGTACCACTCCTCGAAGGTGGTGGTGTTCATGTCCTGCCAGGTGGTGCCGTGGCCGGGGAGGCGGGGCACCTCGACGCCGAAGCCGCGGGCGGCCAGCGACTCGCCCCAGGCGCGCATCGACCCCGGAGATCCGGTGAAGCCGTGGGAGAGCAGTACGCCGACCCGGACCCCTTCGGTCAGCTCGGGCCTCGCGGGCTGGGACAGGGGAGTGGCGGTCTCGAGGACCGGGGGATGAGCCGGGCGCGGCGGGGTGGTGGGCATGGGGCCATTCTGCAAGGATCGGGGGCGTGTTCGAGAGGCTCTTCTACGGTTCCCTGAAGTGGTTCTGGCTCGGTCCCCTGCTGCGGCTGGTGTTCCGTCCGGAGTGGAAGGGGCTGGACAACCTCCCGAAGGACGGCCCGGCCATCATCGCGCTCAACCACCTCTCCTACGCCGACTGGCTGTTCGTCCCGCTGGGCTCGCCGCGGATGATGCGCTTCGTCGCGAAGGCGGAGTACTTCACCGAGCCCGGTGTGAAGGGCTGGTTCAAGAAGCTGTTCTTCGGCGGCACCGGCAACGTCCCGATCGACCGTGCCGGCGCGTCGGCCGCCGAGGGTGCGCTGCTCGCCGCCAAGAAGGTGCTGGCCGAGGGCGAGCTCTTCGGCATCTTCCCCGAGGGCACCCGCTCCCACGACGGCAAGCTCTACCGCGGCCGGACCGGCGTCGCCCGCCTCGCGCTCGAGACCGGTGTCCCCGTGATCCCCGTCGGTATCACGGGGACGAACATCATCGCGCCTCCCGGCAAGGCCTTCGGCAAGGTCCACAAGCCGGTCATGACCTTCGGCAGGCCGCTGGACTTCTCCCGCTACGAGGGCCTGGAGAACGACCGCTTCATCCTCCGCGCCATCACCGACGAGATCATGTATGAGATCCTCGAGCTCACCGGCCAGGAGTACGTCGACATGTACGCCTCCGACGCCAAGAAGGCGTCCAAGGGAGAGAAGAGCGCCAAGGGCGACAAGGCCGCCTGACCCACCGGGGTCGCGCTCAGGCCCAGTCGCGGGACCGGCTGACGGCGTCCTGCCAGCGGGCCCAGGCGGCGTCGGCGGCCTCCCGCGCGCCGGAGCCGGCGGCGGGGGCGAACTCGCGGTCGACGTCCTTGGTGCGGCGCAGCTCGTCGAAGGACGTCCACAGCCCGACGCCCAGCCCGGCGAGGAACGCGGCCCCCAGCCCCGTGGTCTCCACCTGCGTGGGCCGCGACACCGGGACGCCCAGCTGGTCGGCCTGGAGCTGGCAGAGCAGGTCGTTGGCGGCCGCGCCGCCGTCGACCCGCAGCGACGTCGGCCGGACGGGCAGCGTCTCGAGCACGTCGCGGACCTCGAAGGCGATCGCCTCGAGCGTCGCGCGGACGAGGTGCGCCCGCGTCGTGCCCCGCGTGATGCCGACGATCGTGCCGCGCGCGTGCGGATCCCAGTAGGGCGCGCCCAGGCCGGTCAGCGCGGGCACGAAGACGACGTCGCCGGAGTCCTCGACCGAGGAGGCGATGGCGGCCGTCTCCGCGGCGGAGCCGATGATGCCGAGCCCGTCGCGCAGCCACTGGACGGCGGCGCCGGTCACGAAGATCGCGCCTTCGAGCGCGTACGTCGTCTCGCCGGCCGGCGAGCGCCAGGCGGCGGTCGAGAGCAGCCCGGCATCGGACCGGACGATCTCGGAGCCGGTGTTGGTGAGGATGAACGACCCGGTGCCGTAGGTGCACTTGGAGTCGCCGACGTCGAAGCACGCCTGGCCGAAGAGCGCCGACTGCTGGTCGCCCGCCTGCCCCGAGATCGGCAGCGTCAGCCCGAGGAACGTCCGCGGGTCGGTCTCGATCGCGCTGCCCCAGTTGGGGATCAGCTCCGGCAGCGCGTCCCTCGGCACGCCGAAGAGCCCGCACAGCTCGTCGCTCCAGTCCCCGGCGGCGAGGTCGAAGAGCAGCGTCCGCGAGGCGTTCGAGACGTCGGTGACGTGGTGCAGCCCGCGCGTCATCCGCGCGATGAGGTAGGAGTCGACCGTGCCGATCGCGTAGCGCCCGGACTCCACGAGCGCCCACGTGTGCGGCTCGTTCTCCTGGATCCACACCAGCTTGGTCGCCGAGAAGTAGGGGTCCAGCCGCAGCCCGGTCAGCTCGGTCACGCGCTCCTCGTGGCCGGCCTCCTTGAGCCGGTCGCAGATGTCGGAGGTCCGCCGGTCCTGCCACACGATCGCGCGCCGTGGCGCGCCGAGGGTCTCGCGGTCCCACAGCACGATCGTCTCGCGCTGGTTGGTGATCCCCAGGGCCTCGAGCCTGCCGTCGTACGCCGACAGCGCCTGCCCCACCGACGCCAGCGTGGCCGCCCAGATCTCCTCGGGAGAGTGCTCGACCCAGCCCGGCCTGGGGAAGTGCTGGCCGAACTCCTGGTAGCCGCGCGCGACGATCCTCCCGTCCGCGTCGACCACCAGCGCCGTCATGCCGGTGGTGCCGGCGTCGATCGCCAGGACCGCCATCAGTCGGCCTCCCCGCGCACGATCGCGAGGATCCGCCCGTCGATCCAGGCGAGGTCGTCGGCGACCCGCATCTCGTAGTTCTCCGTGCCGACCCAGGCATGGAAGTCGCGCGCTCCCCGGGCCTGCGCGAACTCCTCCAGCTCGGCCCGCAGGCCGGCGTCGACGGGCACCTTCTCGTCCTCGGTCGAGGCGGTGAGGTAGAGCTCGTTGAGGTCGAGCAGCCGCGCCAGCTCGGCGACGGGGTCCTCGTGGTCGTCGACGCGCAGGTCGGCGGCGACGTCGTCCCCGCCGTCGTACCCCGCTCCCTCCCGTACGACGACGAGCGCCGCGCTCTGCCGGCCGCGGGAGTCGCCGCCGGCCGCGTCACCGGCGGCCAGCGCGACCAGCAGCGCGGAGGCGAGGTCGTCCTCGGGATCCGTGCCCAGCCAGGCCTCCTCCATGGCGTCGACGACCTCGGGGCCGGTGAGGATGTTGCCCTGGATCGCATAGCCACGGCCGGTGCGCGACCCCGCCCACGACAGGCAGCCCTGGCCGGTGTGCGAGGCGGATCCGCCGGCGGCGTCGACGATCCCGACCTGCCGGACCGCGGCGCGGTCGTCCTCCTCGAGGAGGCGCTGCAGCGCGACCGGCGCCGTGGCGCCGGCGTCCAGATAGGCCAGCGCGAGGCCTTTGAAGGCGACGTTGGCGTGCGCCTGCGTGGCGATGGCGCCGACGCCGGCGACGGCGGCCGGGACCACGTTGCCGACCGCGAGGAACTTCGAGGCGACGGCCACGCCCCATGACTGCCCGTCGGCGGAGCGGGCCACGATCGAGAACGTCATGCCCCGACCCTAGTGACACGGTCGTGACGCGACGACCCTCGACTTCGCGCGCCGTCCCGGGTTCTGATGGAGTCCCACCAGGACTCGGACACGGAGGCAGGCCGATGAGCCAGACGATGAGCCAGACAGCGGACGATCACCACGAGCTCAAGCGGGTCATGGGGCCCGGGCTTCTGCTCCTCTTCATCGTCGGCGACATCCTCGGCGCCGGCATCTACGCCGTCACCGGCCAGATGGCGGGCTATGTCGGCGGCATCCTCTGGCTGCCCTTCCTGCTGGCCTTCGTGGTCGCGGCGATGACGGCGCTCTCCTATCTGGAGCTGGTGACGAAGTACCCCCAGGCGGCCGGCGCCGCGCTCTACACGCACAAGGCGTTCGGCATCCACTTCCTCACCTTCATGGTCACCTTCGCCGTCGCCTGCTCCGGCATCACGAGCGCGTCGACCTCGGCCAACACGCTGGCCCAGAACCTGTTCGGCGGCCTGGTGGTCAACGGGTGGATCGACGAGGAGGTCGGGACCGGCACCATCACGCTCGTCGCGATCGGCTTCATGGTGCTGCTGGCGCTGATCAACCTGCGCGGCGTCGGGGAGAGCGTGAAGTTCAACATCGCGCTCACCCTGGTGGAGGTGACGGCCCTGTGCATCGTCATCGGGGTGGGGTTCTGGGTGATCGCGCAGGGAGACGCGGACATGTCCGAGCTGGCCGACTTCAGCGACTACGAGGGCATGGGCGCCGTCTTCGCCGTCACGGCCGCGACCTCGGTGGCGTTCTTCGCGATGGTCGGCTTCGAGGACTCGGTCAACATGGTCGAGGAGACCAAGAGCCCGGAGCGGATCTTCCCGCGCACCATGCTCATCGGGCTCGGCGTCGCCGCCGTGCTCTACATCCTGGTCGCCGTCTCGGTGGTCAGCGTGCTCACCCCCGGCGAGCTCGAGGCGATCAACGAGGCCGAGGGCCGTGCCCTGCTCGAGGTCGTCGGGAAGGGCGCACCCGACTTCCCGATCGACAAGGTCTTCCCCTTCCTCGCCGTCTTCGCCGTCGCGAACACCGCGTTGATCAACATGCTGATGGCGAGCCGGCTGATCTACGGCATGGCACGCCAGCGGGTGCTGCCGCGCCAGCTGGCCGCCGTCCTGCCCGGGCGGCGGAGCCCGTGGGCGGGCATCGCCTTCTCCACCGTCCTGGCGGTGCTCCTCATCTGGTACGTCGCCAGCGACCCCGACAGCGACATCGTGGCCAACCTGTCCGCGGTCACCGCGTTCCTCCTGCTGTGCGTGTTCGCGATCGTGAACGTCGCCTGCATGGTGCTGCGCGGGCGGCGGGGGGAGAACGTGAGGACCTTCTTCACCTCACCGGGCGCGCTGCCGGTCGTCGCCTCGCTGCTGTGTCTCTACCTCGCCGGCCCCTGGGTCGACCGGGAGCCGGTCGTCTACCGGATCGCCGGCGCCCTGCTCGGCGTCGGCGTGCTGCTGTGGGTGGTGACGTTCGTGGTCAACCGCGCCACCAACGCCGACGAGCCGCCCCACTTCGCCGACATCGAGCACATGGACGTGGACCCGAGCGACGACGAGCGATGAGACGCTGAGACGAGCGGCCGAGGACCGCTCAGGGGAGCAGGATGACCTTGCCGGCGGCGTGGCCCTCGCCGACGAAGCGGTGCGCCTCGACGGCGTCGGTGAGCGGGAAGGTCCGGACGACGGGCACGTGCAGGCGGCCCTTGCCGGCGAGCATGACGAGGTCGCCGCGGGCGGCGGCGCGCAGCTCGGTGCCCGGGTCCGATCCCGGCCCGCCGCCGATCTTCTGGATGCCGGCCGCCTCCGCGTGGGGGCCGCCGATGATGGTGGTCACCCGCGCCTTGTCGGGCACGAGCGCGAGGGAGACGTCGAAGGCCTCCTCGGTGCCGGCCAGGTCGATCGCGGCGTCGAACGGTCCCGCCGCGCGGGCGCGATCCAGCAGCCCGTCGCCGTACGCCATCGGGGTGGCGCCGAGGCCGCGCAGCAGCTCGTGGTTGCGCTCGGACGCGGTGCCCACGACCGACGCCCCGCGGGCGCTCGCCAGCTGGATGAGCAGCTGGCCGACGCTGCCGGAGGCGCCGTGGACGAGCACATGGTCGCCCGATCCGACGCCGACCTTCTCCAGCGCGTGCACGGCGGTGACGCCCACCAGGAGGAGGCCGGCGGCCTCCGGCCACGACAGCGTCGCCGGCTTCTGGAAGACGTCGACGGCAGGCACGTTGAGCGCGCTGGCGTAGCCGCCCTTGACCCGGAAGGCGAGCACCTCGTCGCCCACCTTCAGCCCGGTCACGTGCTCGCCGATGGCGACGACCACGCCGGCCACCTCGCTGCCCGGCGTCAGCGGGAGCACGGCGGCCTCGGAGTAGGGGAATCCCGAGCGCATCTTGAGGTCGATCGGATTGACGCCGATCGCGCGCGTCTCGATGGTGACCTCGTCGGGTCCGGGGTCGGGCAGGTCGACGGTCTCGACCTGCAGCACCTCGGGTCCCCCGAGCTCGTGGGCGATGACGGTCGTCGCTGTGCGTTGAGCCACGCGTTCACCGTACCCTTGACCGGTGAGCACCGTCCCGTCCCTCGAAGACCTCCACGCCCTGCGTCCCGCCCAGCAGCCGTCCTACCCGGACGCCGCCGCGGTGGACAAGGTCGTCGCCAAGCTGCGGACCGCCCCGCCGCTGGTCTTTGCCGGCGAGTGCGACGAGCTCACCGACAAGCTCGCGGCCGTCACCCGCGGCGAGGCCTTCATCCTCCAGGCCGGGGACTGCGCCGAGACGCTCGAGGGCGCCACGGCCGACAACGTCCGCGCCAAGCTGCGCGTCATCCTCCAGATGGCCGTCGTGCTGACCTACGCCTCGTCGGTCCCGGTGGTGAAGATCGGCCGGCTCGCGGGGCAGTACGCCAAGCCGCGCTCCAAGGACACCGAGACGCGTCTGGTCGAGGGCGTGGAGGTGACGCTGCCGGCGTACCGCGGCGACGCCGTCAACGGCTTCGACTTCACCCTCGAGGCGCGCGAGCCCGACCCACAGCGGCTGCTCGACGTCTACCACGCCTCCGCGTCGACGCTGAACCTCGCCCGTGCCTTCGTCACGGGCGGGTACGCCGACCTGCGCCAGGTGCACACCTGGAACCAGGACTTCATCAAGGACAGCCCGTTCGCGGCGAAGTACGAGCGTCTCGCCGGGGAGATCGACCGCGCCATGGCGTTCATGCAGGCGATCGGCGTCGCCGACGCCGACGAGTTCCACCGCGCCGACTTCCACTCCTCGCACGAGGCGCTGGTGCTGGAGTACGAGCACGCCCTGACCCGCATCGACTCGCGGACCGAGCAGCCGTACGACGTCTCCGGCCACTTCGTGTGGATCGGGGAGCGCACCCGGCAGCTCGACGGCGCGCACGTCGAGCTGCTGTCGCGGATCAAGAACCCCATCGGGGTCAAGCTCGGCCCGACCACGACGCCCGACGACGCCATCGCGCTGGCGGCGAGGCTCAACCCGGCCAACGACCCGGGCCGGCTGACCTTCATCACCCGCTTCGGCGCCTCGAAGATCCGCGACGGCCTGCCGCCGATCATCGAGAAGGTCCAGGCCGAGGGCCTCCAGGTCGCCTGGATCACCGACCCGATGCACGGCAACACCTTCGAGGCGTCCTCGGGCTACAAGACGCGGTCCTTCGACGACGTGCTCGACGAGGTGCAGGGCTTCTTCGACGTGCACCGTGCGCTGGGCACCTGGCCCGGCGGGCTGCACGTCGAGCTCACCGGCGACAACGTCACCGAGTGCGTCGGCGGCGGCGAGCAGCTCTCGGCCGCCGATCTCGCGACCCGCTATGAGTCGGTCTGCGACCCGCGTCTCAACCGTGTCCAGAGCCTCGAGATGGCGTTCCTCGTGGCGGACATGCTGCGCAAGGCATGATCGACCTCCGCTCGGACACCCTGACCCAGCCGACCGAGGCGATGCGGGCCGCGATGGCGGTCGCCCCGGTGGGCGACGACGTCTACGGCGAGGACCCCACCGTCCGGGCGCTCGAGGAGCGGGTCGCGGGGCTGTTCGGCAAGGAGGACGCGGTCTTCACACCGACCGGGTCGATGGCCAACGTGCTCGCGGTCCGCACCCTCGTCGGCGTCGGCCAGGAGGTGCTCTGCGAGTCGCTCGCCCACATCGCCCGGGCCGAGCTCGGCGCCCACGCCGCGTTCACCGGCCTGACGATGCGCACCTGGTGGCACCCCCGCGGTGGCGTGGACCTCCCGCAGATCCAGCGGCTCTTCGCGCCGGACATGGGCGTCTACTTCGTCCCGACCCGCGCCGTCTCGGTGGAGAACACGCACAACTTCGGCGGGGGCTCGATCGCGCCCATCGAGGACCTGCTCGCGCTCCGGTCCTGGGCCGACGAGACGGGCATCGGCGTCCACATCGACGGAGCCAGGATCTGGAACGCCCACGTCGCGTCGGGCACCCCGCTGACGGCGTACGGCGACGTGGCGGACGTCCTCGCCGTGTGCCTCTCCAAGGGCCTCGGCGCCCCGGTCGGCTCGCTCGTCGTCGGCTCGCGGGACGCGATGGCCGAGACGCGGGTGTGGCGCAAGCGGATGGGCGGCGGGATGCGGCAGGTCGGCATCCTCGCGGCGGCCGGGCTGCACGCCCTCGACCACCACGTCGAGCGCCTCGCCGAGGACCACGCCCACGCCCGGCTGCTGGCCGAGGCGATCGGCGTCGACCCTGCCGGCGTGGAGACGAACATCGTCGTCGCCGAACGCGAGGACGCGCCGTCGTACGTCGCCCGCGCCGCGGAGGCCGGAGTCAGGATCAGCGCCGTCGGCCCGCGCACGGTCCGCCTCGTCACCCATCTCGACGTCCCCCGCGCCGACGCCGAGCGCGCCGCCGCGGTGCTCTCGGGCCTCTGACCCGTCCTGCCCCTCCCGGCCGCCGGCCGAGCGGTCAGCGCGACCAGAGCAGCTGGCGGATCTCCTCGCCGTCCTGCAGGTGGCTGATGTTGCCGACGTCGACGAAGCCGCACGATCGGTAGAGCCGCTCGGCCCGCCGGTTGTCCGGGCGCACCCAGACCGAGAGCCGGGGCCAGCGCTGCTGGAGGTCGCGGATCAGCTTGGTGCCGACGCCCGACCCCCACACGGCCGGGTCGACGGAGACCATCGACACGTGTCCCGTGGACGGGTCGGCCTCGGCGCCCTCGTGGAAGGTCTCGGCGAGCGCCATCCCCGCCGGCCGGTCGCCGTAGCGCGCGATCAGCACGAGCTGGCCCTCGGCGACCTTCTCCCGCACCCGCTCGGTGCGCAGCGGGCCGGCGGGGCGGCGCTTCGTCTGGTTGGCCGCCGTCCAGATCTCCATGACGAGGTCGAGCTCGGCGGGGGAGCTCACTTCCGTCACGGAGATGCGGGGCACGCGCCCAAGGTTAGGGTGTGTCTCTCAATTCGGACGGCGCCCCGACGGTGCCGCATCCCGGCCGGCTTCGTTGTCGGCGCTCGGCGCAGCACGCTGCGCTCTCGCGCCTCCGCCTCGCCGGACCGGGCGCGGACGCCCCCGGATGCGCTTCGCCCGAATGGAGAGACACACCCTAGGGCGTGAGGCGAGCCGCGGCCTCGGCGCGCAGCCGGCGCAGGGTGTCGAAGTCGGGGGTCTCGCCCTCGGCCGACCCCGGCGTCTCGAGGATGAACGGGACGCCCTCGGTGGCGGGATGGGCGAACAGCTCGGCGAACGCGGTCTCCCCGATGTGCCCCAGCCCGATCTGCTCGTGCCGGTCGAGGTTGGCGCCGCGGACGTCCTTGGAGTCGTTGGCGTGGATCAGCCGCAGCCGGCCCTCGCCGCCGATCGCCACCAGCCGGTCGAGCGTCGCGGTCGTGCCCCCGGGCTCGTCCAGCGGGTCGCCGGCGGCGAACACGTGGCAGGTGTCGAGGCAGATGCCCGCCTTGGGGTGGAAGTCCAGCGCCGCTAGATAGGCGTCCAGGTCGTCGACCACGCCGCACAGCGACCGGCCCTGCCCCGCGGTCGGCTCGAGCAGCAGCCAGGGGGCGTCCTCGCTGTCCAGGGTGTCCAGCAGCGGCAGCAGGGCCTCGCGCACCTGGCCCATCGCCACCGCGAACCGTGCGGCGCCGTCGTCGGCGCCGGCCGCCGGGGAGACGAACGAGCCGGTGTGCATCACGACGCCCGCCGCCCCGATCTCGGCCGCGCGACGGAGGTTGTGCGCCATCGACGCCGCGCTCTTCTCGTAGGTCGCGGGCGTCGGGGAGCCGAGGTTGACGAGGTACGGCGCGTGCACGAACGCCCGCATCTCGCGCTGCTCCAGCTCGACCCGGAAGGCCTTGTCCTCGTCGGGCTTGCCCGCCGACAGCGCCCAGCCACGGGGGTTGCCGACGAAGATCTGCAGCGTCTCGCAGCCGAAGCGGTCGGTGTCGGCCAGTGCTCCCTTGACGAGCCCCTTGCCGACCTTGACGTGGGTTCCGATGGGGTTGCGCATGATGCGCGCCACGCTAGTCGTTCAGACGAGGTAGAGCGTGATCGTCGAGCCCTTGGGCAGCATCGTCCCGCTGCCGGGATCGGTCGAGGAGACGTAGCCCAGGCCGAGGTACATCGACGAGTGCGCCGTCTTCACCTTGAAGCCGAGCGCCTCCAGCTTGGCGGTGGCGGAGTCGACGCCGCTCGCGCGCAGGCCGCCGGGCACCTCGACCAGCTCCGGCCCCTTCGAGACCAGCAGCGAGACGCCGTCGCCCTGATAGAGCGTGCCGGTCTCCGGGGTCTGCGAGATCACGAGGCCCTTGGCCACGGAGTCGTCGTACCGGCTGTCGGAGGTGACCTTCAGGCCGGCCTTCTCGAGCGCGGCCTTGGCGTCGGAGCCCTTCTTCCCGACCCAGCTCGTCACCTCGATCGGCTGGCGGCCCTTGCTGACCCACACGTCGACGTTGCTGCCGGGGCGCAGCTCGGTGCCGGCGGCCGGGTCGGTGCGGATGACCTGGCCCTCGGGCACGGTCTCGCTGAACTTCCTCACCGCCTTGCCGAAGCTCAGCTTGAGTCCCGCGATGGCGTCCTGCGCCTCGTCGAGGCTCTTCCCGGCGAGGTCGGGGAGCTGGTAGATCTCCGGGCCCTTCGAGAGCGTGATCGTGACGGTGCCGCCGTCCAGCACGCGGTTGCCGCCGTCGGGATCGCTGCTCATCACGCGTCCTGCCGCCACCGTGTCCGACCAGGCCGGGTCGCTCACCTCGACGTGCAGCCCGAGCGCCTCGAGCTTGGCGGTCGCCTTCGCCTGGGTGAGGCCGAGGACGCCGGGCGTCGTCGTGTAGCGGGCGAAGCCGACCCACCAGGCGCCCGCTCCGACGGCGGCGATGAGCAGGACGGCCAGCAGCACGCCGAGGGGTCCGCGCCGACGGCGGCGACGTTCGCGGGGGGCCGGCGCGGGCACGGGCACCGGCGTG
>NZ_JASGDD010000206.1:0-19232 GCF_047607365.1 Nocardioides sp. | reverse complement strand
GCCCCCGGCCACCCGGCGGCCGCCCGGTGCCCCGCGAGCGCGGCGGCCGCCGATTCCGACGCCTCCGCGAAGGAGGTCACCAGCGGGCCGGCGACGACGGCGCCGTCGGCGAACAGCCCGTCGAGCAGCGAGGCCGCCTCGAGTGGCTTGTCGGCTCCGCCGAGGAGCACGACGAGGAGGTCGCCGTGCAGCGCGCAGAGGGCGTCGAGCCCGGCGGTCCGCACGAGGTGACGCGCCTCGTCGAAGAGGTCGGTGCCGCCCTCCGGGGCCGTGCCGACCACCACGACCAGCGAGCCCGCGCCGGCCCAGCCGAGCGCCCCGGCCCGCGACACGACGGCCTCGTCGGTCTCGCCGCGCAGCACCGCGTCCACGACCAGCGCCTCCAGGCGGGCGTCCCAGGCACCGCGCTGCTCGGCCGCGCGGGCGTAGACCTCGGCGGTCGCGAACGCGATCTCGCGGGCGTAGCGGACGATCGCCTCGTGCACCACCGGCGCCGCCTCGGCGGCCTCGCCGGCGAGGAGCTCGTCGACGTTGGCCTCGATCACGTCGATCGACAGCCGCACCAGGTCGACGGTCTGCCGCAGCGTGATCACGCCCGTCAGAGCCCGGGGGGCGGCGCCGAACATGGAGGCGGCGACGCTCGTCGCGTCGACGCGGTCGGCCTGGCCGCCGGCGTACCACCGGGTGAAGTCCTGGATGCCGGCCTGCACCACGAGCCCGACCCACGAGCGGTCCTGGGCCGACAGCTCCCGGAACCACGGCATGTCCGACTCCATCCGCGCGGTCGCGGCGGTCGCGATCCGGCCGGTCGATCGCCTCAGGACGGCGGATCCGGGGGGCGTACGACGGGCCCGTGATGTCCCTGATGTCATTGACGTTCCTCTGACGTGACGGCTGACGCGTGGTTGAATTTCGGACTATGGCGCAGACCGAGTTCGTCACCGTTCACGGCCATCGGCGCGCCTACGCGCTCGGTGGCCGTCCGATCGGCGAGGCGCCCGTGCTGCTGCTGCTCCACGGCCTCGCCTGCGACCGCCACACGTGGGACCCGGTGTGGGACCGCCTGGCGGAGAGCTACACGCTGCTCGCGCCGGACCTGCTCGGGCACGGCGAGTCCGACAAGCCGCGTGGCGACTACAGCGTCGGGGGCTACGCCAACGGCATGCGCGACCTGCTCACCGTGCTGGGCATCGACAAGGTCACCGTCGTGGGGCACAGCTTCGGTGGCGGGGTCGCGATGCAGTTCGCCTACCAGTTCCCCGAGCGCACCGAGCGGCTCTTCCTCGTCGACGCGGGCGGGCTCGGCCGCGAGGTCACGCCGCTCATCCGCGCGCTCGCGCTGCCGGGGTACGACGCGGTGCTGCGCGTGCTCACCCTGCCGGGCGTCCTCGAGCTCAACCTCGGCGCGCTGCGGCTGCTGCACCGGCTGGTGCCGGTCGCCGAGACCCGCGACCTGCCCGAGATCGCCGCCATCCTCGAGTCGTTCCGGGACGCAGGCACGCGCCGCGCCGTGCACCAGCTGGTCACCAACGCCATCGACATCCGTGGCCAGATCGTGTCGATCCGCGACCGTGCCTACCTCACCGAGGAGATGCCGCTGTGCGTCGTCTGGGGTGAGGACGACATGGTGATCCCCGCCAAGCACGCGGCGATCGCCGGTGAGCTCGCCCCCAACGCGCGCATCGTGGTGATCCCCAACGCCGGTCACTTCCCGCATCGCGACCACCCCGAGCAGTTCGTCGCGCTCGTCGACGACTTCATGGCGACCACGAAGCCGGCCGTGTACTCGCGGGCCAAGTGGCGCCGCCTGCTGAAGACCGGCAGGCCGCTGCCGCTCCGCACCGTCGACGAGGTCATCGAGCCCACCGTCGAGCTGGCCTGACCGGCGACGGGGACGCCCCAAGGAGACATGCCCTACGCGTCCCCGCCCTCCTGCTTGACGCCCTCCATGACGGTCGGGTCGTCGATGCGGTAGGTCGCGAAGGCCTTCTCGACGACCTCGCGCTCGATCCTCCCGGCGTCGGCCAGCGCCTGCAGCGCCTGGACGACGACCGACTGCGCGTCGATCTCGAAGTAGCGGCGGGCGGCGGGTCGGGTGTCGGCGAAGCCGAACCCGTCGGCCCCGAGCACGCGGTAGTCGGCCGGCACCCAGCGGGCGATCTGGAGCGGCACCGCGCGCATGTAGTCCGAGACCGCGACGACGGGCGCGTCGGAGCCGGACAGCCGGTCCGCGACGTACGCCGTGCGCGCCTCCTCGCCCGGGTGGTTGAGGTTCCAGTGCTCGGCGGCGACGCCGTCGCGGGCGAGCTCGTTCCACGACGTGACCGACCACGTGTCCGCCACGACGCCCCAGTCGTCGGCCAGCAGTCGCGCGGCCTCGGCGACCCAGGGGAAGCCGACGCCGGAGGCGAGCAGCCGCACCCGCGGTCCGTCACCCTCACCGGTCGACACCTGGTGGATGCCCTTGAGGATCCCCTCGACGTCCACGTCCGCGGGCTCCGCGGGCTGCGCGACGGGCTCGTTGTAGACGGTCAGGTAGAAGATGACGTCCTCGCCCTTGCCGTGCGGGCCGCCCTCGCCGTACATCCGCTCGAGCCCGGACCGCATGATGTGCCCGATCTCGTAGGCGAACGCGGGGTCGTAGTGCACGACCGCCGGGTTGGTGGCGGCGAGCAGCGGGCTGTGGCCGTCGGCGTGCTGCAGGCCCTCGCCGGTCAGGGTGGTGCGGCCGGCGGTGGCGCCGACGAGGAAGCCGCGCGAGAGCTGGTCGGCCATCGCCCAGATCGAGTCGCCGGTGCGCTGGAACCCGAACATCGAGTAGAAGATGTAGAACGGGATCATCGGCTCGCCGTGGGTCGAGTACGCCGACCCGGCGGCGATCGCCGAGGCCATCGCGCCCGCCTCCGAGATGCCCTCGTGGAGCATCTGCCCCGCCGTCGACATCTTGTAGGAGAGCAGCATGTTGCGGTCCACGCCCTCGAACTGCTGCCCGTGCGGGTCGTAGACCTTGGCCGAGGGGAACATCGCGTCCATGCCGAAGGTGCGGTACTCGTCGGGCGCGATCGGCACGATCCGCTTGCCGATGCCCGGGTCGCGCATCCAGTCCTTGAGCAGGCGCACGGTCGCCATGGTCGTGGCGACCTTGTTGCCGCCGGAGCCCTTCTTCAGCTCGGCGTAGGTCTTGTCGCCGGGCAGGGCCAGCGGGGCGGAGCGGTCGACCCGGCGGGGAAGCGGTCCGCCGAGCTTGCGCCGGGCATCGGTCATGTACGCGATCTCGGGGGCGTCGGCGCCCGGGTGGAAGAGCGGGAACTTGCCGGTGGCGGCGTACTTCTCCTCGATCTCCTTGTCGCTGAGGGGAATGCCGAGGCGGTCGCGGAACTTCTTCGCGTCGTCGACGGTCAGCTTCTTCATCTGGTGGGTGGCGTTCTTGCCCATCAGGGAGTCGATCGTCCAGCCCTTGATGGTGTGGGCGAGGATCACCGTCGGCTGCCCGGCGTGCTTGGTCGCCGAGTGGAACGCGGCGTAGACCTTGCGGTAGTCGTGGCCGCCGCGCGGCAGCCGCTCGATGTCGCGGTCGGAGAGGTGCGCGACCATCTGCCGCAGCCGCTCGTCGGGGCCGAAGAAGTGCTCGCGGTTGTAGGCGCCGTTCTCGACGGAGAAGGTCTGGAAGGCGCCGTCGGGCGTGGTGTTCATCTTGTTGACGAGCACGCCGTCGACGTCGCGGGCGAGCAGGTCGTCCCACTCGCGGCCCCAGACGACCTTGATGACGTTCCAGCCCGCGCCGCGGAAGTTGGCCTCGAGCTCCTGGATGATCTTGCCGTTGCCGGTCACCGGGCCGTCGAGCTGCTGCAGGTTGCAGTTGACCACCCAGACGAGGTTGTCGAGCTCCTCGCGGGCGGCGATGCGCAGCGCGCCCATCGACTCCGGCTCGGCCATCTCGCCGTCGCCGAGGAAGGCCCACACCCGCTGCTCGGAGGTGTCCTTGATGCCGCGGTTCTGGAGGTAGCGGTTGAACCGCGCCTGGTAGATCGAGTTGATGCCCGTCAGGCCCATCGAGACGGTCGGGAACTCCCAGAAGTCCGGCATCAGCCGCGGATGCGGGTACGACGACAGCCCCTGGCCGACGCCGTGCTGCACCTCCTGGCGGAAGCGGTAGAGCATCTTCTCCTCGAAGCGGCCCTCGAGGAACGCTCGGGCGTAGATGCCCGGCGACGCATGGCCCTGGATGTAGACCTGGTCGCCACCGCCGGGGTGGTCCTTGCCGCGGAAGAAGTGGTTGAAGCCGACCTCGTAGAGGCTGGCGCTGGACTGGTAGGTGGCGATGTGGCCGCCGACCTCCAGGCCCTTGCTGTTGGCGCTCGAGACGAGCATCGCGGCGTTCCAGCGGATCCAGGAGCGGATCGTGCGCTCGCACGTCTCGTCGCCGGGGAAGGCAGGCTCGCGCTCGGGCGGGATGGTGTTGATGAAGTCGGTGCTGCGCAGCGCCGGCACGCCGATCGCGCGCTCACGGGCGCGCTCCAGCAGCCGGAGCATGACGTAGCGGGCACGGTCGCGGCCCTTCGCCTCGACCATCGCGTCGAAGGACTCGATCCAGTCCTGGGTCTCGGAGGGATCGATGTCGGGAAGCTGGGTGGGCAGGCCCTCGTGGATGACGGGGGGCAGCGGCTGACCCGGGGTGGGGGTTTCACTCACGTGTGCATAGTGTCACTCTTCGAAAGGCCGCCAAACTTACCCACGAGTTCTACTCGTCGGTAACGAACCGGACTCCGCCGACGTGGTCCTGACCCGACCCCGAGCCGGTCCCGGCCTTGCGCCGGAGGTCGGATCTCCGGTGGACTGTGACCAGCCTCGAGCAGCAGGCGAGGACCGACGAGGACCGACGAGGACCAAGAGGAGTGGATGCACGTGAGCTCGACCGCGGCCGCCGGCCCGGCTGACCGTTTGGGCTTCAAGCCCGGCATGGTGGTGCAGGAGCTGGGCTGGGACAGCGACAGCGACGACGAGCTGCGTGCCGCGATCGAGGACGCCATCGACGCCGATCTCGTGGACGGCGACTACGGCAACGACGTCGACTCGGTCCTCCTCTGGTGGCGCGAGGACGACGGCGACCTCGTCGACGGGCTCGTCGACGCCCTCACCGATCTCGTCGGCGGTGGCGCGATCTGGCTCCTGACCCCCAAGGTCGGCCGTCCGGGTGCCATCGACCCGGCCGACGTCGCCGAGGCCGCGCCGCTCGCGGGCCTCGCCCAGACCACCACCGCCACCGTCAGCCGCGACTGGGCCGCCACGCGGCTCGTGACCCCGAAGGCCCCCTGAACATCACCATGAAGGACCTGCTCACCCCGGTCCGTGTCCTCGCGGGCTCGGGCATCGTTCGTCCCTACTCGCCGATCGCGCTCGCCAAGCTGGCCAAGGTGCTCCACGACTGGGGCACCGGTCCCGCCGGCGGCTTCGCGTCGCTGGCCGTGCGCCACCCCACCAAGATCGGCGTCATCGACGAGCTCGGCACCCTCACCTGGTCCGAGCTGCACCTGCGCTCCAACGCTCTCGCCCGGGCGCTGGCCGAGCGCGGCGTGGGGGAGGGCGACGGCGTCGCGATCATGTGCCGCAACCACCGCGGCTTCCTCGACGCCGTCATCGCCGCCGCGAAGCTCGGCGCCGACGCGCTGCTGCTCAACACGGCCTTCGCCGGCCCCCAGCTCGCCGAGGTGCTCGAGCGCGAGCGCCCCAAGGTCGTCATCCACGACCAGGAGTTCGAGGGGCTGCTCGCGGACGTCGAGAGCCCGCGGATCATCGCGTGGACAGAGGGCGAGGTGGAGGGCGACACGGTCGAGTGCCTCATCTCGAGCACGGCCAGTGCCGGCGTACGCGCGCCGGAGAGGCACGGCCGGATCATCATCCTCACCTCGGGCACGACCGGCACCCCGAAGGGCGCGCCGCGCAACGAGGCCGGCATCGACTCGGCCGTCTCGCTGATGTCACGGCTCCCGATCCACGCCGGCTGGCGGACGCACATCGCCGCGCCGATGTTCCACACGTGGGGACTCGCGCACATGCTGCTCGCGATGATGCTCGGCACCACGCTCGTGCTGCGCCGCCGCTTCGACCCCGAGGACGCCCTGCGGGTGCTCGCCTCGGAGCGCTGCCAGAGCTTCGTCGTGATCCCGGTGATGCTCCAGCGGATCATGGCGCTGCCCGAGGAGACGCGGCGGAAGTACCACCCGCGCTGGCTCCAGGTCGTCGCCTCCTCCGGCTCCGCCCTGCCCGGCGACCTCGCGCTGGCCTGGATGGACGACTTCGGCGACAACCTCTACAACGTCTACGGCTCGACCGAGGTCGCCTACGCCTCGATCGCGACGCCCGAGGACCTCCGCACAGCCCCGTCCTCGGCCGGGAAGCCGCCGTGGGCCACCGTCGTCCGGATCCTCGACCCGCTGGGCGCCGAGGTCGCGCCCGGCGAGTCCGGCCGGATCTTCGTGCGCAACAGCTTCCTCTTCGAGGGCTACACCGGCGGTGGCCACAAGGAGATCGTCGACGGGCTGATGTCCACCGGCGACATCGGCCGGTTCGGCGACGACGGCCGGCTCTACGTCGAGGGCCGTGACGACGAGATGATCGTCTCCGGTGGCGAGAACGTCTTCCCCAAGGAGGTCGAGGACTGTCTCGCCCGGCACCCGTCGGTCAGCGACGCGGCCGCCATCGGCGTCGACGACGAGCACTTCGGCCAGCGGCTGCGCGCCTTCGTGGTGGTCACCGAGACCGTCGAGGCGAAGGAGCTGCAGGAGTGGGTGCGCTCCCAACTCGCCCGCTATAAGGTGCCGCGCGAGATCGTGGTCCTCGAGGAGCTCCCGCGCAACGCGACCGGCAAGGTGCTCAAGCGGGAGCTGCGAGAGTGGAAGCCGTGAGCGCCGGGCTCGCGACCGGCGACGTGCGCGGCCTGGCCGTGGGGGAGCCCGCCCCCGACTTCACCCTGCGCGACCAGTTCGGCGCCGACGTCACGCTCTCCTCGTACGCCGGCACGAAGGCGGTCGCCCTGCTCTTCTATCCCGCCGCCTTCTCCGGGGTGTGCACCGGCGAGATGTCCGCGGTGCGGGCGCGCCTCGACGAGTTCATGACCTTCGACACCGAGGTGCTGGCGCTCTCCTGCGACCCGGTCTACGCGCTGCGCGCCTTCGCCGAGGCCGACGGGCTGAACTTCCCGCTGCTCTCGGACTTCTGGCCCCACGGCGAGGTCGCCCGGGCCTACCGCGTGTTCGACGAGCGCAAGGGGATGGCCCGCCGCTCGTCGTACGTGATCGACCGGAGCGGCCACGTGAGCTGGTCGGTGCACAACGCGAACGCCGACGGTCGCGACCTCGACGAGCACCTCCGTCAGCTCCTCTCGGCGGCACAGGTCTAGACCGATCGCCTCATTTCGCTGGCAATTTCGGTCATCTTCGCCGTTTTGGGCGAAATCGGCGCGAGGGCC
Organism: Nocardioides sp.; assembly: GCF_047607365.1. Classification (GTDB taxonomy): domain Bacteria; phylum Actinomycetota; class Actinomycetes; order Propionibacteriales; family Nocardioidaceae; genus Nocardioides. The sequence continues at coordinate 11,764 of NZ_JASGDD010000206.1, read as the reverse complement.
GCGCCGGGTGCTCTACCGTTCTACTCGTTCCCCTGGTGACCCGAGACGCCAGGGGAACGTTCTATTTCGCCCCGGCGCCTCGTTTGGTCGCAGCGCTCCTCGCTCCCGTACTGTTGGCCCGCTCCCGGGTGTGTAGCTCAGTTGGTTAGAGCGCTGCCCTTACAAGGCAGATGTCGGGGGTTCGAGTCCCTCCACACCCACGTGATCACGCCCGAGCTGGCCGCGTTCATCGCCGGCCTGCCCAAGGTGGAGCTGCACGTCCACCACGTCGGCTCCGCCAGCCCCGAGACCGTCGCCCGTCTCGCCGCACGGCACGAGGGCTCCTCCCCGGTGCCCGCCGATCCGGCACTGCTGGCGGACTACTTCACCTTCACCGACTTCGCCCACTTCGTCGAGGTCTACCTGTCGGTCGTCGACCTGATCCGCGACGCCGAGGACGTCGCCGAGCTGACGTACGGCGTCGGGGCCGAGCTGGCCGCCCAGCAGGTGCGCTACGCGGAGCTGACGCTGACGCCGTACAACTCGGTGATCCGGGGCATCGCGGCGGAGGCGTTCTGCGAGGCGGTCGAGGACGCGCGCGAGCGGGTGCGACGGGACGTCGGCACCGAGCTGCGCTGGTGCTTCGACATCCCCGGCGAGTCCGGCCTCCCGGCGGCGCAGGGCACCCTCGACGTCGCGCTGGAGCAGCGACCGTCGGGCCTGATCTCCTTCGGCCTGGGCGGGCCGGAGGTCGGCGTGCCCAGGCCGCAGTTCGCGCCCTACTTCGACGCCGCACGGGCGGCCGGGCTGCGCAGCGTCCCGCACGCGGGGGAGACGACCGGGCCGCAGACGGTCTGGGACGCGCTGACCACGCTCGGCGCCGAGCGGATCGGGCACGGCATCGCCGCCGCCCAGGACCCGGCGCTGATGGCGCACCTGCGGGACAACGACATCGCGCTGGAGGTCTGCCTGACGTCGAACGTGTGCACCGCCGCGGTCGCGACGCTCGACGAGCACCCGCTCGCGCGGCTCGTGGAGGCGGGCGTGCCGGTGACGATCAACTCCGACGACCCGCCGATGTTCTCGACGACGCTCACGCACGAGTACGAGGTCGCCGCCGACCTCCTCGGGCTGGACCGTGCGGGAGTGAGCGAGCTGGCCCGTCAGGGCGTGCGCTACTCGTTCCTCGAGGCTCCGCAGGCGGCCGCCGTCATCGCCGAGATCGACGCCTACGAGGCCTCGTGGCCGGAGTACGCGCCGGTCTAGCCCCAGCGAGGCCGGGTTCGCGCACGAACCCCCTCCACCCCGCGTCACCCCGCGACGGCGCGCAGCCTCTCCAGCAGGGGGCCGGCGGCCTCGGCGAGGAACCGCTCCTGGGCTCCCGTCGCCCACCTGGACGAGCGCGATGTCGCTCTCGGCCAGGAGCTGCAGGGTGGCGGACTTCTGCGCCACGACGGCCGGGTGGTAACGGACTCGCGTTCGCCGAGACATCCGCGCGTCTTTCTTGACTCGATCAAGAAAGCGTTGTTGAGTGGTCGTCGTGGAGATCGACGGCGAGGAGCTCCTGCGCGGGGCGGAGCTGCGGGTGACCCGCCCGCGCGTCGCGGTGCTCGCCGCCGTACACGCCCATCCGCACGCGGACACCGACGCCCTCATCGGCGCGGTCCGCGAAGAGCTCCCCGACGTCTCCCATCAGGCCGTGTACGACGTCCTGCGGGCGTTGACGCAGGCCGGGCTGATCCGCAAGATCCAGCCGCTCGGCCACGTCGCGCGCTACGAGTCGCGAGTGGGCGACAACCACCACCACGTGGTCTGCCGCTCGTGCGGCGCCATCGGCGACGTCGACTGCGCCGTGGGCCACGCCCCCTGTCTGACCGCGTCGAACGACCACGGCTTCGTGGTCGACGAGGCCGAGGTCATCTATTGGGGCATCTGCCCCGACTGCTCACCAGCCCGTAGTTGAAACCAAGGAAGGTCCCCGTGTCCGAGAACACTGCCCCTGACCGCGACGACTCCCCCCTCGTCGCCGAGAGCCCCGAGGACGAAGGCACCCCGCAGGCCCCCGCGAAGTGCCCGGTCGCCCACGACGCACTGGTCAACCCCACCCAGGGCTCGCCGAACCACGAGTGGTGGCCGCGCAAGCTCAACCTCAAGATCCTCGCGAAGAACCCCGACGTCGCGAACCCCAACGGCGGCGACTTCGACTACCGGGCCGCGTTCCTCGCGCTCGACCTCGACGCGCTCAAGGCCGACATCAAGGCGACGCTGACCGACTCGAAGGACTGGTGGCCGGCCGACTTCGGTCACTACGGCCCGCTCTACATCCGGATGGCCTGGCACGCGGCGGGCACCTATCGGGCGCTCGACGGCCGCGGCGGCTCCGGCACCGGCCAGCAGCGCTTCGCCCCGCTCAACTCGTGGCCGGACAACGTCAACCTGGACAAGTCCCGCCGCCTGCTCTGGCCGGTGAAGAAGAAGTACGGCCAGTCGATCTCCTGGGCCGACCTCTTCATCCTGGCCGGCAACGTCGCGCTCGAGGACATGGGGCTCAAGACCTTCGGCTTCGCCGGTGGCCGTCCCGACGTGTGGGAGCCCGACGACGACGTCTACTGGGGCCCGGAGACCGAGTGGCTCGCCGACCAGCGCTACACCGGCGAGCGGAACCTCGAGGAGCCTCTCGCCGCGGTGCAGATGGGCCTGATCTACGTCAACCCGGAGGGCCCCAACGCCAACCCGGACCCGCTCGCCTCCGCGGTGGACATCAAGGAGACGTTCACCCGGATGGGCATGACCAACGAGGAGACCGTCGCGCTCATCGCCGGCGGCCACACGTTCGGCAAGACCCACGGCGCCGGCGACGCCGAGCTGGTCGGCGACGACCCCGAGGCCGCGGACATCGAGCAGCAGGGTCTGGGCTGGACGTCGGAGTACGCCTCCGGCAAGGGCATCGACGCCATCACCTCCGGCCTCGAGGTCACCTGGACCTACCACCCGACCCGCTGGGACAACGAGTTCTTCCACATCCTCTACGGCTACGAGTGGGAGCTCTTCAAGAGCCCTGCCGGCGCCCACCAGTGGCGCCCCAAGGACAACGGCGGCGCGGGCCTGGTGCCGGAGTCGTTCGGCGAGGGCACCCGCGAGCCGCGGATGCTCACCTCCGACCTCGCGCTGCGGGTCGACCCGGAGTTCGACGCCATCTCGCGCCGGTTCAAGGACGACCAGGCGGCCTTCGCGGACGCGTTCGCCCGGGCGTGGTTCAAGCTGACTCACCGCGACTTCGGCCCCAAGGCGCGCTACCTCGGCCCGGAGGTCCCGGCCGAGGACCTGATCTGGCAGGACCCCGTCCCAGCGGGCACCGAGATCGAGGCGGCGAAGGTCGCCGAGGTCAAGGCCGCCATCCTGGCGACCGGCCTCACCGTGCAGCAGCTCGTGCGTACGACGTGGGCCGCAGCGGGCACCTACCGCACCTCCGACCACCGTGGCGGCATCAACGGCGCCCGGATCGCGCTGGAGCCTCAGAAGAGCTGGGAGATCAACGAGCCGGCCGCGCTGGCCGGCGTGCTCGGCACGCTCGGCGAGGTCGCCACGCGGTTCGGCATCTCGCTGGCCGACACGATCGCGCTGGCCGGCGCCGCCGCGGTCGAGAAGGCGGCGGCCGACGCCGGCACACCGGTCTCGGTCGTCGTCTCCACCGGTCGCGGCGACGCCACGCAGGAGCAGACCGACGTCGACTCCTTCGACTACCTGCGTCCGAAGGTGGACGGGTTCATCAACTTCCTCGGCAAGGGCTCGGCCCTCCCGCTGGAGTACGCCCTGCTCGACCGGGCCAACCTGCTGGGTCTCTCGGCGCCCGAGCTCACCGTGCTCGTCGGTGGCCTGCGCGCCCTCGGGGTGACCTACGACGGCACCGCGGACGGCGTGCTCACCGAGCCGGCGCTCACCAACGAGTGGTTCGTGAAGCTCCTCGACCTCGGCACCACGTGGACCGCCACCGACGAGTCGCAGCAGGTCTTCGCGGGCACGTTCGCCGACGGCTCCACCGCCACGGCGACGCGCAACGACCTGGTCTTCGCCTCCAACTCCGAGCTCCGCGCCCTCGCCGAGGTCTACGCCTCCGACGACGCCGGGCAGAAGTTCGCCGGCGACTTCGCCGCCGCGTTCGCGAAGCTGATCGACGCGGACCGGTACGACCTGCGCTGACCTGCTCGCCGCTCGTCGCAGGAGAGCCCCCGTCTGGCGACAGGCGGGGGCTCTTCCCGTGTCCGGGACCGGCCCGAGTCCCTAGTGTGACCTGCGTCGCATTTCCCAGCAGTCCGGAGGTCTCGCCCATGCAGGTGCCGCTCACGCTCTCGACGTTCCTCGACCGTGCCGTGACGGCGTACGGCGACCGCGTCGGGATCGTCGACGAGCCGGACCAGCCGGCGGCGCCGCTCGGCGGCCCCGGCGGGCTGACCTGGCGCGAGGTGGGCGAGCTCGCCGGCCGGATGGCCGCCCGGCTCGACGAGCTCGGCATCGGCCCCGGCGAGAGGGTGGCGATCGTCAGCCACAACTCCGCCCGGCTCTTCGTGGCGTACTTCGGCGTGGCGGGCAGCGGCCGGGTCCTGGTGCCCGTGAACTTCCGGCTCCGGCCCGACGAGGTGCGCTACATCGTCGAGGACTCCGGCGCTCGGATGCTGCTCGTCGACCCCGAGCTGGACGAGGGGCTCGCCGGCGTACGCGCCGAGCACCGCCATCTGCTCGGCGACGACGACGCGATCCTCGCCGCTCCCGGGACGGTGGCCGCGACGTGGGCGGCGGACGAGAACGCGACCGCGACGATCAACTACACCTCCGGCACCACGGCGCGGCCGAAGGGCGTCGAGCTGACCCACCGCAACCTGTGGGTCAACGCCACCACCTTCGGCCTGCACGCCGGGGTCGGCGACCGCGACGTCTACCTCCACACGCTGCCCACCTTCCACGTCAACGGCTGGGGGATGCCGTTCATCGGCGCCGGGCTGGGCGTGCGGCAGATCGTGCTGCGCAAGGTCGACGGCGCGGAGATCCTCCGGCGGGTCGAGGAGCACGGTGTCACCCTCCTCTGCGGGGCGCCGGCGGTCGTCGCGGCCGTGCTCGACGCGGCCAAGGACTGGGACGGCCCGACCCCCGGCCGCGACCGGGTGCGGATGATCGTGGCGGGCGCACCGCCACCGACCCGGACCGTCGCCCGCCTGGAGGAGGAGCTCGGCTGGGAGTTCATCCAGATCTACGGGCTCACCGAGACCTCGCCCGTCCTGACCGTCAACCGGACCCGCGCGGAGTGGGACGACCTGCCCGCCCTGGAGCGGGCGGCCAGGCTGACGCGGCAGGGAGTCCCGGCGCTCGGGACCAGCATCGCGATCGGTCCCGACGGCGAGATCCTCGCCCGGGGCAACCAGGTGCTCAGGAGCTACTGGAACAAGCCGGAGGAGACCGAGAAGGCCCTGGCCGGCGGCTGGTTCCACACCGGGGACGGCGGCCTCCTCGGCGAGGACGGCTACCTCACGATCAGCGACCGCAAGAAGGACGTGATCATCACCGGCGGGGAGAACGTCTCCTCGATCGAGGTCGAGGACGCGCTCTTCTCCCACCCGGCCGTGCAGGAGGCCGCGGTCATCGGCATCCCCGACGAGAAGTGGGGCGAGACCATCCTCGCCCTCGTCGTCCTCGCCCCGGGCGCCGCCGCGACCGAGGCCGAGCTGATCGGGTTCTGCAAGGAGCGCCTGGCCGGCTACAAGGCGCCGACGGTGGTGGAGTTCCGCGACTCGCTCGCGCGCACCGCCACCGGCAAGCTGCAGAAGTTCAAGCTGCGCGAGCCCTACTGGCAGGGGCGCGACCGGCAGGTCAACTGACGCGACGCATGCCCTAGCCTGGCCGTCGTGCCCACTCTCGCCGAGGTCGTCGCCGTCCTCCACGACTGGTTCCCGCCGTCGACGGCGGAGGAGTGGGACGCGGTCGGCCTCGTCTCCGGCGCGCCCGCCGACGAGGTCGCGAAGGTCATGTTCGCGGTGGACCCGACCCTCGAAGTGGCCGAGGAGGCGGCCGAGTGGGGTGCGGACCTCCTCGTCGTCCACCACCCGCTCTTCCTCAAGGGCGTGACCAGCGTCGCGGCGACGACGCCCAAGGGCCGCACGCTGACCACCCTGTCCCGCGCCGGATGCGCGCTCCTCACCGCCCACACCAACGCCGACCGGGCCCTCGGCGGCGTGTCGGCCGCGATGGGCCACGCCTTCGGCCTGCGCGACCAGGAGCCCCTCTCCTCGGTCGGCGAGGACGGCACGACGGGCATCGGACGCGTCGGCACGGTCGGCCCGACGACACTCGGCGAGTTCGCCGCGGTCGTCTCCGCGGCGCTGCCGCCGACGGCCCACGGCGTACGCGTCGCGGGGAGGTCGACGCGCGTGATCGAGACCGTCGCGCTCTGCGGGGGAGCCGGCGACTTCCTCCTCGACGACCCCGTGCTCGAGAACGTCGACGTCTTCGTGACCTCCGACCTGCGGCACCACCCCGCCATCGAGTTCCTGGAGCGCAGCGGGACCGCGCTCATCGACGTCGCGCACTGGGCGGCGGAGTGGCTCTGGCTGCCCGCGACCGCAGCCCGGCTGCAGGGGACCACTAAGGTGGAGACCCGGGTCAGCACGCTCGTGACCGACCCGTGGACCTTCCGAGCATAGGAGCGCACCACCACCGTGAAGAGCGAGCCCTCCGCCCAGCTCAAGCTGCTCGACCTGCAGGAGCTCGACTCCCGCGCCCTCCAGCTCCGTCACGCCAAGGCGCACCTGCCCGAGGTCGCTGAGGCCGCCACGCTCGCCGGCGAGCGACGTGGTGTCGAGAACCAGATGCGCGACGCCCGCGTCCGCGTCGACGACCTCACCGCCACGGTCAGGAAGGCCGAGACCGACGTCGAGACCGTCCGCGCGCGCCGCAGGCGCGACCAGGAGCGGATGGATGCGGGCGCCATCACCGACCCCAAGGCGCTCGCCTCGATGTCCCACGAGCTCGAGACCCTCGACCGCCGCATCGGCGTCCTCGAGGACGAGGAGCTCGAGGTCATGGAGGAGCTCGAGTCGGCCCAGGCCGCGCTCACCGAGCTGGAGCAGCGGGTGGCGGCGTACGACGAGCGGCTGGCCGCCCTCGCCGAGGTCCGCGAGACCAAGGAGGCCGAGCTCGACGGCCGCCTCGCCGAGGTCCTGGCCGAGCGGCCGTTCGCCGCCGACGGCGTCCCGGCCGACCTGCTCGGGCTCTACGACAAGCTGCGCGAGTCCAAGGGCGGGGTCGGCGCGGCCGAGCTGCGCGCCCGCCAGTGCGGCGGCTGCGGTCTCGGGATCGACGCCGCCGAGCTGTCCCGGATCCGCGGCCTGTCCGGCGACGAGGTGGTGCGCTGCGAGGAGTGCGGGCGGATCCTCGTCCGGACGGCCGAGAGCGGGCTGTGAGCCGCCGCCGTGACTGAGCCCGACCCGTCGCTCATCGCCGAGGTCGAGTCGCCGCGGACCGAGGCGCCCGCCCGTGGCTGGTCGCGACCGGTGGGCCCACCGGTGACGGTCATCCTGCTGCGCCACGGCGTGACCGCGCACACGACGGCCAAGCGCTTCTCCGGCGGTCTCGGAGGCGACAACCCCGGGCTCTCGGACGACGGCCGGGCGCAGGTGCGCGCGAGCGCCGAGTGGATCGCGTCCATGGCCACCGGGGTCGACGCGGTGGTGTGCTCGCCGGTGCGACGCACCCGGGAGAGTGCCGAGATCGCCGCTTCGGTGCTGGGTCTGGAGGTCTCCGAGGAGCCGGGCTTCGCGGAGATGGAGTTCGGCCACTGGGACGGCCTCACCTTCGCCGAGGTGGGGGAGAGGTTCGCCGAGGAGATGGCCGGCTGGCTCGGGAAGCTCGACGTCGCGCCGACCGGTGGCGAGTCCTTCGTCGACGTGGAGGATCGGGTGATGGCCGCGCTCGACCGGCTGGTCGCGGGCCATCGTGGACGCACGGTGCTGCTGGTCAGCCACGTGACGCCGATCAAGACCCTCGTCGCCCGTGCCCTCGGCGCGCCGCTGTCGTCGGTCTTCCAGATGGAGCTGGCGCCGGCCTCGGTGTCGGTGCTGAGCTACTACGACGACGGGGACGACGGACTCACCCGAGGGTCGATGCGGCTCTACAACGCCCTGCCGCCGACCCGCTCGGGGACGAGCGCCGCGACCACGCAGTGGTGACGCTCCGGCCGCCCTGGCGATCTCGCCGAGTGGGGCCTTAGGGCGCGCCGAATGGGGCCTCCGGCACGACCAGTGGGGCCTCCGGCACGACCGAGTAGGGCCTCCGGCCGCGCCGCCGCCCAGCTCGCACGCCCTCACCCCCGACTCGGCGCGCCCCAAGGCCCCAATCGGTGTGCCCTGAGGCCCTATTCGGCTGGCGCTAAGGCCCCACTCGGCGGGTTCGGAGGCCCATTCGGGTGGGCTGACTCTCCGGTCGGGGGGTCAGAGGGCGGTGACGACCACGTCGAGCTGGGTGCCGGTCCTGCCGGGGGCGGAGAGCTCGACGGTCCAGCCGAGGTCGCGCAGGGCGTCGGCCAGGGCGGCGGGAGTGCGGGGGCCGGCGCCGGACTCGAGCAGGGCGCGGACGATGCGGCCCTTGGTCGCCTTGTTGAAGTGGCTGACGACCTTGCGGACGCCGCCCACCTCGTGCAGCACGCGGACGGTCGCCGTCCGCGGGGCGACGGCGGCCGGCCTCCAGAACGCCGCGTAGGTGCCCGAGCGCAGGTCGACCAGCAGCCCGCCGCCGAGCGCCTCGAGCACCGCGGGCTCCAGATGGGCCCGCCAGTGCGCCTGGACCCCTCCCGATCCCGGCAGCCCCGGCAGCGTGGTGTCCCCGCTGAGGCGGTACGACGGGATCCGGTCGGCCAGGCCGACCAGCCCGAACACCGACGAGGTCACCACGACCCGCGAGGTGGCCCGCCGCTTCGCCGCCGGCGAGAGGGTGTCGAAGGAGAGGGCGTCGTAGACCACGCCGGTGTAGATCCGCGACGCCCGCGCGGTCGGCGCGGTGCGCAGCCGGGCGTTGAGCGCGACCAGCTCCGGCTGGGTCTTGGGCACCTCCAGCACCGCCATCGCCGTCGCCGGATCGCCCTGCGACAGCGACACCAGCGCGTCGATCACCGCCTCCCGTGCCCCCGTCAGCGCGGGCAGGCTCAGGCCGGCGAGGTCGAGGGCGGCTCCGCGCGCCGGGACGGCCTTGCCCTCACTGGGCGGGAGCATGATCAGCACCCCGCTATGGTGCCGTCATGCCGAGCGGACAGGTCATCCGGGTCAGCCCAGCCTCCTCCTCGCCGGACGACTCGGTGGCCGCCGCGACCCTGCGCGACGGCATCGAGCGGCTCCAGGACGAGCTCGGCGTGACGCCGGACTTCCCGCCCGAGGTCGAGTCCGAGGCCGCGGCGGTCGCGGACGCCGTACCGCCGCTGCCGGAGGAGGACCAGACGGCGCTGCCCTTCGTCACCATCGATCCCGCGGGCTCGATGGACCTCGACCAGGCCCTCCATCTGGAGCGCGCCGCCGACGGATCCGGCGGGTACGTCGTGCACTACGCCATCGCCGACGTGCACGCCTTCGTGGCGCCCGAGGGGGCGATCGACGCCGAATCGCACCGCCGCGGCGAGTCGCTCTACGGCGCCGACTCCACGATCCCGCTGCACCCGACCGCGCTGTCGGAGGGCGCCGCGTCACTGCTGCCCGATCAGGTGCGGCCGGCGCTGCTGTGGACCTCGACGCTGGACGCGAGCGGCGAGATCACGGCCACGACCGTACGCCGGGCACGAGTGCGCTCGATCGCTCGACTGGACTACGAGGGCGTCCAGGCGATGTTCGACGGCGACAGCTTCGATCCGGCGTACGCGGACTCGCTGCGGCTGCTCGAGGAGATCGGGGAGCTGCGCCAGGCGCTGGAGGCCGAGCGCGGCGGCATCACCCTGCCGCTGCCCGACCAGGAGATCGACGTCGAGGGCGACCGGTGGTCGCTGACCTATCGCACGCTGCTGCCGGTCGAGGGCTGGAACGCCCAGCTCTCGCTGCTCACCGGCTTCGGCGCGGCCGCGATCATGCTCGAGCACCGGGTCGGCCTGCTGCGCACGCTGCCGCCGCCGGACCCCCGCGACGTCGCCCGGCTGCGGCGCACCGCCACGGCCCTGGGGATCGCGTGGCCCGACGACCTCACCCCGGCCGACTTCATCCGCGGCCTCGACCCGGCGGAGCCCACGCAGGCCGCGATGGTCGTGGCCTCGACCCGGCTGCTGCGCGGAGCCGCCTACGCCGCCTTCGACGGCGAGCTCCCCGCGCTGACCGAGCACGCCGGCCTCGCCTCGCCCTACGCGCACGTCACCGCGCCTCTGCGACGCCTGGTCGATCGCTACGCGGGCGAGATCTGCGTCGCCCTGTGCGCCGGCGAGGCCGTGCCGGCATGGGTGCGGGCGAGGCTCGACGAGCTCCCCGCGACGATGCGGGAGTCCGGGCACCGGGCGAGCGCCTACGAGCGTGGCATCCTCGACCTGGCCGAGGCGGGCATCCTCGGCTCCCGGGTCGGCGAGAGCTTCGAGGGCGTCGTGGTCGAGGCGGGGGAGAAGGACCCGAGCCAGGGGACCCTCACGATCCAGGATCCCGCGATCGAGGCGCCGGTGACCTCATCGCGGCCGCTGCCGGTGGGACAGCGGGTCACCGCGACGCTCGCCGCGGCCGACGTCGCGACCCGGAAGGTCGCCTTTCGCCTCTCCTGACGGACGTTCCGGCCCTTCGTGGCGCCCGGTCGGGGCCGGAAGGCCCGTGGGGAGGTGTGAAAGCGGTCAGGACGTGCGCCGCCGGCGTACGACGAGGAGCTGGACGGCCACGACGACCACCACGCCGGCGCCGATCGCGAGATAGGGCAGCCACGCGCCCCAGCGGCTTCCGGGGACGTAGGACAGGGTGCCGGTGATCGCGCCCGTCGTCGTGCCCACCCGGATCGGGATCGTCCACCTGCTGACCAGGTGGCGATGTCCCGGATCGGCGGCCACGGCCGGTGGCTCCGAGGCGCCCATCCAGTGGATCCGGTGGTCGTGCCACTGGACGTGGTCGTCGCCGGAGACGACGCTCCACTGGGGCGCCTTGTCCGCGGCGGCGTCCTGGGGCAGGGAGCCGATGGTCTGCTCCTTGTTGAGGTAGACCGCCGGGGACAGGTCGTTCTGCCGTACCCCGGTGCTCGTGACCTCCAGGTAGTCCTCCCCCTGGTAGCCCTCCACGATCACCGGCTGATCGCTCGCGTTCGTGACGGTGATGCCCTCGCCGTTGAGGGTGGCGCGCACGCGCACCCCGGCGACCGACGGGGTGACGCCGGTGACCTTCGTCTCGTAGCCGCCGAAGGTGCCCGCGTAGGCCGGGACCGGCACGCTCCACGCGAGCGCCGCCAGAAGCAGGAGGCAGGCGAGCACCCTGCTACGGTCGGCGCCGTGGAATCGCCGGACGAGCTGACGCGCCTCGCGCTCGCCGCTCGCGACGGCCGCGACCCGTGGGCGGTCGAGGACTTCGTCCGGGCCGTCCAGGGAGACGTGTGGCGGCTGTGCGCCCACCTGGGCGACGCCGACCGGGCCGACGACCTCGCCCAGGACTGCTTCGTTCGCGTGCTGCGCTCGCTGCGCTCCTTCCGTGGGGACGCCCCGGTGCGTCCCTGGCTCTTCACGATCGTGCGGCGCGTCGTCGCCGACGACATCCGCGCCCGCCAGCGCCGCCGGCGGGAGCCCGTGGCGCCCGCGGCGGCCGTC
>NZ_JASGDD010000205.1:0-25270 GCF_047607365.1 Nocardioides sp. | reverse complement strand
GGTGGCGCGCCCCCTCGCGGCGGTCGCCGCCGGGGCGCGGCGACTGGCCTCGGGGGAGCGTGGCGTTCAGCTGCCCGACGAGGGCTCGGCGGAGGTGCGCGACGTCTCCGTCGCACTCGGTGCCCTGGACCGGGCGCTCGCCGCCAGCGAGGGCCGTCAGCGGGACTTCCTGCTCTCGGTCTCCCACGAGTTGCGTACGCCGCTCACCACGGTGAAGGGGTATGCCGAGGCGCTCGCCGACGGCGTGATCGGGCCCGAGGAGGCGAGGACCGTCGGGATGACGCTCCAGGCCGAGGCCGAGCGCCTCGAGCAGTACGTTGCCGACCTGCTCGCCCTCGCGCGCCTCCAGTCCGACGGCTTCTCGGTGGACCGCACCGAGGTCGCCCTCGATGCTCTCCTCATGACGGCGTCGCGGGCCTGGCGTGCCCGGGCGGCGCAGGCCCGCGTGCACCTGGTCGCCCTCGCCGACCCGGTCACCGTGCGCACCGACCCGACCCGGCTGCGGCAGGTCGTCGACGCGCTGGTCGACAACGCGATGCGGGTCTGCGCGCCCGACGACACGATCACGCTCACCTGCCGTCCCGGGTCTGGCGGCGAAGGCGCGGGTGGGGTGGTCGAGGTGCGCGACACCGGCCCCGGCCTCACCGCCGAGGATCGTGCCGTCGCCTTCGAGCCCGGTGCCCTCCACGCCCGCTATGCCGGCGTCCGTCCCGGCGGGCACGGCCTCGGCCTGGCGATCGTGCACCAGCTGGTCGGGGCCATGGGCGGCGCCATCGAGGTCTCGGCGACGCCCGGGGGCGGCACCACCTTCAGCATCGCGCTGCCGTGACCGCGGAGGACGCGGGGCCCGTCGGTCGGCCCCGTCGCCGCCGGCCTACCTCACCCGGACGGTGATCACCTTCCACTTCTTCCGCGGGACGTTGCCGGCGCGGTCGACGGCACGGACCGTGACGCGGTAGCGCCCGCGGGGGAGCTTCTTCGCCGTGGTGTAGCGCCAGGAGGTGGTGCCTGTGGCCGTGAGCAGGAACTGCGGACTGTAGCCGCACTTTCGCAACGGCTTCCGCTTCGTCCACCTGCCGTTCGGCTTGAGGTACTGGCAGGACGTGCCGACGTACTTCTTCACCGAGAGCTGCACCTTCTGGACGCCGCAGCCCACGTCGGCGGCGCGGCCCGTGAGCGTCAGCCGGTGGCCGCGCTTGATCCGCTTGGCGACCTTGGCGAAGACGGCCGTCGGGGCGGTCTTGTCGCCGACGCACGAGACGTTGCTGCCCGTGACGACGATGCCCGGCGCGGCCGTCGAGCGGCCCAGCACCTGGAGCTCCGAGGCGTGCACGATCGTGCCGCGATCGGACCCCGTCTTGCAGTCGGTGGTCGTGGTGGGGTCGTTGTCCAGCTCGCCGGCGTACGCGTCGTTGCCGGTGCACTGGTTCTCCAGCGCCACCAGGCGTACGGCGGCCGCGGTGGTGTCGGGCACGTCGAAGGTCCGCATCCTAAGGTCGGGCGCCACCGGCCGAGGGGTCTTCCCCGGGAAGGCGTCGTCGGCGGAGGTGTAGATCCTGGTCCACGCGCCCGAGCCCGCGCAGTCGCTCACGCAGGTCTCGATGGCGAACTTGCGCAGCGCGGTGAAGCGGGAGCCGGCCGTGGTGTCCGTGTCCTGGTCGGCGGCGGGGAGCGAGCTCAGCGGGTCGGACGGATCGGAATCGCTGGGCCGGAGGTAGGCGCTCACCTGGACCTTGTCGATGACCGAGGAGCCCCCGGCCAGGTCGACCGCGACGAAGGGGTGCGACTCGTCGACCTGGACGTCCGTGGTCGTGACGCCCCAGTTGGTGGCCTCGGTGCCGTCGATCAGCGAGGCGGCGTTGAGCGAGCCGGTGGTGGCTCCGATCACCGAGGCGCCGGAGGCCGACGCGGCGAGGTTCGTCAGGCCGGGGAAGGTGACCGTCGCCGAGGTCGTGCCCGCCGGGATGGTGGTGGTGAGGGTCTGCACGGCGCCGCCGGCCGAGGCGTAGCGGAACGTGTAGGTGCCCGGCACGAACTCCGCGGCGTTGCCCAGCGCGGTCGTGGCCACGGTGTCGGCGATCGGTGTCACGCGGGCCTCGTAGTCGCCGACGTAGACGTTGCCGCCCGCCGGAGCGTCGAAGGTGATGGTCGCGTTCGACTCGGTGGGAGAGGCGAAGCTGGGCTTGGGCTCCCCGTCGTCGGCGGTGCAGTCGACGTCGCCGCAGGTGCCCTGGGCGCTCGCCGCGTCGCGGCCCATCCCCGACAGGGCGAAGGCATGCCACAGGGCGGTGACGTCCTGCCCGCCGAAGCGCATCGTGTCGGCCGCGATCATGGCGTCGCGGGCCTGCAGCATGTCGGTCGCACCCTGCTGCAGCAGGAAGGCGTCGAAGATCAGCTGGATCCACCGGCGGTTGCCCGGGCAGGTGCTCGGGTCACGTGGGGTCGCGCCGGCGGTGGCCTCGGCACAGGCGAGCTGCAGCGAGGAGTTCGCGTAGGGATAGGTGGCGTTCCACTTCTCGACCAGCGCCTGGCGCACCCGCCACTGCGTGCCGTTCCAGATCTCGCCGTCGGCGTGGACCTCGTTGCCGGTGCCGTCGAAGCCGTAGTCGCTGTAGTTCAGCGGGTTGTCGTCGATCGCGTAGTCGCGGATGCCCTTGGCGGAGTTGCCCGTGGCGTAGGCGCCGACGACATAGGGGCTGTCGCCGTACTCGTAGCCGTGGGCGAAGATGTACTCCATCGCGTCCAGGTCGCCCCACGACTCGCCCATCGCGCCGCCCTGCTCGGACGTGATCCCGTCCATCGCGCCGCCGATCATGCGGTTGCTGATCGCGTGGGTGTACTCGTGGCCGACGATGGACATGTCCAGGTCGCCGTCGGTGCACGGCGGGTAGAAGGCGCCGGCGGCCGGGGCGAAGAGGTACTGGTTGGTGATGCCGGGGGTGCCGTCGTAGAGGGTGATCTGGTTGGCGTTGTTGCGGCCGGTCGCGACCCCGGTGGCGTCGAAGACCTGGGTGTCGGCCGCACCCGCCTGAGCGTTCCCGATCTCGGCGTCGCCGCCCGTGCCGCCGAGGCCGCGGTTGTCGGTCTGGAGGTTGAAGTTGCTCTCGGTGAAGCCGAGGTAGTACGACCAGTCGTGCATCCGGTTGTGGGCGACGAAGAGGTTGCCGACGACGGCGTCGATGTCGTTGCCGCCCGGGACGAAGTTCGTCGGGTCGCAGCCCGACTCGTTCCAGGCGTCGGTGAAGTCGGTGGTGTACTCGCGCGTCGCCGAGACGGGCGCCTGCACGAGGCCGCCCGGGGTGAGGGCCGAGGCCCACGCCTCGTGGGTGTTGGCGTTGTTCCCGATCGTGGTCAGCGAGGGGACGCCGACGCCGCTGTTGAGCACCTGGTCCCAGGGCGTCATGGAGAACTGGTTGAGGGTGAGATCGCATCCGGAGGCGGCCGTCCAGCAGCCGACCCTCTGGTTGGCCGCCGTGGTGCCGACCGCGAGCGAGGAGCTCGAAGGCATCGCGGTGAAGTACTTCCACTTCGGGGCGCCGTTCGCGGTCGCCGAGCTGCCGGTGCCCGCGTCGGAGGTCGCCACGGTCAGGCTGTAGGCGCCTACGACGGCGGCGCCGTCCTCGTACTCGCAGACCCGCACGGTGTAGGTGCCCTGCGGCAGCGCCGTGGCGCTGCTGTAGACGCCGGCCTCGGGCGAGGTGGCGAGATCGTACGAGCCGAGCAGCGTGTTGCCCGGGGAGAAGAGCTTCACGACGAGATCGTCGGTGGGCGCCGCGGTCACGATCATCGAGACCGTCTTGGTGGTGGTGTCGCTGATCGCGAAGGTGTGGTCCGGGCCGCAGCCGGACGAGCCGATCTGCCCGGTCGCCGCGGGGATCGGGGTGGCGTTGGCGGTCCGGACCCCGGTCGGGAGCCCGCCGCCCAGGCCCTCGGCCAGGGAGTCCACGAGGCTGGTGCGCAGCAGGGTCTTGCCCGTGACGGCATCGATGCTGACGCTCCAGCCGAGGCTCGCGGCCGAATCGAGGACGACGGACTGGAACACCGGCCGCACCTCGTCGCCCACCGGCAGCGCGGCGAGCCGGACGTACTGCGTGTCGTCGAGCCCGGTCGCCGTGAGCGAGGTGAACGGGCCGGTCGCCGACCCCGTCGTGATCGTGCCGAGGTCCGGGGTCTTCAGGCCGACGTCCTTCGCCGCCTCGCGCCAGGCCTCGACCGGGGTGAGCGCTGCGGCCACCGGCGCTCCGCCGGCCCTGCTCAGGCTGGAGGAGACGTAGCGCACCTGCCCGCCCGAGATGCCGACCGTGACCAGCCCGCCCTGGGCCGGGTCGAGGTCGCCGAACCTCTGCTGGAAGATCACCGCGTGCAGCCCCGCGCCGGAGTTGGTGGCGCCGTCGAACTGCGCCGGGATCTGGTCGCCCGCGAGCGTCAGCCCGTCGATCGCCGAGGTGGAGAGGCCGAAGAGGTCGGCGTTGGCCCGCAGCCAGGCCCGGGCCCCGCTGACCGCCGAGCCGCTGATCGCGCCGAGGCTGCCCGACGCCGGGAGGATCGAGGCGGGCGTGCCGAAGGAGTTCCAGGAGAGGCTCACGTCGCCCAGGCCGGCGACGGCGTCCCGCTGTGCCGTCGTCGGAGCGAGCGCGGAGCGCGTGTCGAGCGCGGTGATCGAGGACGGCGACGCGGTCTCGGATCCGAGGAAGCCGTCGTCATCGGCATGGGCGGGCAGTGCGGCGGCGGAGAGCGTCAGCGCGGCGATGGCCGTGAGCGCTCCGGCCCGGGAGAGGTATCGGGTGGACACGATCCCAAGAACATCCTGAGAGCGAGTCGGTTACGCCCGAGTCCGCGCCGTTACCCAGACTTGACCGATACGCGACGTGGTGGCGCCGTCCGAGTCGTCCGCGCCGTGTGGCGGCCAGACCTCCCGCGGGCGATACGCTGGTGCGGTGAGCAGCCCCGGACAGAAGATCATCGGCTACGTCCCGGGTGTCTTCGACCTTTTCCACGTCGGCCACCTCAACATGCTCCGCCAGGCGCGCAGCCGGTGCGACTTCCTTGTCGCCGGTATCGTCTCGGACGAGATGTGCGAGGAGGGCAAGGGGATCCGGCCGACCGTTCCGCTGGTGGAGCGCGAGGCGATCGTGGACGCGATCGGGATCGTCGACGCGACGTACGTCGAGACGACGCTCGACAAGCGGGACGCGTGGCGCGACGTGCGGTTCCACCGGCTCTTCAAGGGCGACGACTGGAAGGGCACGCCGAAGGGCGCGAGGCTCGAGGAGCAGATGGCCGAGGTCGGGGTGGAGGTCTGCTACTTCCCCTACTCCATCCAGACCTCCAGCACCGCCCTGCGCCAGCACCTCAAGCGCGCCGCCGAGGCCGCTTCTTGACGCCTGCCCTCTCCGACGCCGGGATCCGAGTCGCAGGCGGCCGGGGCAAGACCTTCCTCGTCTACTTCGACGACCGCCACATCTGGACCTTCACCGGTGCCCGCGCCGCGTGGCCGCACGTGCTGCTGCCCTACCTCGACGGCACCACGCGCGTCCGCGTCACCGACCTCGACGGCACGGTCGAGGTGGACGAGGAGCACGCCTTCGGCACCGGCGCCGGGCGGATCGCGTTCGTGGACGAGTCGGGGCTGCCGTACGCGATCGACAAGATGGGCCACCTGACACGGTCGTTCGAGACGACGCCGAAGAGCACCAGGCGGGAGATCCTCGAGGCGACGCGGATCGTGCTCGACGAGCTCCGCGACGGCTGCCGCGTGGAGGCCTACCTCGGCTACGGCGCGCTGCTCGGGGCGGTGCGCGAGGGCGGCATGATCGCCCACGACACCGACACCGACCTCTGCTACGTCAGCCGCCACACCTCACCCGCCGACATCGTCCGCGAGAGCCTGAGGATGGAGCGCCATCTGCGCCGGCTCGGCTGGGACGTGCTGCGGATGTCCGGCGCCGACCTCAAGGTGGTCTGGGACCTCTCCGACGGCCGCAAGGTCCACGTCGACATCTTCTGCTCGTTCCTGCTCGGCGGCGAGCTCTACATCCTCGGCGAGAAGCGGGGGGCCTTCGACCTCGACGACCTGCTGCCGCTCGGCACGGTCGCCCTCGACGGCTACGAGTTCGCCGCGCCGCGCGATCCCGAGGCCATGCTCGTCTACCTGTACGGCGAGGGGTGGCGTGTCCCGGATCCGGGCTACGTGGCCGTCGCCGACCCCGTCACCGAGCAGCGGCTGGACGGCTGGTTCCGGGGCTTCCGCCAGGGGATGGGCGTGTGGACGCCCCTGCTGCGCGGCACGTCCGGTCCGACGTCCACGGTGCCCACGACGGGCTCCGACTTCGCCGCCTGGGTGCACGGCCAGGTCGCTCCCGGCGAGCGGATCCTCGACCTCGGCACCGGCAACGGCCGCGACGCCGTCTGGTTCGCCCAGCAGGGCCACCCGATGCGCGCGGGCGACTACTCCCGCCGGGCCAAGGTCGAGATCATGGCGCTCAAGAAGCGGCTCGGCGACCCGGAGATCTCCAAGCGCCTGCCCAACCCGCGGATCAACCAGGTCGTCCTCAACGACACCCGCTTCGTGTTCCACCTCGTCGCGTTGCTCAGCCGCCAGCCGCACCACGTCTACGCCCGGCAGCTGGTCGGGTGCCTCGACGCCGCCGCCCGGGACAACCTCTTCCGGCTCGGCGCCGCCACCCTGCGCGGGGGCCAGAGCATGTGGCTGGAGTTCTCCGCGACCCGCGGCCTGACCCCGGACCCGGAGCCCTCGCCGCTGGTGAAGCGGCTCGACCCCGGCGTACTCACGCGAGAGCTCGAGGCGCACGGCGGCCGGGTCGCGCACCTCGAAGTCGCGCCCGGCGTCGACATGTTCGATAATCCTGACCCAGCGGTGGCGCGGATGCGCGTGGTGTGGCCGCAACCACGAAGGAGTGTGTGAGATGGCGGCCAAGGACGTCGCACGCAAGGTGCGCGACAGGGTGCGCGAGACGAAGGCGTTCGAGAGCAGCCTGCACGGTCGCGTCCTCGCGCTGGAGAAGGAGCTGGAGGCCGACCGCCAGCTCCACCGCCGGATCGCCGAGCTCTCCGACGTTGTCGCCGAGCTGCTGGTGCCGATCCAGGACCGCGACGAGGCCCACGTCCGCGAGATCCTGTCGCAGTACCGCAAGACCATCTGATCCCGGACGTCATTCGATGACCTCCGCGGTGGTCACCGCCGACGGCATCCGGCTCACCGAGCCGCCGTCCGAGCCGGTGATGGTGCACTTCGACGGCCGCTACATCTGGTCGTTCACGCCGTCGCGCGACGGCTCCTGGAGCGTCGGCGGGACGTTCGTCGCCTGGCCGGCGAACCTGCGGCGCTTCCTCGACGGCGTCACCCGGGTGACGATCCAGGACGTCTCCGGCGAGCAGGTCTGGTACGACGCCGAGCACCGCTTCGGCTCCTCGGAGCAGCGCGTGGCGGTCGTCAACAAGCTCGGCCAGCCCCTGTCCGTCGACAAGGTCGGGCACCTCGGCCGCGCGTTCCTCGAGACGCCCGAGGAGGTCAAGGCCGAGATCCTCCAGGCCACCCTCGAGGTGCTCACCGTGCTCCGCGAGGAGGCCGGCGTCGACGCCTACCTCTGCTACGGCGCGCTGCTCGGCGCGGTGCGCAGCGGCACGATGATCGGCCACGACTCCGACGTCGACGTCTGCTACTACAGCCACCGCACGATCCCCGTCGACATCATCCGGGAGAGCTACCGGGTGGAGCGGATCGTGCGCGCGAAGGGCTGGCAGGTGACCCGGATGTCGGGCGGCGACATCAAGGTGGTCCGGTTCCTCACGGGCCACCTCAAGTGCCACATCGACATCTTCGGCGCCTTCACCATCGCGGGCACGTTCTACCAGTTCGGCAACCGGAGCGGCTCCTTCGACGCCGCCCAGGACCTGCTGCCGCTGGGCACTACGACGCTCGAGGGCGTCGAGTTCCCGGCACCGAAGCACCCGGAGGCGATGCTCGCCTTCGTCTACGGGCCGCACTGGAAGGTGCCCGACCCGAGCTTCGTGCACCGCGACAACCCGCACGGCATCACGCGGCTCAACGGCTGGTTCCGCGGCTTCCGCACCGAGCTGCCGCTGTGGAACGACGTCTACGACCAGCGTGCCGGAGCTGTGCCGGCCGTGCCGTCGGACTTCGCGCGCTGGGTGGAGGACCAGATCGCGCCGGGGGACCAGGTGGCCGACTTCGGCGCCGGGACCGGCCGCGACACGCGCTTCTTCGCCTCGCAGGGCCACCGGGTGCGCGCGATCGACTTCGCGCGTCGCTCCTTCGCCCGGACGCGCCGGATCAAGAGCGAGCTGGTGCGCTCGGACCAGACGATGGCCGGCGAGCTGCGGCGGATGCTCGTCCTCGGCGCCCGGCTGGCCCGCAACCCGCGCCACATCTACGCCCGGCACTTCCTCGGCGCTCTGGACGAGGCGGGGCGCGCCAACTTCTTCCGGCTCGGCTCGGTGGCGCTGCGCGGGGGACAGTCGATGTTCCTGGAGTTCTCGGCCGTCTCGCCGGGCGCGCCGTCCCCCGACCCGGCCCACCTCGTGTCCCGGCTCGACCCGGATCTCATCGCGGGCGAGATCGCGGCTCACGGCGGCCGGATCGACTACCGTGAGATCGTCGTGGGTGCCGACATGTTCGACAATCCTGACCCGGCCGTGTGCCGGATGCGAGTGAGCTGGAGTAGTCCTGATGTCCCGTGATTCCCTGCACGAGTCCCTGCGCGATCGTGTCGCGCGCCTGGAGCAGGAGGTCGCCGACAACCGGGTGCTGCGCTGTCGGGTCGAGGAGCTGACCGACCAGCTCGCCGAGATCCTCGTCGCCATCGAGGACCGCGACCACGACCGCGTCGAGGAGCTCGTCGCGGCGCTGCGCGCCTCGGCCTGACGCTGTGCCCGCGCCCGACGTCACGCGCGACGGCCTGGTTCTCTACCGCCCGCCGCACGAGCCCCTGCTCGTCCACTTCGACGAGCAGTACATCTGGTCCTTCACGCCCGGCCGCGACGGCTCGCTCTCGGGTGATGTGCTGACCATCGCCTGGCCGGGCGCGCTGCGCCCCTTCCTGACCGGCACGACCCGGCTCCGCCTCGCGACGTACGCCGGCGACGTGGTGCTCCACGACGGGGAGGTCGCCTTCGACGACTCCGCGGAACGGGTCGCGGTGGTGGACGAGTCCGGGTCGCCGTACTCGATCGACAAGGTCGGCCACCTGACGCGTGCCTTCGAGGAGACCTCCGACGACGTGAAGTCCGAGCTCCTCGACGCGACCGAGACGGTGCTGCGGGAGCTGCGCGAGCGGTGCGGCGTGGACGCCTACCTCTGCTACGGCGCGCTGCTCGGGGCGGTGCGGCAGGGCACGATGCTCGGCCACGACTCCGACGTCGACCTCTGCTACTACAGCCACCACACGACGCCGGCCGACATCATCGCGGAGAGCTACCGGATCCAGCGCGCGCTGCGCGAGCTGGACTGGACGGTGCTGCGGATGTCGGCGGGGGACATCAAGGTGATCTGGCCGCTGTCGGACGGGCAGGTCGCCCACATCGACATCTTCAGCGCCTTCACGATCAACGGCACCTTCTACCAGTTCGGCAACCGCAACGGGCTCTTCGACGTCGAGGCCGACCTGCTGCCGCTGGGCACGATCACGCTCGAGGGCCGGGAGCTCCCCGCGCCGAAGCGGCCCGAGGGGATGCTCGCGTTCATCTACGGCGAGGGCTGGCGGCAGCCCGACCCCGGCTTCCGCTACCGCGACAGCCCCGTCGGCACGCGCCGGCTCGACGGCTGGTTCCGCGGCTTCCGCACCGAGGTGCCGCTCTGGCTGCCGGTCTTCCGGCCGCCGCTGCTGGACCGGGTGCCGCGGTCTCCGTCCTCGTTCGCGGCATGGGTCGCGCCCCAGCTGCCGGCGGGCACGCCGGTCGTCGACCTCGGCGCCGGCACCGGACGCGACTCCCTGTGGCTCGCGGGCCTGGGCCATCGGGTGCTCGCGATGGACTACTCGCGGCCCGCGCTCTCGCTCCTGCGCGAGCGCCGCGCCGAGGCCGGTCTCACCGAGGAGCAGCTGGCCGTGGAGATCCTCGTGCTCAACGAGGCGCGCCTGGTGATGTCGCTGATCTCGTTCCTCGCGCGCGACCCGGCGCACCTGTACGCGCGTGGCCTGATCGGCTCGCTCGACGAGGACGCTCGCCGCCAGCTCTTCCGCCTCGCCTCGACCACGCTGCGCGGCGGCCAGGCGCTGTGGCTGGAGTTCTCGGCCTCCTCCGACGGCGCCGAGGAGGTCGAGCATCCGCTCCCGGAGCCCGTCGGGCTCACCCGGCGGTTCTCCCCGTCCTGGCTGGCATCGGAGATCTCGTCGTACGGCGGCGTGGTGGAGTCTCTCTCGATCGGGCCGGGGACCGATATGTTCGACCAACCGGACCCCGCCGTCGCCCGGATGAAGGTGGTCTGGCCGCATCCCTAGGCTGTGCCTAGCGACAATCCCCCGTTGGTCTGCCGGGCCTGGTGTTCCAGCCCCGCGAGGCGGGCCTGACAATTCAATCCCCAGTTGGTCTGCCGGCAGGGCCCGCCTGACTTTGAATCAGGACTAGCGACGATGGTTCGACTCCATCCTGGGGAGCAAAAGCGCAGTTCAGGGCACCTTTTCGGTGTCGGATACGTTTTCGCTCGTCGCCTTGCTCTCACGGTTCTCTCACGAGGTGGCCTTGCGTGCGTTCGGCGAGCGGCAGCTGAGTCTCGGGTGTCGCCAGGTCGAGCACGGGCTAGATCCCCGTCTGCCTCGAGCCGACGATGGGTTCCTAGGTGCTCATCCGCAACATCAGGCGCTCTGTTGCGTCATCCCACAACTGGCGGAACTGCTCCCAATGGCCAGCCCGCATGGCAAAGATGATGACGCCCGCACTCAGGTATCTATCGGCGAGCTTCAGGACCTCAGAGATCGCATCCGCCTTTGGAGTTGCGTACACCAGTTCGTCGCCGGCGGGTTCTCGATCGTGGAACTCGAAGTCGGTCCAGCGCTTGCCATGAGCTGCGCCCGCCGTCGAACGCCAGATACGTCGCACGCGGTCCGATGTCCACGGCGAGCTGGCATCGTCGCCGTCGAGGAAATCTGCCGCAGCGAGAATCATGTCGAGGTACCTCGGGGCTTGGAAGGTCCGTCGAGTCACGCCGAGCGCAGTCAGGATCTGGCTGCGACGGGCTTCCAGTTCTGCACGTGCCTCGTTCGTCGCAGCAGCCTTCGTTTGCTCATCTAAGTCCCAGACGGCAAGTCTGACGTATCTCCGAACGCGGTCGAGCTGATCTTCGGGACTCAAGACCCAGATCGCTTGGGCGGCCGACTCGATCGTGGCCCGCGCGAGAGTGAAGATCGGGCGCAACGTGTGCACCGTCTCTGCTTGGGGATGAACCTTGAGCGGTGCGACGTAGTCCGCCCAGAGCACAAGGTGATCGGCGGCTGCCTCAAGCAGTGAGTAGCACCACCACGCCATGTTCGAGAACGGGTTGTCCGGCACTGGTCGCAGGAGCGATCCCACGCTTGGCGGCATAAGTCGAGGCAGTACGTCCGCGTTCAGGCGCGCCCCTTGTGCTACTTCGACCCACGGCATGATCGTGTCGCGATCAATCAACTGGCGAGCGTGCTCTTGGTCATCGCTACTCACCCCCACAGTTTGCTGGAGGCGAAGACATCAAGAAGACCTGCCGCCGTGCTCTGTGAACGAGGGGTGAGAGATCGACCCCTATTCGTCCTGAGAGGCGTCGTGCAGCAGCGTATGTAGGTGTAGCCCGAGCTCGGTGGCGGACCAAGAGACCGTCGGTTCAGTTGGCCCAAGGTCGGCGCCTATTGAGAAGGTGCCGTCGCCGTTGTCCGATGCGAACCCATCGAGAGCCTCGCTGATGTCGTATCGCGGCGTTGCGAGGCCATGCCGCTGTAGCGTTCCGAGGATCGTTGGAACGATGGGTGCAACATTGGGGAGAGCCGAACTCAATTCGTGAGGACGCCATTCGGGGTAGCGCCGGGGTGGCCTCTCGCGCTCGGCGAGTTCGCAAGCGACCCATCGGATATCGGGCGGGGGCGCATCATTTGGCACATACGACCACTTTTTCGTAACCAACAGATCCAGGACGTGGGCGTGTGGCACCTCGACGTCGACGAGGGCGCCGATGATCAACTGCTCTTCATCGACGCGTGCTCCATCATCTGCAAGGCCATCTGCCAGGGCTCGGCCGAGTGCTCTGACCTTCGGGCCCCATGCGGTCCGCACGGCTCCGTCCATGGCTGTCGCTGTCAACAGGCGGGTCTGCTCCGTCGCGCTAGCCCGATCTCCGAAAGCGGCGGCATCATCGCCGAGCGAGTCGGCAGCGATCTGCGCGACACTCCCTGCTCTGCGACGACCGTCGGAGCGCACCTCATCCCACACCTTCGCGAGGACAGGCTGAAGGTAGGGCGTTGCGACGGCGCCAATGACCGACCCTTCTGGGCCGCCGATTGCTAGGCCCACGAGCGCCCCGAGAGCAGCGGCGCCAGCTTCCTGCGCCGCCTCCCGGCCGCTGTTCTCGTCGTCCTGCACGACTCCAACGGTAGTCGGCGGCTACCGAGCTGCTGAGAACAGCTTCCCCGCTGCAAGCGCGGCGGCCGCCGCTCCGGCATCGTCGGGTACGAGGTAGAACCGGCGGTAGGTGTCCACGTCGTGGCCGAGCAGAGCCGCTGCCTCGTGATCCGGGACGCCCGCCGCCTTCAACGCCGTGGCGAGGGTGTGGCGCACGTTGTGGATGCTCGTCAGCGCCGGAAGGCCCGCGGCTTTGCAGAGGCCCCTGAACCGCGCGGAGTAGGCGTCCGGGTCCACCGGCTCACCGGCTGCGTCGCAGATGACCAGCCCGCTCTCGGGGCGCCCCTGCGCCAGCCACAGCAAGCGGAGAGCCGCCGCCGTGCCGGCGTGGATCACGTCGGCATGCACTGTGCGGAGCGAGTTCGCCGCCTTAACCTCGCCCAGCGCCGTCGCTGTGCCCCGGCCGGTCTTCACACGCCCCTGGACCACCTCGACCGCGCCTGCGGTCACCTCGACGCACGACCAGTCGAGCCCGAGCACCTCGGATCTCCTCATCCCCGTCAGCGTGAGCCGCATCCCGGCGCGGAGCCACGGCTCCGCCGCGAACCGCTCGCTGTCGCCGTAGGTGTCTACGAACGCACGGAACTGCACCAGTTGCTCCGGGGACCAGCGCAGGGGCGCCCTAGTGTTGGCGGCCTTGGTGTGCTGCTGGCGCGGAGGCTTCACGGTCGCGCCCGGGTTGGTGGCCATGACCCCGTTCTCAACCCCGTAGGCGAACACCTGACGGATGGCACCCAGCGCGTACACCAGGGACCGATGGGAAAGGCCGCGACGCCACTTCCCGCCCTCGGTCGCCAGGGTCCGCAGGAGGGCGCGTACGTCGGCCGGCGTGATGGTCTGCACCTCGCGCTCTCCCATGTGCATGAGTGGCGCGTGGAGCGCCGAGCGGTAGCCGTTCACCGAGACCTCCCGGATGCCGCCCGGAGTCTGGGACTCGGCCTCGCGCTCCGCCAGCCACGCGTCTGCTAGCTGCCGCAGGGTGACCTTGCTGGGGGCCGTGAAACTTCCCTTGGCTAACCGGTCGCGGGTCTCGTTGACGAACTGCCGTGCTTCGCCCAGCAAGTCGAGGGTCTTCGTCACCTGCTTGCGCGGAGCGCCCTTCGGTGAGACGTCCAAGACGACCCGATAGCGCGGCCCAGCCTTGGTCTGAACGAGCCGGATCGGCTCGCTGGCTCGAGGCTTACTGGCTCTCATGGGCAGACCGTGGCAGCCCGTGGCCTTGAAGGGAATGATTTCGTGATTCGCTGCCGTGCTGCGAGACGGCTCGGCTGTGAGGCCAGCGATGCGCCGCGGTCCTTGCCCTGCGCACACCGGCGATGGGGTTGTCGTTCCAGTCGCGCCAGTAGCACTTGGTGGTGCCGACGAGGAGGCCGCCATTGAGGCGCAGGTACTCCTCGGCCTCCGGCCACATCTCGACTGCGTGAACGGGGCGTGCGCGCAGGATGCTCTTGAGCCCATAGTCCAGCGTTGGGATCGCGTAGTTGTTGCTCTGGAGCCTCGCGGGCTGTTCCAAGGCGAGTCCTGCTCCGTGGTGCTGAGCGATCTCAGTCATCAGGTCTCGGTCAAGGTGGTCTCCCCGCCACCACACGTGGGCGTGCGCCCCGTTGTTCCGCGGGTTCGGCTCGATGTGCCATGCGGCTTCGCCCTTGATTTTTCGTCTGCGGATCGACCGCCAGAGATTCGTCATGGTTGCCTTCACCAGCGGCCTGAGGAGAGGAAGCCCAGTGACGACGATCGCCCGGGAGGGACGCGACATCGCGAGAGCCTCGCCGGTTGCGATTGCCAGAGGCACGATGCAGGAATGGCAGCTGACCCGGTTGCAACGAGAGGGCACGGGACGCCGCTGGCGGTCGAGGGCGACCTGGCCGAGGCGCTGTGGGCACGGAGCCCAGCCGGTCGGCCGATCCGCCCGGGGCCGAGTTCCGGTCGTATCAGGTAGCACAGAACAAGTAGCTGCTCGGGCCGTCATGCGAGCACCGGACGGAGCAGTGCCTGCAAGGCCTCAACCGGGACGACGATTCGGCGCCCCACGCGGATGGATGGGATCTCGCCGCTCGCGGCCGCGGCGTACGCGGCGTTCCGGCTGATGCCGAGGAGGTCGGCTGCTTCTGGGACGGTGAGTGTCTGGCGTTTCTGATGTGCAGCAGCGGAGGGGGTCACATTCAGACCTTTCGTGTACGGGGGTGTCACTCCTCGTAATGCTCACGAGCTCGCCAGGGTTACGGTCGTTCGGAAATCTCTGGTGATCCTGTGGTTGTTGGGGGTCCCTTTCGCGCACACGCGCGGTCATGGGCCTCTCCGGTCCACGAAATTCGTGACTGCCGTCCGGGTTTCGTGGATCGTGTGGCTGGTGGACGTGAGCGAACCTGATCGGCCGATCACTCGGGTGGTGGCACTCGATGCGGCGCGAGCGGGCGGCGAGGCGGGCAGGCATGCGAGCCACTGACTGCCCGCACTGCCCGGCGAGCACTGTGTTCGCGCGGCTCTGCGCGCACTGGTGGCTCCGCGGATGGGGTGCCGCGGACCGGGCCGCGCGTGAGGCCGTGCCGGAGCGGACCAGCGCCTTCCGCGTTCTCGGCACCATCGATCGCGTGTATTACGAGGTAGACGTGACCGGCGACGTGGCTGACCCCGTGGTCGGGTCGAAGCGGGTCCGTGGGCTCTTTCGCCAGGAGGAGAGGCGAATCGTGCTCGTGACCCCGGTGGGGCCGTCGTACACCGTTGCGCGGGACGACCCGGCGTCGATTCTCGCAATGCTCGTCGCGAAGACCCGCGTCACACGGGTCAGCGACAACGCACCCCGACTGATCGACTCACTGCCGCCCGGCGCAGTCTGGTAGGCGCCAGGCGGGTCGGGCTAAGAGATCCCGAGGACCAATGCGCGGCCACGGTCGTGCTCGGCCGGGTTGATGAGGCCCTCGTCGAGGAGTCGCTTCAACTCCCGCAACTTCTGCGCTTCGTCGAGCTCGCGCTGTAGCACGGATGACACGGCGGTCGGGATGAAGGAAGTCGTCGGCCGGCGCGCAGGGGCGTCGGATGCCTGCGCGAGGACCCGGAGGCCGGTCGCCTCGAGTTGCCTTGCTGCTTGCAGGTTCGCATCCGTCGGCGGTGATGCCGAGAGCACGTACGCGGTCTGGTCGGTCGTGATCGTCACGAACACGTCACCGCGCCGGTTGGATCCAAGGAGGTTGACGGGCGCACCCATCGTCACAGTCGTGAGGGCAGCGGCGGCCCCCCGAGAGATGCCGCGCTTTTTCTGGATGTTCGCATCGAACTCGATTCGCACGAGACGCTCGATGGGCGCGTTCTTCTGGAACGGCTTCGCAACCTGGACGTAGCCGTCCCGGTAGAACGTCAC
Source organism: Nocardioides sp. (assembly GCF_047607365.1). GTDB lineage: Bacteria > Actinomycetota > Actinomycetes > Propionibacteriales > Nocardioidaceae > Nocardioides. Next base: position 9,291 of record NZ_JASGDD010000205.1, on the reverse strand, counting down.
GGAGTGGCCGCCGAAGACAGCCGAGCCGCACTCGGGGCCGTACGCCTGCCGGGTGGCGCGCTCCTCTTCGATGTACCGCTGGACGGCGCGTTCGCGCCGCTCCTTGATGCTGTCGCGCATGGACGGATGGTCGATCGCTTTTCGCCACGGCGTGCTCCTCGTGAAGTGCTGTCGTTGGTCGGCGGACCAACGGAATGCTACTCATCGTCCGTCGACTGATAGTCGTCATTCGGTGAATCTCCAACGGTGCCCGATTCGGATCCCATCGCTCGCAGGCGGGCCTTTGGGATCCGGGTCAGATCACTTCGCACGCCGCTCGGGTTGAGCCAAGAAGGCCTTGGACAAGTAGCCGATCTCGACCGGACCTATATCGGAGGCATAGAGCGCGGGGAACGCAACGTGTCGCTCGACAACATCTGGAAGCTTGCTGATGCTCTTGGCGTCGAGCCGGGAGAGCTGTTCGCCGAGGAGAATTCGGCCTAGCTTGGCGTGCGCGGGACGTGGACGTCAGAGCGGACTACGCTCGCTTGATGGCCGATGAGTCCAGTCTCCTTGTGCCGCTTGCATCCAACGCGGACGCTCTCTTGGCGGGGCCACGCGTCGAAGACCTTCGGCGGAGGCTCAAGCAGGCCAGCATCAACTTCGACTCCATGTATCTGGAGACCGGAAGGCTCGAGGTGACAGCCGGATCGGGTGGGGGCTTTCGGTTTCGCGGGCAGGGCGGCGATGCCGACTTCCAGACCGAAGAGGAGCGAGGACGCGAGCAAGGGAGGCGAATGCAGTTCTCCGTTGGGCTCGAAGACGATCCCGGACGCGCAGCCCTGGCGCAAAGGCCCTTCATGGAGACGGAAGCGACCATCAGTTGGAATGCGACGCTCGAACCCTTCAGACGAGAGCTTCCGGCGGGCACTGACTGGATTCACTACGTGTCGTTGCCCAGCGAGCCGAGTGTCGCAGAGCGCGCCAGGGAGTGGTCGGCCCGGGACCACAGGAGCGACACCCTTCGCTCTGAGCTCCCGCTTTCCTTCGTCCGCAAAGAGGTCATCGAAGGCGCTAACGGCGACCTGTCTGCGGGGGTTTGGGGAGGAGCTGCCGTCATGCAGGATGCGATACATCAGAAGGTTGTAGGAAGCCGATTTGAGTCAGGCAGTGACTGGCGAGCAACGGGATTCTGTCTCCCCATCCTCGTCCCGGAGACTGGCGACCTCGACTGGGACTCTGTGCTGCGCATTCGACGGCATCGCGCGATGCAGGCATTCCGGAAGGCTCTGCGCGAGGTGGAGTTGAGAGTGCTCGACGATGCGACGTCAGGGGATGTGGAGGCGGCCGTTCATAGAGCCTTCGCGCGCTATCAGGCGGAGGTGGCGCCCCGGTTGGAGACGCTTCCTGGGGTCGCGAAGCGTGTGGTGATGGACATGACCATCGGGACGATGATGGGTGTCGCCACGTCTGCCTTGGCCGGTCCGGTTGGCATCCCCCTCGGGGCCGCCGTCGGTGCCGCCCCCTCTGCCGTGCAAGGAGTGGTCGGTTCGCTCGCTGGTAAGCGCCGACGGTGGGACACCGTCTACGCGGAGCTGGTTAGCAGTTCCGTGCGGGCGGCAACTGAGCCCTGATCGCTCACGGCTCGGGCCAAGAAGCGGTTCGGCGGCACTGAATGGGATGGACTGGGCGAGCCGGCATCACGCGCAGCGACGCGATGGAGTGATTGGCACAGACCGTTGCGACTTTGAATCAGGACTAGCGACGATGGTTCGACTCCATCCTGGGGAGCTCTGCGGAACCTCTCACGCGCTGCGGCGCCGCACCGCCCGAGAAGGCAACAACCCCCACCGAGGTGGGGATTGTTGCGGGCACCACCCGTCCAGCGACGACAACTTTCCCGCCCCGGTGGGGAACGTGTCGCCGCCGTGTCTCCACGAGGGCGGGACGCGGGACCGTGCGGTCAACTCCTGCCAGCCTGGCAACTGCCGCCGACCTTGCTCGCGTCGTCGGGTGTGAGACGTCGAGTTCCTGTGGCAAGAGGTCAGGCAGCGGGGTGGTTGACGATGGGCTGCTTGACGATCGTCATGTCCCCGTCGAGGGCGGTGAGCCGCTGGTCGACGCCGTCGAACCGGTGGCCGACGCCGTCGAACCGCACCGACATCAGATCCTCCAGGTGGTCGGATTCGCGTCGGACCACGGCGCGGAAGGCGTCGAGCACGCTAGCTGCGAATCGGTCCTTGAGGAGCTCCACGCCCTCGGCACGTGCGACCGCAGGGTCCCTGACATGGGCGATGGGCCGCCCGCCGAAGCGAGCGGCCCACCCAGGACGATGCGCGGCCGATCAGGACCAGGTGATCGAGAAGTTGTCGATGCCGGTCTTGGGACGGCTGCCCGAGCCGGTCGAGGCGGCCAGCGTGACGACGCGGACCCACACGGTGTCGCTGATCCCCTGGAACGCCGTCGGGAGGGCACCCGAGAGGGTGGTGGAGCCGAACGTCGAGTTCGTCGTCGCCGTCGAGTCGGTGATGTTGGTCCAGTTGGTCGGCGACGATCCGCTGCCGACCTGGAGGTACCAGATCTGCGCTCGTCCGGCGCTCGTCCAAAGCGACTGGACGTTGACACTGACCGCGGTGTCGGTCTTGCCCGTCGTGGCGCCGAACTGGTACACGAAGGCCGCGCCGTTGTCGCCGAAGGAGCCGGTCGCCTGCACGCCCAAGGCCCGGTCGGTGTTCGCTGCCTGAGTCGAGGTGGAGTCGGTCGACGTGGCCGGCGAGTTGCCCGAGGCGACATTGCAAAACTGGCCGGTCGTTGAGGACCATGCCGTTGCTGCGGTGGTCAGAGCCACAGATGTGCCGATCGCCGTGGCGGTCGCCCCGGTGCGGACGGTCCAGCCGTCGGGAAGGCCACTGCTCAGGGTCGAGAAGCTCTGCGTGTAGGAGCCGCCTGAGGAGTCGGCCGGCTCCGTGATCTCGATGTCGAAGGTGGTCTGCGCCTGGGATCCCTCGTCATCGGTGACCGTGACGGTATAGGTCGTGGTGCCGATCGTGGCGGCGGAGTCGACGTCGCCGGAGACCTGGCCCGCGTCAGAGTCGAGCGAGAGGTTCGCCGGAAGGTCCGGCGAGATCGACCATGTGTACGGCGCGGTCCCGTTCTGGGCCGAGAACGTGAACGACACACCGGTGGCGCCCTGCGCGTACGACTTGTCGCTGACAGCGCTGACGCTGAGAGGCGGGACGTAGTCACTCGTGCCCGCGGGGCTCAGGATGCCGTACTTCCCGGTGACGGCGTAACCACGGGCGTTGCCGGCGTACCCGGCGAAGCTGCCGCTGCTCGTGGGAGCGTTTGTCGCGGTGACCGACACGGTGCCTCCGCCGTAGCCGGCGCTGGAGTTGAAGTCTTCGTTCTGCCAGTCGCCGAGCTGGATGGTGACAGTGGTGGACGCGCTGGCGGCGAGCGTGGCGCTGCGCGCGACCGTCACGGGGCTGGTCGAGGTGCTGCTGGTCGTGGTCGATGCCCACGCGCCGCCGAGGTCGTCCGAAGCACTGAAGAAGGTGAATCCGTCGCCCCCATAAGGCGTGAAGGTCACCACGAGCCCCTCGAGCGGCTGGTCGCCGGTGTTGGTGATCAGCAGGTTGAAGAATGCGTAGGTGCCGGTGTTGTCGGTGTGGTTCGTATCCGAGGAGGTGTTGCCGCGGAAGGAGTTGACATTCGTCACCGTGAACGTGGTGGTGTCGCCTGACGCGGCGAAGGCAGGCGCGGCCGTGGCGACCGAGATGGCGGGCACGGCCCAGGCGGTCGTCTTGACGACGTTCCGGCGGGTGAGCAGCGACCGCGTGGCGTGGTCGGCGAGTGTGTCGGTGGATGAGCCGGGCTCGAGCGACTCGTTGTTCAGGTCCATGTCTTTTCCTCCGTGAGGCCCCCAATGAATAGGGGGACCCTAGTCGCGGCGGTGGGGGGCCAACGTCCCGACAGCCGGAAGTTCACCCGAGAGTAACGGACTGGTCTAGACCGATTTCGGTATCTGGAGAAACGTTGGTTTCTTTCCTTCGCGGGCATAATTGGGCCGTGATCGAGCGCAATCCTCTGGCCGTCTTCACGCGGGTCGGCGACACGATCGCGGTTCTGGACGAAACGTCTGAACCGGGCGAGCTCCTCGAGCTCAGCGGCATCGGCGCCGAGATCTGGGAGCGGCTCGCCACCCCGATCGGCGAAGCCGATCTGATCGACGGTCTCGGCGCGGACTTCGGTGTCGATCCGGCGGTCGTCGGGGCCGACGTACGGCCCTTCCTCGCCGATCTCAGCGCCCGCGGGCTGCTCGTCGCGTCCGAGTCTTGACCCGGAGCCGCTGCCAGCGGCGCAGGACGAGGAGCGGGAGCGCGCGCCACCACGGCAAGGACTCGAGGCCGCCCAGCTTGATGCTCGGTAGGAGGCCGTACAGCAGGACGAGCCACCGGTCCCCCCAGGTCAGCGAGTCCCACATCGGGCGGCGGAACATCTGGGTCGCCACCAGCCACGGCGAGTCCTGGACATCGGCGATGTGGAACGAGCCTCCGGCCTGACGCCGCTCAACGGCTGCCATGGTGGGAGCGGCGGCAGCGGAGGCGGCCGCCGCGAATTCTGTGGGCAGCGTGGTCCGCCCGAGCTGGCGCACTGCGATGCCCAGGCTTCGCCGCTCCACCGGCAGCAGCGCACGCGGGGGCGACGCCCATACCTCCGCGAGTCCCGCGAGACGCCACACGTCGGCGATGCTGCGGAGGTAGCTCCACTCGTCCTTCGCGGCGTGCTGCATCGAGTGGACAAGCGAGTCGAAGTTGCCGAGCGTGTCCACGCCCCGGCCGGCGATGTCCACCACCGCGCGCCGCTCCCACAAGGTGTCGAACTCCGGGAACGGGGAGACCGTGGGCATCGGCCGCCAGTGCAGATCGATCATCGAGCGCTCGCCGAAGAGGCTGAGCTCGTAGTAGGTCCGGAGCTGGTACCGCCAGGCGAAGCCTGGGCTCGGCCTGGCTCCGACGCCGTCGTGCCTCCATCCCGCCGCCTCGAGGGTGTCGAAGGCAGAATCCACGTCGTCGGGGGAGACGAGGAGGTCGAGGTCGCCGAAGCCGCGCCGGGCGAAGTCGCCCCAGGCCAGGGCGCCGAGCGCGGGACCCTTGAACGCCAGCGACCGGATGCCCGCCTCGGTGAGCACCGCGCGTGCCCGGAAGAGCTCGGCGACCAGCCGGAGCGCGTTGAGGCGCTGCGACCGGTCGACCGCGGCGATCGCCTCCCGTGCGCGGTCGGGGACGTCGAGGTGGCCGAGGGCGAGATGCGTCTCGAGCCGGTGCCGGCGTACGGCGGCGACGAAGTCGTCCGCGTCGACACCGGCGGGCAGGGCCCACGGTCGCTCGTGCAGCACCGCCTCGAGCGCCGAGCGGGCGGCCTCGACGCCCGCGGGGGAGTAGGGGAGCGGGCTCACTCGGCGACCTCGACGATGCCGTGCGCGGCGAGGTCGTCGACGGCGGTGCGCGTGAGCGTGAGCGCGTCTCCCGGATCCCCGTACGCCGTCACGAGCACCTCCGACAGGGTGTCGACCGACGCCGGCGACTCCCGCAGCGCCAGGACGATCGTCGTGGCCAGCTCGGAGAGCACCACGACGTGCGCGTCGATCATCACCGCGCAGCGGTCGCCGTCGACGAGCAGGTCGTCGAGAGGCCGCAGCGCAACGGTCACGACAGCCACTCCCGCACCAGGGGCATCAGTGAGTCGGCCTCGCGGTAGCGCACCCGCCGCACCCCGTCGACCCGGCGGAAGTGCGCCGCGGCCGTGTGGAGCGGCTGGGCATGGCGCGCCAGCTGGAAGGTGTTGCCGGCCATCGCGGCAAGGGAATCCAGGAGGGGGAGCGTCTCCACCTCGGGCTCCCCGGGCCCGTCGGCCGAGCGCTCGAGAAGGACGACCGCCGCCAGGTGCGCGGCGTCGGGGGCCGGCGCGAGACCCAGGGTGTCGGGCGACGTGGACGACTTGCGCCACGTCGTCTCCGGCTCGATGACGCTCAGCGGCTTGGCGTAGGGCACCAGGGAGCCGTCGGCGGCGACCCCGGCGACCTCGTCGGAGAGGTAGCCCAGCTCGCGCCCCAGGGTGACGCAGGCGGTCGTCTTCCCGGTCCCCGAGGGGGCCGACAGGGCGATCGCCGCGCCGGTCACCGGGTCGGCGAGGCAGGCCGCGTGCATCATGAACAGCTCGCCGGCGCGCGCCCGGGTGACCTCCCGGTTGATCCGCATCGCCAGGTTGTCCAGCACCTCCTCGGGGCCGGACCCGGTGACGTCGCTGCCCGGCTCCGCGGAGACCGAGAGGGTGAGGGCGGCCGGGTCGGGGCCGGCGTACCGGCAGCGACTCCAGGCCCCCTGGACCAGCGGCTCCAGGATCGCGGCGTCCTCGCCCGGCAGTGCCACGTCGACCCGGACGCCGAGCGCGAGGAGGGGCACGGACGAGGGCATGGGGAGACCCTAGTGGCGACCTCTCGGACGATTCCGGTTCGTAACGCGAAAGACACCCGCGGAACGATTGTTTCAGTCAGACTCGTGGGGTTGGGGGCCGACGTCTCCGCGTCAGACACCGAACTTGGAGCACCCGTGCGCACGCCCTTTCACCCCCTCGCCCTCCGCCGCGGCATGGTCATCGTCGCCGCGGGATCGATCGCCGCCGCCGGCATCATGACGGTCGCGACGGTCGCGCCCGCCCAGGCGTCGACCAGCGGGCTGATCATCAACGAGGTCTACGGCGGCGGCGGCAACTCCGGGGCGACCTACAACGCCGACTTCGTCGAGCTCTACAACACCTCCTCGGCGGCGATCGACCTCAGCGGGATCTATCTGCACTACCGCTCCTCGGGTGGCAACTACGGCTCGCTGGCCGGGCTGTCCGGGACCATCGGCGCGAACGACTACTTCCTCGTCCAGACGACGAGCGCCGGGTCCGTTGGCTCCTCCCTCACGCCCAACCTCACCACCGGCACCGCGGTCAACATCGCCAACGCCGGCGGCCAGGTCTTCCTCAGCACGAGCAGCAGCCAGGTGACCACGTCGGGGAACGTCGCGGGCGCCAGCGGGTTCATCGACTTCGTGTCGCAGAGCGGCGCCGGATCGTACGAGGGCACCGTCGGCACGGCGAGCGGCAGCACGACCAAGTCGCTGACCCGCACCGGCTTCGCCGACACCGACGTGACCCGCAACGACATCACCGCGGCCGCGCCCACGCCCCAGGGCTCCTCGGCGCTCTCGATCGTGACCCCGTCGTCGGGCTCGATCACCGTCGACCAGTCCTACAGCTACGCCTTCCAGGCGTCGGGCGGGACGACGCCGTACACCTTCGCGCAGGCGACGGGGACCCTGCCGACCGGGCTCAGCCTCAGCTCGGCGGGCGTCCTCTCCGGTACGCCGACGGCGACCGGCAGCTACTCCTTCTCCGTCACCGTGACCGACGCGGCGGCGGCCACGGCCACCACGAGCAGCATCACGCTGACCGTCACCGAGACGTCCTCCTCCGGCACGGGCACGCCGCCCCTGGTCTCCGACAACCTGACCCAGGTGGACGGCACCGCCCCGACCGGCTACTACGCCAACACCGCCGGCCTGACCGGGTCGAGCCTGCACGCGGCCCTCCACTCCGACATCGCCGCGCACACGGCGTACACCTACAGCCAGGTGTGGCAGGCGCTCGACATCATCGATCAGGACCCGACGAACACGGCCAACGTCATCGAGGTCTACTCCGGGACGTCGCTGCCGATCACGAGCAAGTGCGACATCAGTGGCTCCTGCACCGGCCGCTGGAACCGCGAGCACACCTGGGCGAAGAGCCACGGTGGCTTCTACACCTACGCGGGCCCCGGCACCGACCTCTTCCACATGCGGCCCGAGGACACCAGCACGAACACGGCGCGCAGCGACCTCGACTTCGGTGACGTCAGCGGCGGCTCGTCGGTCGCCAACTGCTCGGCCTGCCAGAAGAACTCGACCTTCTTCATGCCTCGCGACAGCGTGAAGGGCGACATCGCGCGCGGCCTCTTCTACATGGCCGTGACCTACGACGGGCTGTCCGACACCGGGAGCGGCTGCAACGGCGCCCTCTTCGCGGACCTCGAGCCGACCGACACCGTCCCGTCGAAGGTCGACGGCAGCTCCGCCTGCGCGACGACCGGTGCGCTCGGCAAGCTCTCCACGCTCCTCGCCTGGTCCGAGGCCGACCCGCCGACGCTGCTGGAGAAGCAGCGCAACGAGGTGATCTACGAGCACTACCAGGGCAACCGGAACCCGTTCATCGACCACCCCGAGTTCGCCAAGGCGATCTGGGGGAGCGGCGCGGCCGTCGACACGAGCGCCGACAACGGCGCCGGCAAGGCCGGGACCGACGGGCTCACCCTCTTCGCCCACGCGTCCAGCAGCAGCTCCGCCACCACCACGGCGACGGCGACCGCCACCGCGACGACCAGCACGAGCGCCACGACCAGCACCAGCCCGACCGCCACGGCGTCGACGACCCCCTCGGAGTCGGCGACGGCGACCGAGTCGGCGACGGCGACCGAGTCGGCCACGGAGACGCCGAGCGCCACCGAGTCGCCCACAGAGACGCCGAGCGCCACCGAGTCGCCCACCGAGTCGCCCACCGAATCGCCGACGGCGACGGAGTCCGCGACGGCGACGGCCACCGCGACGCCCACCAGCGCTCCGGCGCTCGAGCCCGTGTCCGGTGAGACCGCCACGCTCTCCGGTGAGGGCGCCGTCGACACGATCCTCACCGCCACCCCGCCGACCTGGAACGCCGACGGAGTGACGTCGACCTACACCTGGCTGCGCGACGGCGTCGCCTTCGTCACCGACGACCCGGCCTCGCCCTCCTATGTGCTCGACGCGAGCGACGTCGGCCACCAGATCTCCGTGACGGTGACCGGCCACAAGGACGGCTACGCCGACGGCACCAGCACGTCCGACGCTGTGGTCGTGACCAAGGGCGCCGCGCTCACCGGCACCGACGTCGGCGCGCCGACGGGCGTCGCGCAGGTCGGGGCGCTGCTGACCGCTCAGGACCCGCCGGTGTGGTCCCGGGTCGTGGAGAGCCAGACGCAGTCCTGGTACGTCGGGGGTGTCTGGCGTGCCGACGGCATGGCCTACACCGTCCGGCCGGAGGACGTCGGCAGCACCATCACGGTCCACTATGCCGCCACCAGCGCCGCGTACGCCGACGGCCTGGTCGTCTCCGCGGAGACCGCCGTGGTCGCCGCCGTCGCCACCCCCGTGACCGGCGCCGCCGGCATCGCCGGCGCCACCGAGGCCC
>NZ_JASGDD010000204.1:0-4309 GCF_047607365.1 Nocardioides sp. | reverse complement strand
GCCGCCCGCCGGCGGGAACGTCGGCGCGCAGCGCCCCCCGCCGGAGCACCGCGGCGACCCGGTGGGCCGAGTTGGCCGCGCCGGCGCCGGGCGGGACGTCGGGGTCGGCGAGCGCCCAGGAGCCGAGGATCGGCCGGTGCAGGTAGCGCGAGAGCCCGGCGGCCAGGTCGCCGACCAGGTCGGGGCGGGTCAGCGAGTCGACCACCACGAGGCCGTCGACGTTCCCGCCGGCCGCGGGCAGCCACGCGCCGAGCACCTCGATCACGGCGCGCACGAGCGGCGCCGGGACCGGTCCGTCGGCTCCCCGGAAGAGGTCGCGCAGCGCCCGACCGTGCCCGAGGTCGGTGAGCCGGGCCACGACGCGTCCCTCCTCGGGCCCCTCGGCGATCCTCCCCTTGAGCTCGATCCCGAGCCCGGGCAGACCCGTCGGCCACAGCTTCTTCGGCTCGATCGCCACGCCCGGTCGGTGCAGCCGCTCCTCGGCCTCGGCGACCGCCGCCTCCGACACCTCGGCCGAGAGCGCGAGACCGCCGCAGTTGTCGCACCGGCCGCAGTCGCGGCCGGCATCGTCCGAGGGGTCGTCCAGCTGCGCGCGCAGGTAGCGCATCCGGCATCCCGTCGTCACGAGGTAGCCGAGCATCGCCTCCTCCTCGCGCCTGCGTGCCTCCGCCACCCGCGCGTAGCGCTCGGCGTCGTAGCGCCACTGCTCCCCGGTCGCGCGCCATCCGCCGGCGACCCGCTGCACGGCGCCGTCGACGTCCAGCACCTTGAGCATGGTGTCGAGGCGGGTGCGCGACAGGTCGACGTGGGGCTCGAGCGCCTGCGTCGACATCGGTCGCTCGCTGCCGCCCAGGACGGCCAGGGTCTGACGGACCTGCTCCTCGCGTGGGAAGGCGAGGGAGGCGAAGTAGGCCCAGATGTCGCGGTCCTCGGTGCTCGGCAGCAGCACCACCGGCGCCGTCCCGACGATCCCGCGGCCGGCGCGGCCGACCTGCTGGTAGTAGGACACCGGTGACGAGGGCGCACCGAGGTTGACCACGAACCCGAGCGGGGCGTCATACCCCATCCCCAGCGCGCTCGTCGCGACGAGCACCTTGACCCGGCCGGCTGCGAGCGCCTCCTCGAGTGCCAGTCGCTCGGCGGGCTCGGTGCGCCCCGAGTACGCCGCCGCGTCGATGCCCCGCGAGCGCAGATAGTCCGCGACCTCCTCGGTCGCCGCGACCGTGAGGCAGTAGACGATGCCCGAGCCGGACTGCGCCGCGACGTGGTCGGCCAGCCAGGCCAGTCGCATCTCGGCCGTCCTCAGCCGTACGACGGCGAGCTGGAGCGACGCCCGGTCGAGCGATCCACGCAGCACGAGGACGTCGGTGTCGTCGGAGCCGAGCTGCTCCGCGACGTCGGCCGTCACCCGGGCGTTGGCGGTGGCGGTCGTCGCCAGCACGGGCACCCCGGCCGGGAGGTCCTCGAGCAGCGTGCGGATGCGCCGGTAGTCCGGCCGGAAGTCGTGGCCCCAGTCGGAGATGCAGTGCGCCTCGTCGACCACCAGGAGGCCGCAGGTCGCCGCGAGCCGGGGCAGCACGGCATCGCGGAAGCCGGGGTTGTTGAGCCGCTCCGGGCTGACCAGCAGCACGTCGAGCTCGCCGGCGTGGATCGCCTCCTCGATGCCGCTCCACTCCTCGAGGTTGGTCGAGTTGATCGTGGCCGCACGGATGCCGGCACGCTCCGCGGCGGCGATCTGGTTGCGCATCAGGGCGAGCAGCGGGCTCACGATGACCGTCGGCCCGGCGCCCGCCTCGCGCAGCAGCAGCGTCGCCACGAAGTAGACCGCCGACTTGCCCCACCCGGTCCGCTGCACGACCAAGGCCCGGCGACGATCCTCGACCAGCGCCGAGATCGCCGACCACTGGTCGTCGCGCAGTCGCGCCTCCGGCCTCCCCACGAGGGCGGCCAGATGCGCCTCGGCGCCGGCTCGGAGGTCACTCACCCGGACTGTCTACCAGCCCTCGCCGACAGGTCCGGCGCCCTGCGACGAAAGTGTCCCGGGAGAGCGCGGCCTAGGCCCGACAGGACTAGAGCCGGTGCCTGTACGGCTGGTCCGGCGCGCACGCTGCCGGCGCTAGCGTCCGGAGATGACCTTCACGAAGCCGTCCCTCGGAACCGCGCTCGGTGCCGCCGCTCTCATCGTCGCCGTCGCGGGGACGGGGGCTCCTGCCGCCGCGGCGAAGCTGATCAACGGCTCGCTGATCAAGGCGGGCACGGTCACCGGCAAGCAGATCAGGGACGGCTCCGTCACGCTCTCCGACCTCAGCGCGAGTGCGCGCACGGCCGGTCCGCGCGGCGAGCAGGGCGCGACGGGCGCCACGGGAGCGACCGGCGCCACCGGCGAGCAGGGAGAGCAGGGAGAGCCCGGCGTGGCCGGGGTGTCGGCGTACGAGGTCGTCACCCAGACCACCTCGGTCGCCGCCGGTGGCACCGGCACGGCCGCCGCGGTCTGCCCGGCCGGCAAGGTGGCGCTCGGCGGTGGCGGCAGGTGGCTGAGCGGACTGACCACCGACCCCGCGGCCAGCTACCCCGCTCGCGCGATCCGCGGCCAGTTCGGTGGGCTGCAGGCCCTCACCGACCCGACCTCCAGCCTCGCCGACGTCTGGGTGGTGTCGGGCGCCAACTCCACCGACGCCGCCGTCGAGCTGCGGGCCTGGGTCACCTGCGCGACCGCGTCCTGAGCCGCGAAAGGATTTCGAAAGGAGGTCGGGCGAGGGTGCGTCCATGAACGCATCCCCGAAGCACCTGCTGCTGCCCGCCGCCATCGTCGGCGGATCCCTGATCCTCGCCGTCGGCGGCACCGGCGCCGCGGACGCGGCCAAGCTGATCAACGGCAAGCTCATCAAGACCGGGACCGTCGCCTCCAAGCAGATCAAGGACGGCTCGATCACGTCCGCCGACCTCGCCGCGAGCGCCAAGGTCCCCGGGCCGACCGGCCCGGCCGGTCCTGCCGGCGCTGCGGGTGCTCCCGGCGCGGACGGCGCCGACGCGACCACCGGCTATGAGGTCGTCAGCGGCATCACGGCCTCGGTGGCCGACGGCGCCCAGGCGAGCCTTCTCGTCTGGTGCCCGGTCGGCAAGGTGGCCGTCGGCGGCGGCGGGACGTGGTCCGGCGGAGCCAGCAACGCGGCCGGATGGCTCGCCACCAACAACCCGCTGCGCGCGATCCGCGACAGCAACGGGAACCTCACCGGCAACGGCTTCCCGTCCACGACGGTCGCCGACGGCTGGGCGATCTCCGGCACCAACAAGGCCGGCGGCGCCCGGGACCTCCGCGGCTGGGTGATCTGCGTGAGCGTCGGCTGAGCCCGCCCGCCGACGCCGAGACGGCCGGCTCAGCCGGCGGCGTCGTACTCCAGCTTCAGGAGCTTCTCCCCGACGGCCACGAGCTCGTCCTCGGTGTGGCCGGCCCCCTGGCTGAGGTTCACGGTGAAGACGACCGTGCCGTGGAGAACGCCGCCCGCAAGGTGGAGGTTCTCGCCGCCGCCGACGGTGCCGAGGGTGAGGAACGCGCCGTCGCCCAGGCCGCCGATCGTGTGCTCGGACGGACTGTCCATCGCCGAGGACGTGCCGTGGCGGTAGACCTCGAAGCCCGAGGCCGCCTCGGCGAGCTCCGCGGTGCCGAGGGAGCCGCTGATCTCGCGCGGGTCCTCCTGGCCGAACTCGCACTCGCCGAGCGGCCCGGTCTCGACCGTCACCGGCGCGCCGAGCGCGTCGCCGATCTCCTCCGGCGTGAGCAGGTCGCAGAACGCCGGCGGTACGCCGTCGGCCGCGGGCTCCACGCTCGCCGACGGCGTCCCCGCGGCGGCATCGGGCGCCGACGACGAGGAGCCCGGCGACGGCGAGGCGTCCTCCGACCCCCCGCATCCGCCGAGGGCCAGCAGGCCCACCGCGGCGAGCGCGAGCAGCCCCGGTCCCCACCCTGATCTCGATGCGATCCCCATCGGTGTCCTCATGCACGCGAGGCTGCCGTCCCCGGTCCCCGCCGACCACCGGGATTCGGAGTAATCAGAGACGCAGGGCGGCCGCTTCGGTACCGTCCCGTCACGTGGAGCAGGTGGGGCTGCTCGGCGACGTGCTCAGCGACCTCGCCGAAGGCGACGTCACCGGCGCCCGGACGCGCTGCGCGGGCGACGGTGCGGTGGCCAGCGCCCTCCATGCGATCGCCGACTTCTGGGACGGCGACTTCCAGGCCGCGACAGCCCACGCCCGGGCGGCCCTCGAGCGCGCTCGCGCCGAGCCCGTCCGGGCGCTCGCGCTGTCCGCG
>NZ_JASGDD010000203.1:0-10160 GCF_047607365.1 Nocardioides sp. | reverse complement strand
GCACGCGCCCTGGCGGCGTTGTCACTCGTCGCGATGCCTCCGGCATCGCTCCTCGCTCCGCCTTGCCAGCGCACGCGCTGGACGCCGCTCGCGACGGCGCCGAATCGATCAACACACCCTAGGGCTCGGCTACTTCTTCTTCCCGGGCAGCTTCAGCCAGCTGATGAAGGTGGGGAAGCCCTTCTTGGTGAAGCCCAGCCGCATGCCGTAGAGCGTGCGGACCGGCCGGCGTCCCGCGTCGGCGGAGCTGGTCGCGCTGAGCGGGGGCGCGCAGGGCCGGCGGGTGCCGTTGCAGGTCCAGCCGTGGAAGTAGACCAGCGTCTTGCCCTTGCTCGTCACCACGTCCGCGCCGCCGGGGCCGCAGATCCGCTGCTTGTGGAAGTTGAGCATCACGTGGGCGGTGGCCCCCTGCCAGCTCGCCAGCGGCGTGAGGGTGCGCCGCCACACCGTGCGGTAGTCGCACGAGGTGTAGCTGCCCTCCGACGTCAGCAGGAACCACACCTTGCCGTGGTGGAAGATGACGGGGTTCTCGACCACTCCGGCCGAGCGCAGGATCTCGTAGCTCGGGCCGGCCGCGTGGGCGCCGTCGGCGGTCAGCGGGAGGAGCCGGATCGAGGACGGGATGCCGTCGGTCTTGTAGGCGAGGTAGGGCCGCCCACCCATGATCACGAACGACGGGTCGATGTCGCCGTGGGAGCTGGGCAGGTCCGTGGGCCGGTCCTCGGCCGCGGGTACGGCGGCGCCCGCCGGGCACACCAGCGGCCGGTCGTCCAGCGGGGTGAACGTCCCCGTCGGCGACGAGGCGACGGCCACGCCGATGCACCGGCTCGAGCTCTTCAGCCCGGCCACCGGGGCGGCGAAGTAGAGCAGCCAGTGCTTGCCGACCTTCTGCACGTCGGCGGCCCACATCGCGCCGGTGCGGGCCCAGGCGGGCTTGCGGGCGAGCGCGGGGTCGGCGGCCCGGAAGTTGAGCCCGTTGCCGGCGACCGCGCGCGAGACGTTGGTGCCGGTGCCGACGATGACGAACCCCGACTTGGCCTTCACCACGCTGGGGTCGGCGACGCCGAGGTAGGTGAGCGAGCTGGGCGCCTTCTTCTTGTGCTTCTTGTGCTTCTTCGCGGCCTCGGCGGGCTGGGCGAGCCCGCACAGCAGCGCCGTCACGAGCAGGGTGACAAGACAGAGAAGACCCGCCCGGGGCCCGCGAATGCGGGCGCCCGGGCGGGTCGACCTGAGTGGGTCTGATCTCAGAAGGAGTCCTCGCTGACCTCCATGAGCGAGTTGTCGATCGCCTCGGCGATCGCTCGCTCGGCGGCAATCTTGGGGAGATTGTAGGAGGCGAAGAACTTCGCCGCGGCGATCTTGCCCTGATAGAAGGCTGTGTCCTTCTGTGAGGCGCCGTCGGCCAGCGCCGCGGCGGCGACCTCCGCCTGGTTGAGCAGGAGCCAGCCGATCACCAGATCGCCGACCGCCAGCAGGAGGCGACTGGTGTTCTGGGCGACCTTGTAGATGTTCGCGATCTCGTCCTGCGCGGACATGAGGTCGGTGAACATGTGGCCGACGATGCCCTCGACGTCCTCGAGCGCCCGGGCGAGCAGGTCGCGCGAGGCCTTGAGCTCGGGGTTGCCCTCGCCCGCCAGGAACTCCTTGATGTCCCCGGAGACCTTGCCGATCGCGCGGCCCTGGTCCTTGACGATCTTCCGGAAGAAGAAGTCCTGGCCCTGGATCGCGGTGGTGCCCTCGTAGATCGAGTCGATCTTGGCGTCGCGGATGTACTGCTCGATGGGGTACTCCTGCAGGAAGCCGGAGCCGCCGAGCGTCTGGAGCGACTCGGTGCCGAGCAGCACCCAGGCGCGCTCGGAGCCGAAGCCCTTGACGATCGGGAGGAGCAGGTCGTTGACCGCGACCGCGAGGGTGGCCTCGTCGGTGTCCGTGGTGCCCTCGGCCCGGTGGCGCATGATCTGGTCCTGCCACGAGGTCGTGTAGTAGACGAGGGCGCGCATGCCCTCGGCGTACGACTTCTGCAGGAGCAGGGAGCGGCGGACGTCCGGGTGGTGCGTGATGGTCACGCGCGGCGCGTCCTTGGCGGGGTTGGTGAGGTCGGCGCCCTGGACGCGGCTCTTGGCGTACTCGAGCGCGTTGAGGTAGCCGGTCGACAGCGTCGCGATGGCCTTGGTGCCGACGAGCATGCGGGCGTTCTCGATGACGTCGAACATCTGGCGGATGCCGTCGTGGACCTCGCCGAGGAGGTAGCCGACCGCCGGCTCGCCGCCGCCGATCTGCGGGTCGCCGAAGGTGACCTCGCACGTGTTGGAGACCTTGAGGCCCATCTTGTGCTCGACGTTGGTGACGTAGGCGCCGTTGCGCTCGCCGGTCAGCTCGCCGGTCTCGAGGTCGAAGTGGTACTTCGGCACGAGGAAGAGGGAGAGGCCCTTGGTGCCCGGACCGCCGACGCCCTCGACGCCCCGCGGGCGGGCGAGGACGAGGTGCATGATGTTCTCCTGGAGGTCCGACTCGGCGCTCGTGATGAAGCGCTTCACGCCGGAGATGTTCCAGGTGCCGTCCTCGTTGGCGGTGGCGAAGGTCTTGCCGGCGCCGACGTCGGAGCCCGCGTCGGGCTCGGTCAGCACCATGGTGGCGCCCCACTGCTTCTCGACCATGAACTCGGCGATCTTCTTGTCGCGCTCGTTGCCGTTCTCGAAGACGACGCGCGCGAAGAACGGGCCGGCGCCGTACATCCAGATGGCGGGGTTGGAGCCCGCGACCAGCTCGCCGGTCGCCCAGATCAGCGACGAGGGGGCGGCGGTGCCGCCGATCTCCTCGGGCGCCTGCAGGCTCCAGAAGCCGGACTCCATCCAGGCGTCGTAGGACTTCTTGAAGGCCGCCGGGACGGGGGCGGTGTTGGTCGCGGGGTCGAAGACCGGCGGGTTGCGGTCGGAGTCGACGAAGGACGCGGAGAGGTCCTCGCGGGCGATGCGGTCGACCTCGGCCAGGATCTCCTTGGCGGTGTCGACGTCGAGCTCGGCCCACGGGCCGGTGCCGAGCAGCTTGTCGGTGCCGTTGACCTCGAACAGGTTGAACTCGATGTCACGCAGGTTGCTCTTGTAGTGGCTCACCCGGCCAATGCTACCCGCCGGTAACTTAGATGCCTAGTGGGGCCCGCCCCGGAGCCTCCGGGCGGGGTCGATCAGAGCCAGGAGCGGCCGGTCACCTTCTGGGAGAGGTCCCAGAGGCGGCCGGCCGCCTCGGCGTCGTGCGACAGGCGCGTCGAGCGGACGACGGTGGGCGCGCCGACGATCTCCTTCGGGCCGCCCGGCCCGACGTAGGTGCCACCGGGCAGGTCGGCGGTCGCCGCCATCAGCGTCGGCCGGGCGCCGCCGGCCGCATCCTGGGAGATCAGGCCGTAGCTCGCGTTGAACACCCGCGACAGCGGGCCGAAGCCGCGGCCGTTGGCGACGAGGTGCGTGTGCGCGAAGCCGGGGTGGGCGGCCAGGGCCGTGACGCTGCTGCCGGCCGCCGTGAGGCGGCGGTCGAGCTCGTAGGTGAAGAGCAGGTTGGCGAGCTTGGAGCCGAAGTACGCCGTCCAGCGGCTGTAGCTCGCCGGCTTGATGCGCGGGTCGTCGAGAGGCGCCTTCCGGGCCATGGTGTGGCCGATCGAGGAGACCGTCACGACCCGGCCGGCCGGTGCCGCCTCGAGCTGCCGCAGCAGGAGTCCGGTCAGGAGGAACGGGCCGTAGTGGTTCGTGCCGATCTGGAGCTCCAGACCGTCGGCCGTCGTCGCCCACGGCGTCCACATGACGCCCGCGTTGTTGACGAGCAGGTCGATCGGGCCGCGCGTCTCGAGGTCACCGGCCGCCCGGCGTACGGCGTCGAAGGAGGTGAGGTCGAGGATCGTGGTGGTGAGCGCGGCCTCCGGCACCTCGCTCCGGATCGCCTGCGCCGAGGCGTCGAGCTTGGCCTGGCTCCGTCCCGCGAGGACGACGTCCGCACCCGCCCGGGCGAGCTCGAGCGCCGTGACGTAGCCGATGCCCCCGAGGCTCGGCCCGGTCACCACCGCCGTTCGTCCGGTGAGGTCGGGGATGTCGGCGGTGGTCCAGGTCGCGGCGCTCATGTGCTCCGACCCTAGGGCATGGCTCCTTACTCGGCCGGCGCCTCCACGGCGCCGCATCCCGACCGGCTTCGTTGTCGGCGCTCGGCGCAGCACGCTGCGCTCTCGCGCCTCCGCCTCGCCGGACCAGGCGCGGACACCACGGAATGCGCTTCGGCCGAGTAAGGAGCCATGCCCTAGTCCGCGACCGGTGTGGCCCGGAGGAGCTCCTCGATCAGGGCGGTCACCGCCTCGGGCTGCTCGACGGTGCTGGAGTGGCCGGCGCCCGGCACGATCTCGAGACGCGCGCCCGGGATCCCCTCCGCGATGGCGGACGCCTTCGGCGGCGGGGTGGCGACGTCCTCGGCGCCCACGATGACGAGCGTCGGGGCGACGATCCGGCCGAGGAGGTCCGCGACGGCCTCCCGGTCGCAGACGCCGAGGATCGCCTGGCGCATCGCGGCGCGATCGACTCCCCGCAGCCCGTCGAGCAGCCCGCCGACCAGCTCGTCCGCACGCGGCCCGGCGAGGCTGCTGGCGCCGAACATGATCGGGGCCACCCGGCCGGCGACCGGGCGCAGGCCGACCAGCCGGTAGACGAGCGCGAGGAGCTTGTAGCGCCCGACGTTGGCCGGGTCTTCGGGGCCGGCGCTGGTGTCGAACAGGGTCAGCGACGCCAGCCTCTCGGGATGGCGGGCGGCGAGCCGGATGCCGACGAACCCGCCCATCGACAGCCCGGCGTAGTGCACCCGGCCGGGGCCCAGCGAGTCGACGAGTGCGAGGACGTCGTCGGTGAGGACGTCCATGTCGTAGCGGCCGTCGGGCGCCGGAGCGGAGAGGCCCTGGCCGCGCCAGTCGATCGTCACGCAGCGGTAGCGGTCGCGCAGCGCCGCGACCTGCGGGGCGAACATCCGCCCGCTGAAGAGGAGGCCGTGGCCGAAGACGATCGTCTCGGCATCGGGAGCCGGCGCGCCGGTGTCCTCGACGTGGACCCGCGCTCCGGTGGACAGCGTCGTCAGCACATCCCGAGTGTGCCGCAGGTCGCGCCGGGTGGCTATCGGCCGATCGTGGAGCGGGGCGTCAGATCGCCGCGTGCTCGCCGATCCAGTCGGTGACCGGCCTGGTCGCGCGCCAGTCGGCGCGGACGAGGTCGAGGAGCGCAGGCGTGTGGATCACCGGCTCGAAGCCGATCATCCGGCCGAGGGTGAGCGACTTGTGCTTGAGCAACTCGATCCGCGGGTGGTCGGCGTCGAAGCCGCGGGGCTTGGTCTTGAGCCGGTCGCCGCCGACCTCGTAGCCCCTCCGCTCGGCGCTCCGCAGCAGCCTCTCGAGCTCGGGGCCGAAGCGGTCGTGGTCGATCGCCTGCCTGAACGCGGCCAGCCGCGGCGGCTCGAACCAGTAGCACCCGCCGCCTGTCCGCACCCCGCGCGGCGACACCTCCACGTAGTAGCCCGTCTGCGGCGCCACCGCGACGAACGCTCCCTGGTGAGTCTTGTACGGCGTCTTGTCCTTGCTGAACCGGACGTCCTTGTAGGGCCGGAAGATCTTCGCCGCCCCGAACTCCGCCTCCAGCTCCTTCGTCAGCGCCTTCATGGGCTCCAGCACCGCGCTCTGGTACGTCGTCTTGTGGGCCTCCCAGAACGACTTGGTGTTGTCGACCTCCAGGTCGTCGTAGAAGTCCAGCGCGGCAGACGGAAACCCCTCGAAGCTCACCGGATCATTCTGCCCTTTGGCGATGGACTGGTCGGCGACTAGTCTGAAGGCATGAGCACCGTCGGCGCCTACGAGGCCAAGACCCGTCTGCCGCAGCTCCTGCGCGAGGTCGGCCGCGGCGAGGTCGTCACCATCACCCGCCACGGAGCGGCCATCGCCCGCCTCGTCCCGGTCGCGTCCGTCGCCTCGGGCGGATCGCTGGCAGAGGCCTTCCGGCAGGCGCGCGCCGGCGTACGCCGTGGCGACGTCACCGTTGCCGACATGGTGGCCGAGGGCCGGCGGTGACGCTCGTCGTCGACACGTCGGTCACGATGGCGTGGTGCTTCGAGGACGAGGCGTCGTCGGCGACCGACGACCTGCTCACCCGGGTCGCGGAGGAGGGGTGCCTGATGCCTGCGCTCTGGCGGGCCGAGGTCGCGAACGTGCTCCTCGTCGCCGAGCGGGGAGGGCGACTGACCCCCGCGCAGCGCGACCGGTTCCTGGCGCTGCTCGATCAGCTTCCGGCCACCATCGAGTCCACCGCACCCGAGAGTGCCGCGCTGGTGTGGCTGTCCGACAAGTACGGCCTGTCGGCGTACGACGCGTGGTACCTCTGGCTGGCCATCAGATCCGGGGCCACGCTGGCCACGACCGACCGCCGCCTCGGCGAGGCGGCGCGCGTCGCCGGTGTCGCGGTGCTGCCCTGACCGACGGTCCGGGTTCGCCCGCATCTCCGTCGCGAAGCTCGTGTGCTCGCGCCGGGCGTGATACGACGGAGACATGCGTGGTGCTCGGGTCCTTGTTCTCGCTCTCGTGGTGGCGGTGACGCTGGTGCTGTGCCCGTCCGCGGAGGCGGCGTCGGGACGCTTCCGGCCGAAGAAGGAGCACGACGCGAAGGTCATGGCCGGCTACCGCAAGGAGATCCTGCGGCTGATCAACCGCGAGCGCACCGGTCGCGGCCTGAGCCCGCTGCGGGCCACGAAGTGCGCGAACCGCTTCGCGCGGGGGCTGGCCGACCAGATGGACCGCGAGAACAGCTTCCACCACTCCGACCTGGGCGACCTGATCCGGCGGTGCGGGTACGGCTCGGTCGGCGAGAACATCGTGTACGGCGTCCGGTCGGCCAGGCAGGCGGTGGACGCCTGGATGAACAGCTCCGGGCACCGCGCCAACATCCTCACCGCCGAGTTCCGGCTCAGCGGCATCGGCCTGGTCTACGACGACTCCCGACACGCGTGGATCGTGGTGCAGGACTTCGGCCGCCGCTGACGCGCGGCGGCAGCGGCGGCCGGTGTCGGCCCGGCTCAGTCGCGGTCGAAGCTGTCGGTGTAGGTCTTGACCCCGTAGTGCAGGTCCGTGGCGACGTACGTCGCGGTGACGTCGTACTCGCCCTCGTCGGTGGCCTTGTGGAACGTCGTCGTCCACGTGCCGTCGGAGGCGACCGCCACCCGCTTCACGGCGTCGCGGTGGCCGCTCGGGTCGTAGACCTTGAGGAGGATGGTCGAGCCGGCGGCCGCGGTGCCGCTGATCGTGGTCGTCTTGTCGCTGGTGTCGTCGGCGTCGATGGTGATCTTGGTGCCGTAGGCGGTGCCGACCTTGATGGTCTTCTTCGCGGTCTCGCCGTCGGCGGAGAAGCGCACGACGTACTTCCCGGCGCTCGGCGGCGCGAAGGTGTAGGTGAGCTTGCCGTCCTCGTCGGTTTCGGTCCGCACGGTCACGGCGTAGCTGCCGAGGGCGTTCCTCAGGGTGATCGTGGCGGCGACGTTGTCGTCGAAGTTCTTCGCGACGACGGTGTAGGTCGTGTCGCTCTCGGAGGTGGTGCTGGCGATGCTGGCCGCGTCGGCCGGGGTCGTGGTGGCGAGCGCCAGGCTCGTGGTGGCGAGCGTGGCGACGGCGA
Organism: Nocardioides sp.; assembly: GCF_047607365.1. Lineage (GTDB taxonomy): Bacteria > Actinomycetota > Actinomycetes > Propionibacteriales > Nocardioidaceae > Nocardioides. The sequence continues at coordinate 2,487 of NZ_JASGDD010000203.1, read as the reverse complement.
CGGTGCTGAGACGACGGAACATGAGGCACTCCTTCGTGCGGGGTGTTGAGCAGGTTGTCGGAACGTGCTCACGACGCTAGGAAGCGCACCTGTCCGGACCCGCAACGTCCGCTGAGGCCGGCCTAAATCACACTCCGGGTCATCGGCCGGCCTGGAGGCGGAGGCCGGCGAGCAGCAGGTCCAGCCCGGCGCGGAACTGGTCGGCGTCGTCGTGGTGGGCGAACTCGTCCACGATCTCGTGCAGGAAGGGGAACTCCGAGCTGTCCAGAGCGCGCCACGCGTCGGCGTACCGCTCGATGAACTCGTCGCGGCTGGTCACGCCCGCCAGCACCTCCTCCGGGGGCTCCTGGCCCAGGTCGGCGGCGATGCCGATCACGAAGCCGAGGACGGCGGAGACGGCGTGGAAGGACTCTCGCGGGGGCAGGCCGAGTCGGAGCACCTCCTGGCCGAGCCGCTCGTAGAGCCGGAGGGCGTTGACCTGGAGCTCGGAGTTGCGCATGAAGTAGATGGCGAGCCACGGGCGGTCGACGATGCGGTCGAAGAGCGTCACGGCGATGGTCCGCAGGTCGTCGATCGGGTCGTCGCTGCCCGGAAGCGCGGCGATGTCGACCAGGATGCCGGCGACCACGTGGTCGGTGGCGCGGTCGAGCAGCTCCTCCTTGCTGGAGACGTACCAGTAGATGCTGGCCACGCCGCCGCCCAGCCGCGCGGCCAGGGCGCGGAACGTCAGTGCCGGGGCGCCCGCCTCGTCGAGCAGCGCGACCGCCTCGGTGAGGACCGCCTCCATCGAGTGGGACGCCCGTCGGCGTGGTGTCGGTGGGCCGCCCCTGCGACTCGGCTCTGCGCGTGCCATGACTCACATCCCATCACATCTTGGCAATCATCGAACATTGTTCTATTGTATCGAACGTCGTTCGAAACTCGAACAACGTTCGATCTTAGGAGGTCTCGCCATGAGCGCCACCACCACCCCCGAATCCGCCCCCGGGACCACCCCCGGCTCCACGCCGACGGCGCGCACCTACACCTCGCTGCGCGCCGCGTGGATCCCGCTCTTCGCCCTCTGTCTCGCCTTCTTCGTCGAGATGGCGGACAACACGCTGCTCTCCATCGCGCTGCCGACCATCGGCCGCGACCTCGGCGGCAGCACCACCGCCCTGCAGTGGGTCACCGGCGCCTACTCACTCGTCTTCGGCGGACTCCTGCTCACCGCGGGCTCCGCCGCCGACCGCCTCGGCCGGCGTCGCGTCCTGCTCGTCGGTCTCGCCCTCTTCGGCCTGATCAGCCTCGCGGTGATCGCCGTCGACACGTCGGGCCAGCTGATCGCGCTGCGCGCCGCGCTCGGCGTCGCCGCCGCGATGATGGCCCCGATCACCAACTCGCTGGTCTTCCGGCTCTTCGACGAGCAGGCCCTGCGCATGCGCGCGATGACGATCATGATCATCGTCGGCATGAGCGGCTTCATCCTCGGCCCGCTCGTCGGCGGCACGGCACTTGCCCACATCCGCTGGGAGTGGCTGCTGCTGGTCAACGCCCCGATCGCCCTGATCGCGTGGATCGGCGTGCGCCTCGGCGTACCGGCGGACGACCCGGCCGGCCTGACGCAGGACCGGCTCGACCTGCCCGGGGCGGTCCTCTCCATCGCCACGATCGGCCTCGCCTGCTACACCGCCACGAGCGGCGTCGACCACGGCTGGATGTCCCTGGCGACGTGGGGCTCCGGCATCGGCGCCGTCGTCGCGCTCGTCGGCTTCATCTGGCACGAGCGCCGCACGGCCCAGCCCATGCTCGACCTCGCCATCTTCGGCAACGGCACTGTCCGCGGCGCCGCCATCGCCCAGGTCGGCACGTCCATCGCGATGGCCGGCGTGATGTGGGGCCTGATCCTGCACTTCCAGTACGCCTACGGCTGGAGTCCCGTCCGCGCGGGCCTCGCCAACCTCCCGCTCATCCTGACGATGATCGCGGCGACCCCCGTCTCCGAGGCGCTCGGCAAGCGGTTCGGCCACCGGATCGCCTGCCTCGTCGGCGCGGTGCTGCTCGCCGGCTCCCTGGCCGGCATGGCATGGGGCGTCGAGCACGGGTACGCCGTCATCGCCCTCTTCATGGTCACCTTCACCGTCGGCCTGCGCACCGTGATGACGATCTGCGCGGTGGCCCTGGTCGACGCGATGGACGAGAACCGCACCTCGCTGGGCACCGCGCTCAACGACGCCGCCCAGGAGGTCGGCACCTCGGTCGGCACCGCGGTCGTGGGCACGCTCATCGCCACGCTCGTCACCGCGACCCTGCCGTCGGGCACGTGGGGCGCCGACCTGGTCGCGTCCTTCTTCCACGGCGAGCGCGTCACCTATGTGGTGCTGGCGGCCGTGGTCGGCGTGATCGGCGCCCTCGGCGCGCTGACCCTCACCGACTCGCACTCGGTGGAGGAGGCCCACTGAGCCCGCGTGGGAGTGAGCGGAGTGTGACCTGGGTTACACCCAGGTC
>NZ_JASGDD010000202.1:0-7116 GCF_047607365.1 Nocardioides sp. | reverse complement strand
GGCGGGCGTGGCGGGAGCCGTGGGCGGCGGCGTCGGCGCGGCCGGCTGCTGGAGCCCGCCGACGCCGAGACCGCCGACACCCATGCCCATGCCGATCAGGCCACCCGGGCCGGCGTTCTCGCCGGCCGCCTCGACGCCCGCGGCCACGGAGGCCTGCAGGTTCGAGTTGCCACGCGAGCCGGAGAGCGCGTCGGCGCGCTGGACGGTCTTGAGGAGCTCACGGGTGTTGGCGTCGTACTCGATGGAGACGATGGCGACCTTGACGATCTCGAGACCGCGCTCGGTCCGCCACTGGTAGCCCTGCTCGACCGCCGCGGAGAGGGACTGGGCGAAGCCGAGCGAGTCCTGCTGGAGCTTGGTGATCCGGCCGCCCTTGGCGGGGTCGTTGGTGTACATCGAGAAGGCCGGCGCGAGCGAGCCGACCACCTCGTTGAAGAGCTGCTCGCCGGCCGGGTTGTCCATGTCGGTGAAGTCGAAGACCGCGCCGCCGCCGATGACGCTCGCCGGCACGAAGTTGCGCAGGAAGGTGAGCGGGTCGGTGATCTTGAGCGTGTAGGTGCCGCGGGTGATGGCGCCGACCTGGGTGTTGAGGAAGGCGTCGTCCCAGTAGATCTCCGACTGCGTGCCGAAGCGGTTGTCGGGCAGCTCCTTGAGCGAGACGAAGACCGCCGTCTGCTGCGCGGAGGGCCGGCCGCCGAACTTGAAGCGCTCCCAGCTCTGCTTGATCAGGCTGTCGACGAGGCCGCCGCCGGTGAAGATCGAGGTGGAGGACTGGTCCTCGGAGTTCCAGATGTAGGCGCCGGCCTGGGCGGCGAAGCCGGTGAAGGCGCCGTCCTGCATCAGCACCAGGCCGTAGCCCTCGGGGACAATGATCTTCGAGCCGTTGGTGATGACGGCCTCGGAGCCGCGGACGTTGCTGCCGCGACCGGCGTTCTGGCCCCGCTTCGCGATCGGGAAGACGGCTGCCGTCGCCCCGACGCCGTCCGGCACGGTGTAGAAGTCGACCCACTGGTCGGCGAGCGTCCCGCCGATCGCCCCGATCGCTGCCTGGATGAGTCCCATGGGTGGCTCCTTCGCCGCGGACGTGGAGGCGCGCGAGGGGTTCGCACGCCGACGCAGGAAACCTACCGCGCGGCGCCAGCACGCGTCAGCGCAATCCGGGGCGTCGGACGCGGTGAGCTTGATCAGTTGTGATTGATCAATCTAGATTGATCAACTGTGACCACCTCCGAGGATCTCGACGACGTCGCGAGCGGGTTCGTCCTGGCCGTGAGCAAGCTCCGCCGACGGCTCCAGCAGCTGCCCGTCGAGCAGGGCGTCACGATCCCCGAGCTGGCGACCCTGGTCCGATTGGATCGCTTCGGCCCCCAGACCGGCAGCGCGCTCGCGAAGGCCGAGCAGATCAGCCCCCAGGCGGTGGGGACGACGGTCGGCGCGCTCGAGTCGAAGGGCCTGATCGCGCGCGGCGGCGACCCCGGCGACCGTCGCCGGGTCGTGTGGTCGCTGACGGGAGCCGGGCGCGAGATCGTCCGCCACAAGCAGGCCGTCCGGACGCGGCAGGTCTCCGCGGCGCTGAGGCGCCTCGACCCCACCGAAGTGGCGGCGCTGCATGCGGCACTGCCGGCGATGGAGAAGGTCGTCGACCACCTGTGAGCCGCGCGTCCGACCTGCCTGCCAACTACCACTGGATCGCGCTGGCCAACACGACGGCGGCCGTCTTCATGAGCGTGCTCGACGGCTCCATCGTGCTCATCGCCATGCCCGCGATCTTCGCCGGCATCGGGCTCGACCCGCTCGAGCCGAGCAACATCGGCTTCCTGCTGTGGATGATCATGGGCTACCGGCTCGTCCAAGCCGTCCTGGTCGTGCCGGTCGGCTGGCTGGGCGATCTCTACGGCCGGGTGCGGATCTACAACGCCGGCTTCGCGGTCTTCACCGTCGCCTCGCTGCTGCTGAGCTTCGACCCGTTCCACGCCGAGCGTGCCGCGATCTGGCTCATCGCGTGGCGGATCGTCCAGGCGCTCGGCGGCTCCATGCTGACCGCCAACTCCGCCGCCATCCTCACCGACGCGTTCCCGCCCGAGCGCCGCGGATTCGCGTTGGGCACCAACCAGGTCGCCGCTCTCGCCGGCCAGTTCATCGGCCTCACCCTCGGCGGACTGCTGGCCGTGTGGGACTGGCGGGCCGTCTTCTGGGTCAACGTGCCCGTCGGGCTCTTCGGGACCTGGTGGGCCTACACCCGCCTTCGTGAGACGTCGTCCACCCGTCGTACGGCGGCGCGGCTGGACTGGGCGGGCAACCTGACGTTCGCGGTCGGGCTGTCGGCGTTGCTCATCGGCATCACCGAGGCGATCCAGCCGCACGGCGAGTCCTCGATGAGCTGGACCGCGCCGCGGGTGCTGGTCGAGCTCATCGGCGGCCTCCTGCTGCTCCTCGCGTTCGTGGTGATCGAGTCGCGCGTCGAGAACCCGATGTTCCATCTCGGCCTCTTCCGGATCCGGGCCTTCGCCGCGGGCAACCTCGCCGCGCTGATGGCCTCGATCGCCCGCGGCGGCATGCAGTTCGTGCTGATCATCTGGCTGCAGGGCATCTGGCTGCCCATCCACGGCTACGACTACGCCCAGACGCCGCTGTGGGCCGGCATCTTCCTCCTGCCGCTGTCGATCGGATTCCTGATCGCCGGGCCGGTCGCCGGGACGCTGTCGGACCGACTCGGCTCACGCGGGATCGCGACATCGGGGATGCTGCTCTTCTCGGCGACGTTCCTCGGACTGCTCCTGCTGCCGATCGACTTCCCCTACTGGATCTTCGCGGCCCTCATCTTCGTCAACGGCATCGCCAACGGCATGTTCACCTCGCCCAACACCTCGGCGATCATGGGCTCGGTGCCGGCCGAGCACCGCGGCGCCGCGTCGGGCATGCGGGCGACCTTCCAGAACAGCGGCACCGCGCTGTCGATCGGCGTGTTCTTCTCGCTGATGATCGCCGGGCTGGCCTCCTCGCTCCCCCACACGCTGACATCGGGCCTGGTCGCGGCGGGCGTCTCGCCATCCTCGGCCGCCGCTGCGGGCGCACAGCCGCCGGTCGCCTCGCTCTTCGCCGCCATCCTCGGCGTCGACCCGATCGAGCAGCTCGTCGGTCGCTCCGTCGGCGGCCACGACTTCTTCCCCCGCCTGATCTCGGGGCCGTTCCACACCGGGCTGGTCGTGGTGTTCGCCTTCGGCGCGGCCCTCGGCCTGCTCGCGGCCATCGCCTCCGCCCTCCGCGGAGCCGGTACGACGGGCACCCGGTCCTTCACCCCCGCTGACACTCCCGCTGACACTCCCGCCGAAAGGACGGCCTCCTGATGCCGCTCACCGTCGTCGACCCCCGCCCCGCTCTGCCCACCCTGATCGTCGTGGATCTCCAGTCGGGGGTCGTCTCGCAGCCGCTCCCCGGCATGGCCGAGGTCGTCTCCGCCTCCGCCTCGTTGGCCGCCGCGTTCCGCTCACGGGGATTTCCGGTCGTGCTGGTCAACGTCTCCCACGGCGTACCGGGCCGCACCGACCGCAACCCGGCCGGCGGCTCACGGGCGCTGCCTCCCGAGGCCCAGGTGCTCGACCCGTCGCTCGGCGCCGCGGACCTGGTCGTCACCAAGCGGACGCACGGCGCCTTCCACGGCACCCCGCTCGAGGCCTGGCTGGCCGAGCGCGGCGTCACGCAGATCTTCGTCACCGGCGTCGCGACCGGCTCCGGCGTCGAGGCGACCGTGCGGGAGGGCCTCGCCCGAGGGCTCAACGTCGTCACCGTCGCCGACGCGATGCTCGATCGCGAGCCTGCCGTCCACGACTTCTGCGTCTCGACGGTGTTCCCGAAGCTGAGTCAGGTCGCCACGACCGCCGAGGTCCTCGCCGCGATCTGACCGGTCGGGGGTCGTCGTCGCCACGATCGTGCATTTGTGCGATGACACCCCGGGCAGCCCCGCGACACGCCGGACAGGATCCCGCACATGCATGATTCTGGCGGGTGCGGCGAGCCAACCGGAGCCCCGGCGAAGCGCGTGCGAAATGACGGAAGCCCGCCCGGTGACCCGGGCGGGCTTCCTCGCTGCTCAGTGAGCGGTGCGGTCAGGCACCGACCTCGAAGCGGGCGAAGCGCGACACCGTGGTGTTGGCGGCGTCGAGGACCTGCTTGACCGACTTCTTGGCCTCGAAGACCGACTCCTGGTCGAGCAGGACGATCTCCTTGAAGAAGGCGCCGATGCGACCCTCGACGATCTTGGCGACGGCAGCCTCGGGCTTGCCCTCCTCGAGCGTCTTCTTGGTCAGGACGTCCTTCTCCTTCTCCACGACGTCCGCGGGGACCTCGTCGGAGGTGAGGAACTGCGCCTTGAGCGCGGCGGCCTGCTGGGCGGCCTGCTTCGCGGCAGCCTCGTCGCCGGCGTACTCCACCAGGACGCCGAGGGTCGGCGGCAGGTCGGAGGCCTTCTTGTGCAGGTAGACCGTGGTCGTGCCGTCGAAGTACGCGACCTCGCCGAGCTCGATCTTCTCACCGATGGTGCGAGCGAGCTCGTCGACGGTCTCGCCGACCGTCTTCTCGCCGAGCGAGACGGCCTTGAGCGCCTCGGCGTCGCCGACCTTGGCCGCGTCGGCCGCGTCGGCGATGGCCTGGGCGGCCTTGATGAACGCCTCGTTCTTGGCGACGAAGTCGGTCTCGGCCTTGAGGCTGATGAGCGCGTTGCCGGAGGCGGCCACGAGGCCGGCGGAGGCCTCGCGCTCGGCGGCGCGGGCGGCGGCCTTGGCCGCACCCTTGACGCGGAGCAGCTCGACGGCCTTGTCGAAGTCGCCGTCGGTCTCGTCGAGCGCCTTCTTGCAGTCCATCATGCCGGCCTGCGTCAGCTCGCGGAGCTTCTTGACGTCGGCAGCGGTGTAAGCCATGGGTGTTCCTTTACTGGTACGTCGGTGTACGTGCGTGGGAAGGTCGGCTACTCAGGCCTCGGCGGGCGCCTCGGCCGGAGCGGCCTCGGTCACCTCGGCGGCGAGCTCGGCACCCTGGGCGTCGGTGGCCTCGACGGCCTCGGCGCCGGTGAGCAGCTCGCGCTCCCACTCGGCCAGTGGCTCGGCCTGGGCCTCGCCCTCGGCGGTCTTCGCGCCGGAGCGGGCGATGAGGCCCTCGGCGACGGCGTCGGCGACCACGCGGGTCAGCAGGCCGACGGCGCGGATCGCGTCGTCGTTGCCCGGGATCGGGAAGTCGACGTCGTCGGGGTCGCAGTTGGAGTCGAGGATCGCGATGATCGGGATGCGCAGCTTGCGCGCCTCCTCGACGGCGAGGTGCTCCTTGTTGGTGTCGACGATCCAGACGGCGGACGGGGTGCGGCCCATGTCGCGCAGGCCACCGAGGGTCTTGGCGAGCTTGTCCTTCTCCCGCTTCATCTGCAGGAGCTCCTTCTTGGTGCGACCGGAGCCGGCCACGTCCTCGAAGTCGATCTCCTCGAGCTCCTTGAGGCGGTTGATCCGCTGGTGCACGGTCGAGAAGTTGGTGAGCATGCCGCCCAGCCAGCGCTGGTTGACGTAGGGCTGGCCGACGCGCGTCGCCTGCTCGGCGATGGCCTCCTGGGCCTGCTTCTTGGTGCCGACGAAGAGGATGGTGCCGCCCTTGGCGACGGTCTCCTTGACGAACGCGTAGCCGCGGTCGATGTAGGCCAGCGACTGCTGCAGGTCGATGATGTAGATGCCGTTGCGCTCGGTGACGATGAAGCGCTTCATCTTCGGGTTCCAGCGACGGGTCTGGTGCCCGAAGTGGACGCCGCTCTCGAGGAGCTGGCGCATGGTCACGACTGCCATCGTGATTCTCCTGTTGTGTGGTGTGTTTTCAGTTGCCGCGCACGGGCGGGTGCCCGCGAGCCCTGGCGTCTGCGCGCAGCCCGACCCGATCGCTCGGGACTGAGGGCTGCGCCCGCGGGCGGCCGCCGCGGCTGGAGGGCCGGGCGTCGCGGTCTGCGGACGCGCGAAGTCAACCTGTGAGGGTTGCTCCGGTCAGGGTAGACGCAGCCGAGCGCCGAGCGCGAATCCGAGCGTCGACCGCCCCCGTCCCGCTCACCCCCGGTCACCTCCGGCCACCTCCGGTCACATCCGTCCCATCGTGGGCCACTCCCCCTCCCCGGTACGACGTCACGGCGCCGCTCCGCACAGGCCGGCCTGTCGCGCGCCGTCACCGTCCGTGCCCGCGGGGAGAGTCGTGCCCATGAGAGGTGCCACCGCCCGCCGGACCGGGCTCCGCGTCGCCCATCTGTGGATCGTCGTCCTCCTCTGCTGCGTCCCACCCGGGGCGGCAGCGGCCGGCACGGAGCCCGGCCCGGTGGGCGTGTGGCCCCTCTCCCCCACCCCGCGGGTCGTCCGCGGCTTCGACCCGCCGACGACCAGCTGGGGCTCGGGCCACCGCGGGGTGGACCTCGCGGGCGCGGTCGGCCAGGCGGTGTCGGCCTCGGTGGCGGGGACGGTCACCTTCGCAGGGACGATCGCCGGGAGGCCGGTGGTCGTGGTGGACGCCGGCGAGACCCGCACGACCTACGAGCCGGTGAGCGCCACGGTCGCCGTCGGCACCGCCGTGGCACGCGGGCAGCGGATCGGGACCCTCACGTCCATCGCCTCGCACTGTGCGCCTGCGGCCTGCCTGCACTGGGGCCTGATCCGCAACGACGACGACGTCTACCTCGACCCGCTGACCCTCGTCGGCGCCGTCCGGGTGCGCCTGCTCCCACTGTGGCGCGACACGCCGGCGACGTCCGTCCGGCCGCTCGCCGGGGCCTCGGGCGCGGGCTCACGCCCGGGGGTGGGCCTGCTGGAACGCCCGGCGGAGCCGGTCGGTGCTGACGTGGGTGTAGAGCTGCGTCGTGGCCAGGGACGCGTGCCCCAGAAGCTCCTGGACTGAGCGCAGGTCGGCACCGCCCTCGAGGAGGTGGGTGGCCGCGGTGTGACGCAGGCCGTGCGGCCCGATGTCGGGCGCGCCGGGGACCTCGGCGATGCGACGGTGGACCAGGGTGCGGACGGCCCGCTGGTCGATCCGCCCGCCGCGCGCACCGAGGAAGAGGGCCGCGCCGCTGCCGTCGGCGGCCAGGGCAGGACGGCCCCGCGCGAG
>NZ_JASGDD010000201.1:0-18858 GCF_047607365.1 Nocardioides sp. | reverse complement strand
GGCCGAGGCCGCGCTCGCCGCGGCCGACCCGCAGGCCGGCCGCGCCGCCGTACGCGCCCTCCTCGGCTGAGTCACTACCGTCCCACCCGCCACAGTGGACGGGCAGGAGTGGAACTTCTCGGGGTGTGCACCGGCCGAGAAGTTCCCGAGTCCCCGGTTAACCGGGGACTCGGTCCCGCGGGTACGTCACGGCTCGACGGTGACCTTGATCGCCTCGCCACCTCTGACGATGTCGAAGGCGCTCAGGACGTCGTCGAGCGGGATGTGCCGGGTGATGAGGTCCTTGACCGGCACCTGACCCGTGGAGATGTATTCCAGCGCCCGCTTGTTGTGCTCCGGCGCGGAGCCGTTGGCGCCGTGGATGTGCAGCTGGCGGTAGTGCACGACGTTGGAGTCGCACGTGATCGTCGGGTCGGTCTTGGGCAGGCCGCCGAAGAAGGAGATCCGGCCGTTGCGGGCGGCCATGGCGATCGCCTGCTCCTGGGTGAGGTTCGCGGCGGTCGCGGTGATGACGACGTCGGCGCCCCGGCCGCCGGTCAGCTCCATCACCCGCGCGACGACGTCGACCTGGGAGGCGTCGATGATCTCGTCGGGCTTGACCGCGTCGGCCGACATCGCCAGCCGCTCGGCGTTGACGTCCACCAGGTAGATCGGGCCCGCGTCGTGGACGCCGCGCGCGATCCGGATGTGCATGCAGCCGATGGGGCCGGCGCCGAAGACCACGACCGTGTCGCCCGGCTCGATGCCGAGCAGCTCCTGGGCGTTGATCGCACAGGCGAACGGCTCGGCGGCCGACGCCTCGTCGTAGCCGACGTTGTCGGGGATCCGGTTGAGCCCGTCGACCTCGAGCACCTGGCTCGGGACGATCATGAACTCGGCGAAGCCGCCGTCGTACTGGTAGCCGACCGACGTCTGGTTCTGGCAGACCGCCATCCACCCCTTGCGGCACTCGTGGCACTCCCCGCACGGCACCGCCGCGATGACCTGGACGCGGTCGCCGACCTGCCAGGCGGAGCCGTGGCGGTCGTTGACCTCCGCGCCGACCTCCACGATCTCCCCGGCGATCTCGTGCCCGATCGTCCGCGGCGGGGTGAGGTTCTGGTGGCCGTTGTTGAAGATCTTCACGTCGGTGCCGCAGGTGGAGCAGTTGCGGACCTTGAGCTTGATCTCGCCCGGGCCGCACGTGGGCTCGGGGATGTCTTCGAGTCGGACGTCTTCGGGCGCGTAGAAGCGGAGTGCCTTCATGGCGGTCACGCTAGCCCCGGACAGCAGCAAAAGCCACAATAACGGACAGAAAATCCTGCCCGAATGCTTGGCAACATGCCCGAACGGGCGCACACTGCTCTCATTCGCACGTGATGCAGATCACGCTGCTCGGAACCAGAGAGGAACGTCCATGGCCTCCACCGCCATCGATCCCCGCGCCCGCAGTGGTGCGCGACTCCGCGTGCAGAAGTTCGGCACGCATCTGTCCAACATGGTGCTGCCGAACATCGGCGCCTTCATCGCCTGGGGCCTGATCACGGCGTTGTTCATCCAGTCCGGCTGGATCACGCTGATCGGCGACAAGATCTTCGGCTACGCGCCCGGCCTGGAGGACGGTCAGTACGACTACGGCTTCGTCTCCGCGCTCGGCGGATGGGATGCCGACGGCGGCGGGATCGTCGGGCCGATGATCACGTACCTCCTGCCGATCCTCATCGGCTACACCGGCGGCCGGATGGCGTACGGCGGCGACAACGTCCGCGGTGGCGTCGTCGGCGCCATCGCCACCATCGGGGCCGTGACCGGCGCCGACGTGCCGATGTTCCTCGGCGCGATGATCATGGGTCCGCTCGGCGGCTGGTCGATGCGCAAGTGGGACCTCGTGTGGGACGGCAAGATCAAGCCGGGCTTCGAGATGCTGGTGAACAACTTCTCCGCCGGCATCTGGGGGATGATCCTCGCGATCGGCGGCTTCGCCCTCGCCGGGCCGTTCGTCGAGCAGTTCTCCAAGGGCGCCGAGAAGGTCGTCGACTTCCTGGTCGACAACCACCTGATGCCGCTCACGTCGGTCTTCGTGGAGCCCGCGAAGGTCCTGTTCCTCAACAACGCCATCAACCACGGCGTCTTCACGCCGCTCGGCACCGACCAGGCGGTGGAGAAGGGCAAGTCGCTGCTGTTCCTGGTGGAGGCCAACCCCGGCCCCGGCCTCGGGCTGCTGCTCGCGTTCATGGTCTTCGGACGCGGCGTGGCCAAGGCGTCCGCGCCCGGCGCGGCGCTGATCCAGTTCGTGGGCGGCATCCACGAGATCTACTTCCCCTACGTGCTGATGAAGCCCAAGCTGATCCTCGCCATGATCCTCGGCGGCATGACCGGCGTCGGCACCAACCTGGTCTTCGACTCGGGCCTGCGCGCGCCGGCCGCCCCCGGATCGATCATCGCCGTCTGGCTGCAGGCGCCCGCCGGGAGTCTCGTCGGCGTGACCTGCTCGGTCGTCTTCGCGGCGGCCGTCAGCTTCGGGGTGGCCGCCGTCCTCCTCAAGACCGACAAGGACGAGGACGAGGGCGACCTCACCGCCGCCACGGCATCGATGGAGCAGCTGAAGGGGAGGCGATCGGTCGCGTCGTCGGTCCTGGGCGCGGACCGGAGCGGGACGATCCGCTCCATCGTCTTCGCCTGCGACGCCGGCATGGGCTCCTCGGCGATGGGGGCATCGGTGCTCCGGAACAAGATCCGCGCTGCCGGTCACGCCGAGGTGACGGTCGTCAACAAGGCCATCTCGAGCCTGACCGACACCTACGACGTGGTGGTCACCCACCAGGACCTGACCGCCCGGGCGCGGGAGAGGACCCCGTCGGCGCTGCACGTCTCCGTCGACAACTTCATGGCCAGCCCGCGCTACGACGAGATCGTGGAGCTCGTCGGGCAGAGCGCCGCGATGCCCGGACCCCGCACCGACGAGCCTGCGGTGGCGAGCGCCGGCCGTGGGATCCTCGCACCGACCTCCGTCGTGCTCGGCGGCGCGGCGAAGACCCGCGACGGCGCCATCACCGAGGCCGGCCAGCTCCTGGTGGCCGCCGGCGCGACCGAGTCCTCCTACATCGAGGCCATGCACGAGCGTGAGGCGTCGGTCTCGACCTACATGGGCAACGGCCTGGCGATCCCGCACGGCACCAACGAGGCCAAGTCCGCCATCCGTCGCAGCGCCATCTCCTTCGTGCGGTACGACGAGCCGCTGGACTGGAACGGCAAGCCGGCCGAGTTCGTCCTCGGCATCGCCGGAGCGGGCGACGACCACCTCGCCCTGCTGAGCAGGATCGCCGAGACGTTCGCCGACCCCGAGCGCGTCGCGCGGCTCCGCGGCGCGACCACCCCGGAGGAGGTGCTCGCCGTTCTGGATGTGGTCCCGGTGTAGTGGCGCTGCTAACCTCTTCAGGTTGCCCGTGCGGGCGACATGCCGTGTGACGCGGCCACGGATCGAGAGTGCCCCGGTGAACAGGCCCGGGCGCGCCGTGCAACGAGGCCCAGCAATGGGGGATAGGAGTCGCCAGTATGTCGATCGGCACTGACGCGGAGACCAAGAAGAAGATCATCGCCGAGTACGGCACGTCCGAGGGCGACACCGGCTCGCCCGAGGTCCAGATCGCGCTGCTCTCGCACCGCATCTCGCACCTCACCGAGCACCTCAAGCAGCACAAGCACGACCACCACAGCCGTCGTGGCCTGCTCCTGCTCGTCGGCCAGCGCCGTCGCCTGCTCAACTACCTGCAGAAGACGGACATCAGCCGCTACCGCAGCATCGTGGAGCGGCTGGGCCTGCGGCGTTGATCGCCACCTTCGCTTGAGTCACGACACCCCCGACACCGTCATTCGGTGCCGGGGGTGTCGTGCTTGTAGGCTTGAGCGCGAAATCACAGTCCAATTCGCGGGGCCGCAGTCAGACGAGTGCCCCGACGTACGAACAAGAGAACAAGAGAACATCGTGACTGAACCCGTCATCTCCGCCGTCGAGACCGTTCTCGACAACGGCAAGTTCGGCAAGCGCACCGTCAAGTTCGAGACGGGCCTCCTGGCCCGCCAGGCCGCCGGCTCGGTGACCGCCTACCTCGACGACGACACCATGCTGCTGAGCGCCACCACCGTCTCCAAGCAGCCGAAGGACCACTTCGACTTCTTCCCGCTCACCATCGACGTCGAGGAGCGGATGTACGCCGCGGGCAAGATCCCCGGCTCCTTCTTCCGCTCCGAGGGCCGGCCCGGCGAGGACGCCATCCTCGCCTGTCGCCTCATCGACCGCCCGCTGCGCCCGACCTTCAAGAAGGGCCTGCGCAACGAGGTCCAGGTCGTCATCACCGTGATGGCGCTCAACCCCGACACCCCCTACGACGTGCTCGCGATCAACGCCGCGTCGATGTCGACCCAGCTCTCCGGCCTGCCCTTCGCCGGCCCCGTCGGCGGCACCCGCGTCGCCCTCATCGACGGCCAGTGGGTCGCGTTCCCGACCCACAGCCAGCTCGAGGAGGCCGTCTTCGACATGGTCGTCGCCGGCCGCGTCACCGAGACCGGCGACGTCGCCATCATGATGGTCGAGGCCGAGGCGCCCGAGCAGGCGTGGGACCTCATCCAGGGCGGCGCCAAGGCGCCGACCGAGGCGATCGTCGCCTCCGGCCTCGACGCCGCGAAGCCCTTCATCAAGCAGCTCTGCGAGGCGCAGGTCGAGCTCGCGAAGCAGGCCGCCAAGCCGGTCGCGGAGTTCCCGATCTTCCTCGACTACCAGGACGACGTCTACGCCGCCGTCGAGGGCGCCGTCGGCGCCGACGTGGCCGCCGCGCTCCAGATCGGCCCCAAGCAGGAGCGCGAGGCGCGCCTGGACGAGATCAAGGCCGCGCTGCTCGACAAGATCGGCGCCGACTTCGAGGGCCGCGAGGGCGAGATCGGCGCCGCCTACCGCAGCGTCAACAAGAAGTACGTCCGCGAGCGGGTGCTCCGCGACAAGGTCCGCATCGACGGCCGCGGCCTCGCCGACATCCGTCCGCTGCACGCCGAGGTCGAGGTCGTGCCCCGGGTCCACGGCTCCGCGCTCTTCGAGCGTGGCGAGACGCAGATCCTCGGCGTCACCACTCTCGACATGCTCAAGATGGAGCAGCAGCTCGACACCCTGTCGCCGGAGAAGCACCGGCGCTACATGCACAAGTACATCTTCCCGCCGTTCTCCACCGGCGAGACCGGCCGGGTCGGCTCCCCGAAGCGCCGCGAGGTCGGCCACGGCGCGCTCGCGCGCCGCGCTCTCCTGCCGGTGCTCCCGAGCCGCGAGGAGTTCCCCTACGCGATCCGCCAGATCTCCGAGGCGATGGGCTCCAACGGCTCCACCTCGATGGGCTCGGTCTGCGCGTCGACCCTCTCGATGCTCCAGGCGGGCGTGCCGCTCAAGGCGCCCGTCGCCGGAATCGCCATGGGCCTCATCTCCGGCGAGATCGACGGCGAGACGACGTACGTCGCCCTCACCGACATCCTCGGCGCCGAGGACGCGTACGGCGACATGGACTTCAAGGTCGCCGGCACCTCGGAGTTCGTCACCGCCCTCCAGCTCGACACGAAGCTCGACGGCATCCCCGCCGAGGTCCTCGCCGCCGCGCTGACCCAGGCCAAGGACGCGCGTCTCGCGATCCTCGGCGTGATGAACGAGGCCATCTCCGCGCCCGAGGAGATGTCGGTCCACGCGCCGCGCATCATCTCCGTCCGCGTCCCGGTGGACAAGATCGGCGAGGTCATCGGCCCGAAGGGCAAGGTGATCAACCAGATCCAGGAGGACACCGGCGCCACGATCTCGATCGAGGACGACGGCACGGTCTACATCGGCGCCACCAACGGGGAGGCCGCCGAGGCCGCGCGCGCCGCGGTCAACGCGATCGCCAACCCGACGATGCCCGAGGTCGGCGAGAAGTACCTCGGCACCGTCGTGAAGACGACCAACTTCGGCGCCTTCGTCTCCCTGCTCCCGGGCAAGGACGGCCTGCTCCACATCACCAAGCTGCGTGCCCTCAACGACGGCAAGCGCGTGGAGTCGGTCGACGACGTGGTCGAGGTCGGCCAGAAGATCCAGGTCGAGATCGTCGAGATCGACGACCGCGGCAAGCTCTCCCTGGCCCCCGTGGTCGAGGAGAGCGACCCCTCCGACGCCGCCGAGGAGCCCACCGACGCTCCGCTCGCCGGCAGCGCGGAGTCCACCGACGAGTGACCGGCTCCACGACAGAGCTGACGCCGGGCGTACGCCGGACCACGCTCCCCAGCGGCCTCCGGGTCGTCACGGAGGAGATGGCCGGCGTGCGCTCGGCTGCTGTCGGGGTATGGGTCGGCGTCGGCTCGCGTGACGAGTCGGCCGCCCTGCACGGCTGCTCGCACTTCCTCGAGCATCTGCTCTTCAAGGGCACCCCGACCCGCTCGGCGCTCGACATCTCCCTCGCCCTCGACGCGGTCGGCGGGGAGTTCAACGCCTTCACGGCGAAGGAGTACACGGTCTTCCACGCGCGGGTCCTCGACGAGGACCTGCCGCTGGCGATCGACGTGCTCGGCGACATGATCACCTCCTCGCTGCTCACCCCCGACGACGTCGAGGCCGAGCGCGAGGTGATCCTCGACGAGATCGCCATGCACGACGACGACCCCGACGACGTGGTCCACAACCTCTTCGCCGCGCAGGCATGGGGCGCGGACACGCCGCTGGGCCGGGGCATCGCCGGCACCGAGTCGTCCATCGAGGCGCTCAGCCGCGAGGACGTCGTCGGCTTCTACCGCGAGCACTACCGGCCCGAGGCCATGGTCGTCGCCGCCGCGGGCAACCTGCGGCACGACGACGTCGTGGCCCAGGTGGAGAAGGCCTTCGGCGCCTTCCTCGGCGGGGTGGCGGCGCCGCGTCCGTGCCGCACCGGCTCGCCGGTCGTGGTGCACCCGGGCGAGGTGGCCGTCAGCAAGCCGCTCGAGCAGGTCAACCTGGTGCTCGGCATGGAGGGCCTCGCCCGCGACGACGACCGCCGGTTCGCGCTGTCGGTCGTCACCACGGCCCTGGGCGGCGGGACCAGCTCACGCCTCTTCCAGGAGGTGCGCGAGCGCCGCGGCCTGGCCTACTCGGTCTACTCCTTCGCCTCGTCGCACGCCGAGACGGGGCTGGTCGGGGTCGCCCTCGGCTGCCTGCCGGGCAAGGTGGAGGAGTCGCTCGCCGTCGTACGCGCGGAGCTGGCGCGGCTCGCGGCCGACGGCATCACCGCCGAGGAGCTGGCGATGTGCCAGGGACAGCTGCGCGGGGGACTGGTGCTGGGGCTGGAGGACTCCGCCAGCCGGATGTCGCGGCTCGGCAAGGCCGAGCTCACCCACGCCGACACGCTCAGCATCGACGCCGTCCTCGACCGGATCGGCGCCGTCACCCTCGCCGAGGCCAACGCCATCGCGGCCGAGGTGTTCTCCCGCCCCGAGCTCCTCGCCGTCGTCGGCCCGTAGACCCCCGGCGTCAGTTGGGGGCGTGAACGTGCTGCCCCTCGCCGAAGTCGGTCTGCTGGTCGAAGATCCGCCGCTCGAGCGTCGGGTAGGCCGTGCTGGTCGAGGAGACCAGCTGGCGCACCGATCCCACGAAGGGCACCGGGCTGCCGTGGCCGCCGTAGGGGTCGGTGTACCACGTCGTCGGGCCGCCGGCGTTCGAGACCTGCGACTGCCCGAGGTAGTAGTCGCGCTCCGACCCGTCGAACGGCGACCGCGGGTCGGTCTGCCCGAACGGCGTCTGCGACATCAGCGAGAGCCACGGCTCGGCGTTGGTGACGCCGTTGTCGGAGGAGTCCGTCTCCCAGGCGGCCGTGACCGGGTAGCCGATCACGCCGGTCGACTTGAAGTAGCGGCTCGGGTTGCGCACCCCGAACCACGGGTCGAAGGTCGCGAGCGTGCTCCCGTCGTCGGCCGTGAGGGTGTTGGCGGACTTCCAGACCTCGTAGATGCCCCACGGGTCGCTGTGCGACCCGCTCTTGGTGGGGTCGACCAGCACGTACTGGTTGATGCAGGCCTGGTCGGGGATCAGTCGCGCCCCGCCCTCGCCCGACGGCAGCGTGCTGCCGCCGGTGGTCACGACCGTGGAGGCGTCGCAGGACCGGTTGAACTGGTTGGGATCGCCGAACCGCGACATCGTCGCGGTCACCAGCTGGGTGCCGTCGTTGCAGGCCATCGCGTAGATCAGCTCGTGCGCGTTGTTCATCGTCGCATCGGCCGAGTGCGACCCCTGGTGGACGACGATGAGGAAGTCGCAGGTGACCGGCACCCGCTCCCCGGACGCGTCCGTGGTGTAGACGTAGCCGCGCGGCTGCGCCGCCACCAGCTTCACGTCGTTGGCGACGATCACCTTGTGGCCGACGTTGTCCTCGTGCCGGGTCGACATCTCCGCGTGCTCTCCGGCGTACGCCGTGAGCTGCTCGGCGACATAGCCGAACGGGATCCCGGCCCGGTCCGGGAAGTCCGGCGAGCGGAACTGGTCCACGACGAGGTCGTAGATGTCCGAGGTGGCGGGGTCGTCGCCGTGCTCGTGCCCGAAGGTGCAGCTCTCGCCGGTGGCGGGGTCGGTCGCGACCGCCGGGTGCCAGGTCGGGTAGAGCTTGTCGTCGGGTCCGACCACGGTGTACTCGGCGTGCACCGCGGCTGAGCACGTGTCGGACGACGTCGGCGTCCAGTTGCGGTCGGAGTAGGCGTAGGACGCCGTGGCCACGCTCGCCGGAGGCGTGGGCGTCTCCGTGGGCGTCTCCGTGGGTGTCTCGGTGGGTGCCTCCGTGGGTGTCTCCGTCGGGCTGTTGGTCGGGGTCGCCGTCGGGCCGTCGGTCGGGGCGGCGGGACTCGCGACGACGCCCTGCGGCGAGCGCCACAGCGCCACGGTGTACCGCCGCACGGCCAGCGACCGCGGCCTCGCCTCACGGACGGCGATCGTGGCCCGCGTCGTTCCGGTCGCCGGGATGGCGGCGTACTGGCTCGCGGTGAGGACCCACCGGACCGTCGCGAGGTGGCGCTTGCGGACCCGGTAGCCCACCTTGCTCGTCGCCGAGCCGAGCACCAGCCAGCGGGTCCCGCGGCAGGTCCGGGCCGCGCTGCACGAGAGCTGCACGGTGACCACCCGGTCGGCGGCCACGCCGGCCTGCATGGTCGTGACCGCCAGCTTGGGCCGGGCGGTCGACCGCGCCGCCGTGGCGGCGCTGGTCGAGCCGCTCGAGGCGGCCTCGTGCGTCATCCCCGCAGTGCTCCGGCCGCCGGCGGCCGGGGCGGCCTCGCCCGCCTGCCCGGTGTAGGGATGGGCTCCGGGCAGGGCCGAGACGAGGGCAGGCATCGCGAGTGCGAACGCCACGCCGGCGGTGGCGAGGGCGAGCACCCGGATCGTCCGGCGCGGGCGCCTCACCGGACCACGAACCTGACGCGCGCCGTCGAGCCGCTGACGGTCGCCGAGCCCGCGTAGGTGACCACCAGGGTGTGGCGGCCCCGGCGCAGGCGGGGGAGCGTGATGGTCTTCGCGCTCGGGCCGGCCTGGGTCACGACGAGACCGCGGGCCTTGACCCCGATGCGGACCGTGCCCGACACCTCGGCCGCGCTCGCCACCTGCAGGGTGACGACGGTGCGCCTGCCCTTGCGGGCCTTGCGCACGCTGACGACCGTGGTGGAGGCCGCCTTGCCCACCCGGACGAGGGCGGAGCCGGTGCTGGTGCTCCCGACGGAGTCGCCGTCGTAGGTCGCCGTGACGAGGGCGAACCCGGGAGCGGCGGCGGTGCCGGGGATGGTCGCGGTCGCGTGCCCGTCGGCGTCCAGCGTGGCGCTGTAGGTGGCGCCGCCGATCGCGAAGGAGACGGTGCCGGTCGGCGTGCCCGTCCGGCCGGTCACGGTGGCGCTCAGCTGCCAGGCGGTGCCGTAGGTGGTCGCGGCCGGGGCGGCGAGTGTCAGGCTCGTGCTGGACTTCGTGATCGTGATGGCGGTCGGGGTGGCGGTGCCGCTCGCGGTGACGGCGTCGCCGCCGTAGCCGGCCGTGATCGTGGCGGTGCCGGCCTTGGTGGCCGTGCCGGGGATCGTGGCGCTGGCCCGTCCGCTGCCGTCGAGCGTCGCGGCGTAGGTCGTGCCGTCCACCTCGAAGGTGACCGTCCCGGTGGGCTTGGTGGACCCGGTGCTGCTCACGGTGGCGGCCACCTCCCAGTCCGTCCCGTAGGTGCTGATCGCGGGCGCGGTGATCTGCACGCTCGAGGTGAACGGCGTCACCGTGAGCGCGGTGGCGCTCGACGTGGACGGCGCCAGGCCGGTGGCGCCGGAGTAGGTGGCGGTCAGGCTCGCGGTGCCCGCGGTGGCGGGTGTGTAGGAGCAGGTGGCCGAGCCCGACGCGAGCGCGACGGCCTCGCAGCCGGCGATCGTTCCGGACGCGTCCGCGAAGGCGACCGTGCCCGTCGGCGAGTTGGTCGCGCCGGCGAGCTTCGCGACGGTCGCGGTCAGCGTGACCGCCTGGCCCGGCTTGGTCGTGGCGACGGAGGAGGCGAGCTCGGTGGCCGAGCGCAGCGTGCCGACGAGCCCGAGCGTGACCTCGCCGGCCTGGGCGCCGCCGCGGTTGGCGAAGTCGGCGCCGACCGCGAAGTCGGTGCTGCCGTTGCCGTCGACGTCGCCGAGCCCGGCCACCTGGCGGCCGAACCGGTCGCCGGCGGCGGTGCCGTCGATGCGATAGCCCGCACTGGACGCGAGCCCGGCGAGGGACTGGCTCTCGGTGGTGCCCTTCCCGAAGACGACGTACGCCGCGCCGGCGCCGGACATCGTCTTGGTGGTGTCCGCGGGGTTGACCGGGTCGAAGCCGTAGGCGCCGATCAGGAGGTCGGGGACCGTGTCGCCGTTGACGTCGCCGGGGGCGCTGACGGAGTAGCCGGCGGAGTCGGAGGTGACCTCGCCGTTGATCCAGTAGCCGCGCGGCTGGACGTCGTCCGTGGTGGGGCAGGTCGCCGACGTGGCCGAGGCGGGAGCCGTGGCACAGGTGTAGACGCTGGTCGTGGCGGTCGGGTCGGTGTAGACGGTCGCCGTGGAGGCCGAGCCGAAGACCACCGCCGCGCCGCCGCTGCGGTTGCCGGTGCTGCTGTTGGTCACGCCGTCGGCGCCGATCAGCAGGTCGGCGAGGCCGTCCTTGTTGAGGTCGCCGGCGCCCGAGACGCTGATCCCGAGCCGGTCGCGCTGCCGCAGCGGCCCGTTGATCCGGAAGCCGGCCGTGCCGAGGGCGGCCAGGTCGACCTGGCTCGGGCCGCCGCCCCACACGACGTACGCGGCGCCGGGCACGGCGACCGAGGACCCCCACGGGGTCGCGGTGTAGGAGCCGAGCAGGATGTCGTCGCGGCCGTCGCCGTTGACGTCGCCGACGCTGGAGGCGACGCCGAGCCGCTCCTCCGAGCTGGCCCCGTCGATGGTGGCGATGATCTGCCCGTCGGCGGGCGAGGCGAGGGACACGTCGGCGATGTCGTCCTGGCCGGCCACGATCCACATCCGGCCGTTGTTGGTCCGGCCCTGGGTGTCGGCCACGATGCCGGCGACCGCGAAGTCAGCGCGGTGGTCGCCGTTGACGTCGCCGACGGGAGCGACCGAGTAGCCGGTGTTGGCGGCGCCGGCCGGGTCGCCGGCCACCACGTAGCCACGGTCGCCGAGGGCGCTCAGGCTGACCGGGGTGAAGTCCTCGGCGCCGAGCACGACGTAGACCTTCTCGGCGGTGTAGTGGCTGATTCCGATGTCGTCGTACCCGTCGCCGTTGACGTCGCCGAGGCAGCCCACGGCGAAGCCGGTGAAGGCGTTCGCGGTCTCAGGCCCGTCGATCCTGACGGCGCCGGCGGTCGTGGGGTTGGCGAGCGAGGTGCCGTTGACGTGGTCGGAGCCGAGCAGCACGTAGGTGGCGCCGATGTTGGACTTGTCCGCCTTGTCCCAGAACCAGGCGCCGACGGTGGTGTCGTCGTAGCCGTCGCCGTTCACGTCGCACGGCCCCTGGGCGAGGGCGGCGCCGGTGGCGCTCGACACGTCGCCCTGCCAGCGCAGCAGCTCGGTGGGCCGGCCGTCGGTGTCGGCGGCGTCGGCCGCGGGGGTGAGAGCGAGCGGGAGCAGGGCTCCGGCGGCGAGAGAAAGACCCGAGAGGAGTGCGGTGCCCCGGCGGGACACGGTGGCGTCGGACATGACGGCCTTTCTGACGTATTCACGAATTATTAGGACAGCCTAACCAAACCTTCAGGCGTGGCTGTCAATTCGCGACTACAGGCCGAGATAGCCCTCCAGCCCGATCGTGAGCCCTGGAGTGCGCTGCACACCGTCGATGCCGGCGATCACGCCGGGCACGAAGCTGGCCCGGTCGAGGCTGTCGTGCCGGATGGTCAGCGTCTCGCCGGGACCGCCCAGCAGGACCTCCTGGTGGGCGATCAGGCCCCGCACGCGGAGTCCGTGCACGTGGATGCCGTCGACGACAGCGCCACGAGCGCCGTCGAGCTGCTGGGTCGTCGCATCGGGGACGGGTCCGAGGCCGGCGACGCGCCGGGCGGCGGCCACCAGCTCCGCCGTACGACGGGCGGTGCCGCTCGGCGCGTCGGCCTTGGTCGGGTGGTGCAGCTCGACGATCTCCACGGACTCGAAGTGCGGCGCTGCCAGCGCCGCCAGGCGCATCATCAGCAGCGCGCCGATGGAGAAGTTGGGCGCGATCACGACCCCGACCTCCGGGTGCTCCGCCAGTCGGGCACGCAGGCCGGCCAGGCGCTCGTCGTCGAATCCGGTGGTGCCGACGACCGCGTGCAGGCCGTGGCCGATGGCGAACTCGAGGTTGCCCATCACGGCGTCCGGGCTGGTCACGTCGACGACGACCTGGGCGTCGGCGTCGGTCACGTCGGTCAGCGGATCGTGGCTGCCGACCTTCGCGACCAGCTCGATCCCGTCGGCTCGCTCCAGGCCCTCGCTGATCGCCGAGCCGAGCTTTCCGTAGGCGCCGAGCACGGCCACACGCGTCACAGGCCTCGTCACGCGCCAGACCCTACCGGTCCCCCCACCGCTGTGGCCGATCTGGCAGTCTTGCCTCCATGCCGGTGCAGACAATCCCCGCGAGGATCCGTTGGGCGGTGGACTTCATGGATGTCCGCCCCGGCGACCACATCCTCGAGGTCGGCTGCGGCCCGGGTGCCGGAGCGGAGCTCATCTGCGCCCGCCTCGAGACCGGCAGGCTCTTCGCGATCGACCGCTCCGAGGCGGGGGTCGACCGCACGAAGCGCCGCTGCGCGCAGTTCGTAGCTGCCGGACGGCTCACCGTGCGTCAGATCGACCTCGCCACCCTGCGGGTCCCGGTCAAGCGGCTGCACAAGGTCTTCGCGTTCAACGTCAACCTGTTCTGGGTGCGGGAGGCGACCGAGGAGATCGCGCTCCTCCACGAGCGGCTGCTCCCCGGCGGCGCGGTCTTCCTCTTCTACGAGTCCACCCACCGCGAGCAGGTGCCGACGATCGTCGAGAACGCCTCGCGTCAGCTCCAGAAGGCCGGCTTCCGCGTGTCGGTCGTCGACCAGAAGACTCCCGCCGTCATCGGCCTCATCGCCAAGAAGTAGCGTCTCAGCGGTAGGTGTCGGAAAGCTGCTGGCCGATCCGGGCCTGGGGCTTGGGCATCCGCAGGATCCGCAGCTGGAGCGTGCGCACGAGGGCATAGTAGGTCAGGCCACGGCGGTTGAGGTCGGGCCAGCGCCGGCGCAGCTCGCGGCGCAGGCCGAAGCCCAGGATCGCGAGGTTGCCCGCGGTCACGACGAGGAGCAGCGTCATGAAGAGATTGGCGAAGACGGCCAGCTTCGTGCTGCCGCTCCAGCCGAGGACCAGGGTGACCACCAGCAGCGGCAGGACCAGCTCGGCGATCGTGAACTTCGAGTCGACGAAGTCGCGGACGAAGCGCCGGACAGGTCCCTTGTCCCGCGCCGGCAGATAGCGGTCGTCGCCGGTGCGCATGGCCTCGCGCATCTTGCTGCTGGACTCGTAGCGACGCGCGCGCTCGGCGGCCGCCGCCTCCTTGCGCGTGCGCGGCTTGCGCACCTTGGCCAGCCGCGCCGCCTCGGCCTCCTTGCGGCTGGGCGTGGGACGCCCCTTGCCGGCCGTCGGCCCGGCCTGCGTCGGCATGATCGACGTCTCGGCGGAGCCGGTCGTGGAGGGGGTCGCGGACTTACGGCCAAACACGCCTGGACCCTACCTCACCCACCCTCCCGCACCTCGATCTCACGCACCTCACAGTGGCGTCTCAGCAAGAGCACGAGAGGTTTCTCAGATCGGACCCTCAGAGTCCTCGTCGTGCGATGGATACGGAAGAAGTGGTGGATCACGCTCGTCGTGATCCTGGTCCTGGCCGCGAGCGGCGGCGGTTGGCTCTGGCTGCGTGACGACAGCAGCGCGAGCGCGTCGACCACCACGACGGCGACGGTGACCTCCGAGACGGTCAAGCAGACCGTCTCGGCGTCGGGGACGCTCTCCCCGGCGAAGACGGCCGACCTCGACTTCGAGGTGTCCGGGACCGTCACGGCCGTCCTCGTCGAGGAGGGTGACAAGGTCACCAAGGGCCAGGCCCTGGCCGAGATCGACAGTTCCTCGCTGGTCGCGACGCGCACCGCCGCGGTCGCGCAGCTCGAGGCCGCCGAGTCGCAGCTCGACGACGACGAGGACGACGACGCCAGCGACGTCCAGATCGCCTCCGACAAGGCCAACATCGTCTCCGCCCAGGCGAGCGTCGACGCCGCCGACGAGGACGTCGAGAACGCGACCCTTCGCGCCACCATCTCCGGCACTGTCACCGCGCTCGACCTCGAGGTCGGTGACAGTGTCGGTTCCAGCGGATCGGGCAGCTCGAGCTCCAGCAGCTCGAGCAGCACCACCTCGTCGAGCGCCGTCAGCATCGTCAACAGCGGCACCTGGCTCGTGGACGCCACGGTGGCCAGCGCCGACATCGACTCGGTGAAGAAGGGCCTCCAGGCCGAGCTCACCGTCACCGGCGTCGACGAGACCGTCTACGGCACGGTGCAGTCGGTCGGCCTGGTCGCGGAGACCAACAGCAGCGGGGCGGCGGTCTTCCCGGTCACGATCAAGGTCACCGGGAAGCGGACCGACCTCTTCAGCGGGGTCAGCGTCACCGCGTCCATCGTCGTCAAGCAGACCGACGACGTCATCTCCGTGGTCAGCCGCGCGCTCCAGACCGACGGCGACGAGACCTACGTGATGAAGGTCGTCGACGGCAAGGCGGTCAAGCAGGTCGTCACCGTGGGCGACACCAACGGCAACACCACCGCGATCACCTCGGGGCTCGCCGAGGGCGACGTCGTCCAGGTCCCGGGCTTCAGCATGCCCGCCGGTGGCGGCAGCGGCAGCGGCGACTCCGACCAGCAGCAGATGCCCGACATGGGCGACATGAGCAACTTCCAGCCCCCGTCCGGCATGACCGGAGGCCAGGGCGGCTTCGGCGGAGGCGGCTCGTGAGCGCGGTCGTCGCGCTCGACGGCGTACGCAAGACCTATCGGTCCGGCTCCATCGAGTTCGAGGCGCTCCGCGGCATCGACATGGAGATCGCCGAGGGCGAGTACGTCGCCGTGATCGGCCCGTCGGGCTCCGGCAAGTCGACGCTGATGAACCTGCTCGGCTGCCTCGACATCCCGACCGAGGGCACCTACCTCCTCGGCGGCGAGGACGTCTCGACCATGTCGGAGGCCCAGCTCGCCCACGTGCGGAACCGGCGGATCGGCTTCGTCTTCCAGCAGTTCCACCTGCTCCGGTCGCTCCCGGCCTGGCGCAACGTCGAGCTCCCGCTCATCTACGCCGGCGTCGGCCGGACCGAGCGGAGGGCTCGCGCCGTCGCCGCACTGGAGAAGGTCGGCCTCGGCGACCGGATCGCCAACCGGCCCGGTGAGCTCTCCGGCGGTCAGCAGCAGCGCGTGGCGGTCGCCCGCGCCCTGGTGACCGAGCCGGACATCATCCTGGCCGACGAGCCGACCGGAAACCTCGACTCGGCCTCGACCGAGGCCGTCCTCGGCCTCCTCGACGAGCTCCACGGTGCCGGCCGCACCATCGTGCTCATCACCCACGAGCACGAGGTCGCCGCCCGCGCGGGCCGCAACCTCGTCATCCGCGACGGCCTCATCACCGACGACCACCTCGTGGGAGCGGGGACGATCTCATGAACTGGGCAGAGACCTTCCGGACCGCGTCCGACGCGATCCGGGCCAATCGGCTGCGCAGCATCCTGACCATGCTCGGCATCGTCATCGGCATCTCGTCGGTCATCCTCACCGTCGGCCTGGGCCAGGGCGCCCAGGACGAGGTGAAGAAGCAGATCAGCGCCCTGGGATCCAACCTCCTCATCGTGAGCCCCGGCTCGTCGACGAGCAGCTCCGGCACGCGCGGCGGCTTCGGCTCCGCGACCACGCTCACGCTCGAGGACGCCGACGCGATCGCCGACAGCACCGTCGCGCCTGACGTGAAGCAGGTCGCCCCGGTGGCCTCCGGCAGCGCCTCGGTCACGGCGGGGGAGACCAACTGGACGTCGTCGCTGGTCGGCACCACCAACGCCTGGCTCGAGGTGCGGGCGCGCGAGGTCTCCTCGGGGCGCTTCTTCACCACGAGCGAGGTCGACTCGGGGGCCAACGTCGTGGTCCTCGGCGCCGACGCCGCCTCCGAGCTCTTCAGCACGCCGGAGAGCCCCGTGGGCCAGACCGTCGAGATCGACGGCGCCGAGCTCACCGTGATCGGGGTCCTGTCCAGCAGCGGCACCTCGTCCTCCGGGACCAGTGAGGACGACGTCGTCGTGATGCCGATCTCGACCGAGAAGCGGCTCACCGGCTCGACCACGTCGAGCGTCTCGACGATCTACGTCGAGGGGAAGTCGCAGGAGACGCTCAGCGGCGCCTACCAGGAGATCAACGCCCTGCTGCTCAACGTCCACGGCGTGACGGCCGACGACGCCGACTTCTCGATCTCGAGCCAGGCGTCCCTGGTCACTACGGCCAACTCGACCAACAAGACCCTCACCGTCCTGCTGGCGGGCGTCGCGGCGATCTCGCTGCTGGTCGGAGGCATCGGCGTCATGAACATCATGCTGGTCTCGGTCACCGAGCGCATCCGCGAGATCGGCCTGCGCAAGGCCCTCGGCGCCGCGCCGTCGCTGATCCGGCGGCAGTTCCTGGTCGAGGCCTCGCTGCTGGGCCTCTCCGGCGGCCTGATCGGCGTGCTGATCGGCTACGTCGGCGCCTGGGTCCTCCCGGACCTGATCGACCAGCCGGTCTCCATGTCCCTCCTGGCGACGTTCGGGGCGCTCGGCACCTCGCTCGCCCTCGGCATCGGCTTCGGCGTCTATCCCGCCAGCCGCGCTGCCCGACTCACTCCCATCGACGCCCTCCGAAGCGAATAGGAACCACCATGTCCACCTCCCGCACCCTCCTCCGCCCGGCGTTCGCCGGTCTCGCCGTCACCTCGCTCGCGTTGCTCGCGGCCTGCGGCGGCGGCTCGGACGCGTCGACCGCCACCGGCTCCTCCTCGCAGAGCGCGAACGGCGGCAGCAGCTCGACCGACCAGGCGGGCCAGGGCGGCTTCCCCGGCGCCAGCGGGCTCGTCGCCGACGTCAGCGGCTCGACGGCCCAGGTCCAGAGCCAGCAGTCCGGCCAGGTCGCGGTGACCTGGACCGACTCGACCACGTTCACCGCGCAGGTCTCCGCCAAGCTCTCCGCGGTCACGGTCGGCTCGTGCGTCCAGGTGACGCCGGCCGACACCTCGAGCGACAGCAGCGACTCCAGCACGGTGGCGGCCGGCTCGGTCACGATCACCGAGGCCGGCTCGGACGGCACCTGCACCCGTGGCGGCTTCGGGGGAGGCGGCGGTGGCCAGGGCGGCGGCGCCCCCTCGGGCGCGCCCTCCGGGATGCCGACCGACATGCCCTCCGACATGGCCAGCGGCGGCCCCGGCGGCAACGCCTCCGGCGGTCCCGGCGGCGGCCAGGGCGGCGGCGGATTCGGCACCTTCGGCACCGTCACCGCCGTCTCGGCCAGCGGCTTCACCGTCGAGGCGGTCAGCATGGGCGCTCCCGGCTCCGACGCGTCCTCGTCGGCCTCGACCACCACGAGCTCGGTCAGCGTGACGGTCGATGACTCGACGACGTACACGACCACCGAGAGCGCCACCTCCCAGGCGGTCAAGACCGGCGTCTGCGTGACGGCCATGGGTGACACCGACGACACCGGCGCCCTGACGGCGACGAGCATCGCGGTCAGCCAGGCGACCGACGGCGAGTGCACGACCGGCTTCGGCCGCGGCGGCATGGGTGGCGGCCAAGGCGGTCAGAGCGGCCAGGGTGGTGGCGCGTGAGCCCACGCAAGCTCGCCGCCGCCGGCGTCGCCGGGGTGGCCGTCATCGCGGGCGGAGGCTGGGCGGCGTACGCCGCCGCGGCCGACGACTCGCCGAACTACCGCGTCGCGACGGTGACCGCCGCCGACGTCGAGCAGACCCTGTCGCTCTCGGGAACGCTCGAGCGGACCTCCTCGGCCGACCTCGCCTTCACCGCGTCCGGCACGATCTCCAAGCTGAGCGTCTCGCTGGGCTCGACGGTCAAGAAGGGCCAGGTCATCGCCCGGCTCGACACCACGGATCTCCAGGCGGCGGTGACGAAGGCCGAGGCCTCGGTCGCGTCCGCGAAGGCGCAGCTCGCGAGCGACAAGGAGGCGCAGGCCGACTACGAGGAGGCCGAGGACGACGCCGAGGCGGCCGCGGCGAAGGCGAAGAAGGCCGCCAAGGCCGCCGCCAAGAAGGCCAAGGCGCAGGCCGCGGCGGCCGCCGCCGCGGCGCAGCAGGCGGCCACGGAGCTCGCCGCGCAGC
>NZ_JASGDD010000200.1:0-3601 GCF_047607365.1 Nocardioides sp. | reverse complement strand
GGCGACGGCGCCGCGGGCCTGGCCGACGCGCGCGCCGGCCTCCTTCCGGGCGGCCGGCGGGAGGGCCCCGATCTCGCGGTTGGCGAGCGCGAGCGCCGAGCGGTCGCCGGCGTGCTCCAGCCGGACCAGCTTGAGCGCCTCGAGGTCGGCAGCGGCGGCGATCGCCGCGAGCGCGGCGTCCTTGGCGGCCTCCACCTCCTCCGCCTTCAGCGAGGTGACCTCGACGGGGTCGTATTCGGAGTTCGGGCCAGACACCCGCGGAATACTAGTCGGCGTAGACCGGCCAGCTCACATCGATTCTCGCGCCGCCGCCGGGGCGGTCGTCGAGGGCGATGGAGCCGCCGTGCGCGTCGACGAGCCCGCCGACAACGTATAGGCCCAGGCCGGTGCCCATGCTCTTGTCGCCCGTCCACCACTTGGTGAAGACGTGCTCGCGGACCTGATCGGGGATGCCGTCGCCGCCGTCCTCGACGCGGAAGCGGACATACCCCTCCTCGGCGGCGAGCGAGACGGCGACCGTGCCGTCGCCGTGGCGGACGCCGTTGTCGACGAGGTTCGTGAGCACCTGGGCGAGCTTGTCGGGATCGGCGTCGATCTCGGGCAGGTCGTCGGCGACCTCGAGGGTGATCTCCCTCGACGTCGTCATCGACACGCTGCCGACGACCCGCTGGGCGATCGGGCCGGGATCGGTCGGCCGGCGGTGGAGCTGGAGGCGTCCGGTGTCCAGCCGTGCGACGTCGAGCATCTCGGTGATCAGCCGGCTGAGCCGGTCGGCGTCGACGAGCGCGGTGGAGAGCATGAACTTCTTCTGCTCGTCGGTCAGCCGGTCCCAGCGGTTCAGCACCGCCTGCACGAAGCCCTTCACCCCGGTCAGCGGGCTGCGCAGCTCGTGGGCGAGGGTGGCGACCAGGTCGCTGCGCTCGAGCTCCCAGTCCTCGGTCATGAGCCCAGACTAGGCACGCTGGGCGCGCGCACTGGCGTAGAGGCACAGCGCGGCGGCGGTGGAGAGGTTGAGGCTCTCGGCCCTCCCGAAGATCGGGATGGAGACGACGTGGTCGGCCTGCGCGGCGAGCTCGGCCGGCAGGCCCCACGCCTCGTTGCCGAAGAGCCACGCGGTCGGGCGCGCGAGCAGCTCGTCGGCGTCGAAGAGGTCGGCGTCGCCGTGCATGTCGGCGGCGAGCACGGTCAGGCCCGCGTCCTTGGCGGCGGCGACGGCGGCGATCGGGTCGCGCTCGATCGCGATCGGCAGGTGGAAGACCGAGCCGACGGAGGCGCGGACCGTCTTCGGGTTGTAGAGGTCCACGGAGTCCCCCGCGAGTACGACGGCGTCGGCTCCCGCCGCGTCGGCGCAGCGGATCACGGTCCCGGCGTTCCCGGGATCCCGCACGTCGGCGCAGATCGCGACCAGTGCCCGCCCCGATCCCCCACTCGACGCGAGGGAGGCCCCCACTCGGGGTGAGGGGAGGCCCGATTCGGCGTGGAAGGCGCAGACCGCGACCACCCCGGCAGGGCTGACGGAGTCCGAGAGTCCGCGCATCGCCTCGGGCGAGACGAGTGTGATCGGGGCGGTGGCGCCGGCGTACTGGTCCGCGAGGGCGGGGACGCAGAGGATCTCCTGGACGCATCCCTCCACCGAGAGGGCGCCCTCGACGGCCTTGGGGCCGTCGGCAAGGAAGAGCCGCC
Source organism: Nocardioides sp. (assembly GCF_047607365.1). Classification (GTDB taxonomy): domain Bacteria; phylum Actinomycetota; class Actinomycetes; order Propionibacteriales; family Nocardioidaceae; genus Nocardioides. Next base: position 1,918 of record NZ_JASGDD010000200.1, on the reverse strand, counting down.
GCTCCGATCTGACGGAGCGGCGGCTGAGCTTCCTCAGCTCCTTGAGTCGCGCGTTCGACGGCGCGAGAGGAGCGGTCACGGACTCAGGCAGAGGCCGGAGCGTTGACGTCCTCGGGGAGGGCGGCCTTGGCGGCCTCGACGAGCGCGTTGAACGCGGCAACGTCGTTGACGGCCAGCTCGGCGAGGATCTTGCGGTCGACCTCGATGCCCGCCAGGCCGAGGCCCTGGATGAAGCGGTTGTAGGTCAGGCCCTGCGCACGCGCGGCGGCGTTGATGCGCTGGATCCACAGGCGACGGAAGTTGCCCTTGTTCTTGCGACGGTCGTTGTAGGCGTAGACGAGCGAGTGGGTGACCTGCTCCTTCGCCTTGCGGTAGAGCCGCGAGCGCTGGCCGCGGTAGCCCTCGGCACGCTCGAGGGTGGTGCGACGCTTCTTCGCGGCGTTCACTGCGCGCTTGACGCGAGCCATGGTGGTACTCCTTCAGTGGAAAAGTCGGCGGGGCTGCTCACCCCAGAGGGTTGTCAGCGACCGAGAAGCTTCTTGGCGCGGGGAACGTCGTTGGCGGAGACCTCGACGGTGCCGGTCAGGCGGCGGGTGACCTTGGAGGCCTTCTTCTCGAGGTTGTGGCGCTTGCCGGCCTTCTCGCGAAGGATCTTGCCGGAACCGGTCACCTTGAACCGCTTGCCGGCGCCGGAGTGGCTCTTGTTCTTCGGCATCTCGTGTCTCTCTTTCGTTTCTTCAGGTCTGTCGTAGATCGGTCGGATCTAGAGGTCGATGTCCGGGTCGAGCGCCTCGTTGCGGCGCTTCTCCCTCTTGACGGCCGGCTTCTCCGCGGCGGCCGCGGCGGACGCGGTCCGCTCGGCGTGCTCCGCCGCGGCGTCGGCGGCGCGCTCGGCGGCCTTCTCCTCCTTGGCGGCGGTCTGCTCGACCTTGGCGTCGGCCTTCTTCTTCGTCGGGCCGAGCACCATGATCATGTTGCGGCCGTCCTGCTTCGGGGAGGACTCCACGAAGCCCAGCTCGGCGACGTCCTCGGCGAGCTTCTGCAGCAGGCGGAAGCCGAGCTCGGGACGGTGCTGCTCACGACCGCGGAACATGATCGTGATCTTGACCTTGTCGCCCGCCTTGAGGAACCGCTCGACGTGACCCTTCTTGGTGTCGTAGTCGTGCTGGTCGATCTTGGGACGAAGCTTCATCTCCTTGATGATCACGTTCGTCTGGTTGCGGCGGGCGTCACGGGCCTTCTGGGCGTTCTCGTACTTGAACTTCCCGTAGTCCATGAGCTTGCAGACCGGGGGCTTGCCCTGGGGAGCGATCTCGACGAGGTCGAGGTCGGCCTCCTGCGCGAGGCGCAGCGCATCGCCCGTCGGCACGATGCCGACGGTCTCACCGTTGGGACCGACGAGGCGGACCTCGGGCACCCGGATCCGGTCGTTGATACGAAGCTCAGTACTGATGTGTCCTCCCAGGACTAGGGGTCATGACAGATGGACAGGAGAGATCGGCCACGAAATGAACGAAGGCTCCTGCATGCACGCAAGCAGAAGCCTGCCCCGGATATTCCGGAGCCATCCTGACCCGACGACCTGTGCTGCTGGGCGGTGCGATGCGGGTGGGAGGTTCGAGACCTCCGCTTGTGTACTCACCGAGGATACGGGATCAGGGCTCCGCCGGCCGAATCGGCGCCGGCCGGATCCACGCCGAGCCCTCCCCGACGCGGGCCAGCCGCCAGCCCGAGGCCAGCGCGAGGAGGTCGTCCCCCTCGACCGGGTACGCCGTCGGGCCGGCCAGGTCGATCACGATCGCGTCCGCGCCGTCCTGGAGCGCCGCCCTCGCCGCGTCCCGCGCGCTCACCGGCACCGGCCGCGCGTCGGGGCGCCAGGCGTGCAGCGTGGCGAGCGAGGTGAAGGCGAGCAGCGCGG
>NZ_JASGDD010000199.1:0-34933 GCF_047607365.1 Nocardioides sp. | reverse complement strand
TCCGAGCGACCGCGACGACATCGCGGCGGAACTCGTCGGTGTAGGACTTCCTCGCCATGATCGGCATCCTTCCAAACCGACCCGAAGATCGGCCTGCTCAGGAGTCAACCAACTCGACAGCAGCCCCGTCGTTAGTTCCGTCTTGATATCGAGAATCCGGATCCAGAGGGTCGGCCCGGACAATTTTATTATCAAAACACCAAGGGAAAGCCTGTGAAGTGTCTCTATGACTTTGACCAAGGCGTATGGAAAGGTATGCCGAAGGGTCTTCAGAAGAAGCTTGCTGCTGACCCTGGAGTTGCTTCCGCGAGCAAGAAGGCTAAGTTCTACTTGGGGGTGGATTGATGGATCGTCGATACGAGCTTGTGATGGAGCCCGACATCTGGCTCGTGAAGTTGCGTGGCGGAAGCACCCTGAAGGTCGCAGCACACGCTTGGGGCATCGAAGGTGACGAGCTGGTCTTCTCGCTGCTCTGCAGGGGGCAGCCTCCGTTTGAAGTGGATTCCCTGCGGATCCCGCGCTCACTGCTGCCGAAGAAGACGATGTACCGACATTGAGGTGCTCCCTGCGGCGCCGCCGTCGGTGCTCGGTGCCGCGCGGGCGATCACAGCCCGGTGGGAAGCTCCGGGCCGGCGAGGTCGGTCATGAAGGACTTCGCCCACGCCTGGACGTCGTGGCGGGTGATGGTGGCGCGCATGGCCCTCATCCGGCGGCGGAGCTCGGCCTCGTCCGCGTGGTAGGCCTCGACCAGGGCGGCCTTCATGCCGTTGAGGTCGTAGGGGTTGATCAGCCACGCCTGGCGCAGCTCCTCCGCAGCGCCGGCGAACTCCGACAGAACCAGGGCACCGTCGTCGTCGACCCGGGTGGCGACGTACTCCTTCGCGACGAGGTTCATCCCGTCGCGATACGGGGTGACGACCATGATGTCCGCCATCCGGTAGAGAGCGGCCATCTCCTCACGTGGCTGGGAGGAGTGCAGGTAGTGGATCGCGGGCTGGCCGATCTTGCCGAGGTCGCCGTTGAGCCGGCCGACGAGCATCTCGACCTCGTCGCGCAGCGCGATGTACTCCTCGACGGCCTCCCGTGAGGGCACCGCGACCTGCACGAAGACGGCGTCCTCGACGTCGAAGTGGCCGTCCTCCATCAGCTCGCCGAACGCCTTCAGCCGGGCGTAGATGCCCTTGGTGTAGTCGAGCCGGTCCACTCCCAGGAACACCTTGCGCGGGTTGCCGAGCGCCTCGCGCAGCTCCTTGGCCCGCTCCTCGACCGCGGGCGTCCGGGCGAGCGTCTCGTAGCCCTGGGTGTCGATCGAGATCGGGTACGCCGCCGCCCGCACCTTCCGCCCGTCGGGGAGGATCACGTCCTGGCCCATCGTGGGATGGCCGACGCGGTGGTTCACCAGGCGGCGGAAGTTCGCGGCGGCCTCGGGCAGCTGGAAGCCGACCAGGTCGGCGCCGAGCAGGCCCTCGAGGATCTGCCGCCGCCAGGGCAGCTGCTGGAAGAGCTCGGCCGGCGGGAACGGGATGTGGAGGTAGAACCCGATCTTGAGGTCGGGCCGCAGCTCGCGCAGCATCGCCGGGACGAGCTGCAGCTGGTAGTCGTGGACCCATACCGTGGCGCCCTCGGCGGCCAGCTCGGCGACCTTCTCCGCGAAGCGCCGGTTGACCTTCTGGTAGGCGTTCCACCAGTCGCGGTGGAACGCCGGCTTGGCGACGAGGTCGTGGTAGAGCGGCCACAGCGTGCCGTTCGACATGCCCTCGTAGTGCCCCTCGATCTCGGCCTGGGACATCGACAGCGGGACGAGGTTGAGGCCGTCGATCTCGAACGGCTCGAGCTCGGTGTCCGTGCCGCCGGGCCACCCCAGCCAGATCCCGTCGTTCGCGCGCAGCACGGGCTCGATCGCGCTCACCAGGCCGCCGGGAGAGGTCCGCCACGTGGACTCGCCGTCGGGGAGCTCGACCCGGTCCACGGGGAGCCGGTTCGCCACCACCACCAGCTCGGCTGCCATGCCTCGACCCTATCGGTGAGGGGCAACCGGAGCGGGTTCGGTCACTTCCGTCCCATTCGCCCCACCCGGGCGGGTCGAACTACACGTCTGTGATTCGCTCCTCTACAGTGGACGCATGTCTGCGACGCCTGCCCGCCACGAGCCCGTGGTGACGAGTGAGCTCAGCGACCGCGACCGCGAGATCCTCGACTTCGAGCGCCAGTGGTGGAAGTTCGCCGGTGCCAAGGAGGCGGCCGTGCGCGAGAAGTTCGACATGTCCGGCACGCGCTACTACCAGGTGCTCAACGCGCTGATCGACCGCCCGGAGGCGCTCGAGGCCGACCCGCTCCTGGTCCGCCGCCTGCGCCGGCTGCGCGCCGCCCGCCAGCGGCAGCGCTCGGCACGCCGGCTCGGCTTCGAGATCTGACCCTCATGGCTGCCCGGGTCCAGCGGGGGGTCGTCCTCCCGTCCCCTGTGGTGCTGCTGAGCATCGTCGCCGTGGCGATGGCCGCGGTGGCGTTCTTCGTCACCCGCGGCGACGACGCCGACAAGACCGTCGAGGTGCCCACGACGAGCATCTCCGCGACCCCCAGCGGCGCTGCCGACGCCAATGCCGGCGCTGACGCCTCGGCCACGGCGAGCGCGACGCCCACGGCCAAGCCGATCAAGCGGAAGAAGTACGACGTCGTCGTCTTCAACAACACCTCGACCAAGGGTCTCGCCGCGTCGGTGGGGGAGAAGGTCACCAAGGCGGGCTGGCACCTCGTGGGCGCCGACAACTGGTACGGCTCGATCCCCAAGACGACCGTCTACTACCCGAAGAAGTACAAGGCGGCCGCCAAGCAGCTCGCCCTCGACCTCGGCATCAAGCGCATCGCGCTGGCCGAGAAGCCGATGTCCTCCTCGCGGCTCACCGTCATCCTCACGGGACCGCTGAGCTGAACCCGATGACGGCCCTCGTTCCAGCAGAGACCACCTCGGCTGTCGACGAGGCCGTCGAGCCTGCCCTGACGGAGGCGCCGGCCGAGCAGGCCGAGGAGCTCGGGGAGCTCGAGGAGGCGGCTCCGCCTCCCCCCAGGCGCCGCAAGCGCGGCGACATCCAGGGCCTGCGCGCCCTCGCCGTCGCCCTCGTCGTCGCCGACCACATGGGGCTGCCCGGCCTCGGCGGCGGCTTCCTCGGCGTCGACGTCTTCTTCGTCATCTCCGGCTTCCTCATCACCGGACTCGTCCTCCACGAGGCCCGCGCGACCGGCCGGATCTCGCTCGTCGGCTTCTGGGCACGCCGCGCCCGCCGCGTCCTCCCGGCCGCGACACTGGTCCTCCTCGCCACTCTCGCCGCCTGCGCGTACGCCGACTCGCTGGCCCGCACGAAGCAGGCCGGCGTCGACGCGCTGTGGGCCTCCGGCTTCCTCGCCAACGTGCACCTCGCGATGCAGGGCACCGACTACTTCGCCGCCTCCGCGTCGGTCGGCCCCTCGCTCTTCCAGCACTACTGGTCGCTGGCGGTCGAGGAGCAGTTCTACGTCGTCTGGCCGCTGCTGCTGGTCGTCCTCGTGCGCTTCCGCACCCACAAGTGGCTGATGCTGGCGATCCTCGCCACGGTGACCGCCTCGTCGCTGGCGTGGTCGCTCCACGTGACGCCGATCGACCCGGAGACGGCGTACTTCAACACGCTCGCGCGCGGCTTCGAGCTAGGCGGTGGCGCGTGCCTGGCGGTGCTGGCCCCCCGCTTTCCACGCTGGCTGCAGTGGGTGCTCGGGCTCGCCGGAGCCGCCGGGCTGGCTGCCTGTGTCGCCACGATGACCGCCGACACGCCCTTCCCCGGCTGGCAGGCGGGGCTCCCGGTGCTCGCGACCATGGCGCTCCTCGCGGCCCCGAGCGGGCCGGTGGCCCAGCTGCTGCGGATGTGGCCGCTGCGGGCGCTCGGCGCCATCTCCTTCTCGGTCTACCTCTGGCACTGGCCCGTGCTGCAGCTGCTACCCGGCCTGCTCGACTCCGGCCGGGCGACCGAGTGGACCGCAGGCTGGACCACGACCCAGACCCGTCTCGCCGAGGTCGGCGTCATCCTCGGCCTGTCCGTGCTGTCCTGGCTGGTCCTGGAGCTTCCCTTCCAGCGCGGGAGGGTGCCGGGCCTGCGCCGTCGAGGCGCGCTCGCGCTGTGGCCGATCAGCCTCGCCCTCGTCGTCGCCATGGTGATCGGCGCGGGCGTCTGGTCCACCCGCCAGCTCGACGAGCGCAATCGCGAGGCGGCCGCCTGGGAGAGGGCGCACGACGGCACGGCCGACCAGGCCGCGAACGCGTCGGCGGAGACGACGCCCCCGACCCTCGAGGAGACGATCGCCGCGGAGGTCGCGGCGGCGAAGGACGGCAAGCCGCTCCCCGTCTTCGACACCGGCGTCCAGCACGCGGACTTCTGGCGCACCGACTACCCCTGCTACGCCGCCAATGCGGCCAGCACCGTCGAGTCCTGCGTCTACGGCGACACCACGGCGGCCAGGCTCGTGGTCGTCCAGGGCGACTCGCACGCAGGGATGTGGCTGCCCGCGCTCGACGCGATCGGCAAGGCGCAGCACTTCCGCGTCGTCCCGCTGGTGAAGCTCGGCTGCGCTCCCTTCTTCGTGCCGCAGACCATCGGCGGCGCCCCCTCGCCGACCTGCGCCGCCTTCCGGCTCTGGGCGGTCAAGCAGGTCCAGGCGCTCCGTCCCGATGCCGTGGTCGTCGCCTACCGCGGACTCAACGAGACCTCCCCGGCGCGCGGCAGGACGATGGACGAGACCTGGACCGCCGGGGTTCGGAAGCTGATCGGCGCCATCTCGCCGGCGACCTCCCGAGTCGTCGTACTCGGCGACGTGCCCACCCGCGAGACCTCGCTCGAGGCCTGCGCCACCACCCCCGGCGCGACGATGTCCTCCTGCACCGCGCCGGCCACCGGGTCGGGCGTGACGAGCAACCCGCTCACCGAGGCCGCGCTGGAGGGCACGGGCGCCACCTTCGTCGACACCGTCCCGCTCGTCTGCGCCGACGACGAGTGCCCGCCGGCCGTCGGCGGCACGTGGACCTACTACGACGACGACCACCTCACCGCGTCGTGGGTCCGCGAGATCACCGACGACCTCGCCAACCGGATCGGCGCCCTCTAGCTCCGTCGTCAGCTCGGTCGTCAGTTCGGTCATCGTTGGCGCAGGCGCCGGGTGATGTTCACCGCACCTGACGCCGTCGCTTTCCGGCTGGGGCTCCGCGTGTGGAACCCTGCTGGCCATGCGATGGTTGTCCGACGAGGGTGAGAAGCGGTACGCCGCCCTCCTCGGCGTCGGCGACAAGCTCCTCGTCGCCCTCGACTTCGACGGCACGCTGGCGCCCATCGTCGACGACCCCGCCCACGCCCGGATCCACCCGGACGCCGCCGACGTGCTGATCGCGCTCGCGCAGCGGGTCGGCGTGATCGCGGTCGTGACCGGCCGCCCCGCCCGGCAGGTGCTCGACCTCGGCGGCCTCGAGGAGGTCGCCGACCGGATGGCCGAGGTCGGCACCGAGCTGCGCGTCTTCGGGCAGTACGGCGCCGAGCGCTGGGACGCGAGCCACCGTGTCATCCGCAGTCCCCGCCCGCCGCACGGCCTGGCCTCCTTCGAGCGCGAGCTGCCGAAGCTGCTGCGCCAGGCCGGCGCCGCCGAGGCGTTCGTGGAGGACAAGGGCCTCGCCGTCGCGGTCCACACCCGGCGGCTGCCGGACGCCGAGGCCGTCTTCGCCCGGCTGCTGCCCCTGCTCACCGAGGCGGCCGAGTCCCACGACCTCGAGGTCGAGCCGGGGAAGCTGGTCGTCGAGGTGCGCGACGGGAGCATGGACAAGGGCCTCGTCGTCGACCGCCTGATCACCTCCATGCCCGCCTCCGGCGTCGTCTTCGCCGGCGACGACCTCGGCGACGTCGAGGCATTCGAGACCGTCGCCGCGTGGGCCGCCGAGGGCCTGCCCACCCTGCTGGTCTGCTCCGAGCCCGAGAGTGCGGGCGACGACGATGGCGAGTCGCCGCTCGTCGCGATGGCCGATGTCGCGGTCACCGGCCCCGCCGGCGTACTCGCCCTGCTCAACCGGTTGGCGGCCGACCTCTCCTGAGGGATACAGTGTCCCTGCTCATCGAGAGGGACTGAGGGAACGGCCCAGTGAAGTCCCGGCAACCGACCGGCGTTCTCCTCCCTAGGGGTGCCGGAGCAGGTGCTAAATCCGGCCCGGGGCGATGGTCGCTCCGGGGAAGATGAGGAGGAGGTTTCTCATGAGCAGTGCAACGGTCCGCGACGGTGCCTTCGGCAACGCGACCGCGCTCTCCTGTCGGGAGTGCGGCAACGAGATCGAGCTCGGCCCCTTCTACGCCTGTCCGGAGTGCTTCGGCCCGCTCGAGGTGGCCTACGACTTCCCCGCGATCACCCGCGAGGAGATCGCGGCCGGCCCGGCGAACATCTGGCGCTACAAGGCGCTCCTGCCCGTCCCCGCCGACATCGAGCAGAGCCCCAACACCGAGCCCGGCTTCACCCGCCTGGTCGAGGCGAAGAACCTCGGCGTCGAGCTGGGCATCGCCAAGCTCTGGGTGAAGGACGACTCGACCAACCCGACGAACTCCTTCAAGGACCGCGTCGTCGCGTGCGCCCTCTCGGCCGCCGTCGAGCTCGGCTCCAAGGTCTTCGCCTGCCCCTCGACGGGCAACCTCGCCAACGCGGTGGCCGCCGCCGGGGCCCGCGCGGGCATCCCGACCGCGGTCTTCATCCCGAGCAACCTCGAGCAGCCCAAGCAGGTCAACTCGGCGATCTTCACCGACCGCCTGATCGCCGTCGAGGGCAACTACGACGACGTCAACAAGCTCGCCCAGGAGATCGCCGCGGAGGAGGAGGGCTGGGCGTTCGTCAACGTCAACGTGCGTCCCTTCTACGCCGAGGGCTCCAAGACGCTCGGCTACGAGATCGCCGAGCAGCTCGGCTGGCACCTGCCGGACCAGATCGTCATCCCGGTGGCGAGCGGGTCGCAGCTGACCAAGGTGCACAAGTCGTTCCAGGAGCTGATCAAGCTCGGCCTCGTCGAGGCCAAGGACTACAAGATCTTCGGCGCGCAGGCCACCGGCTGCAACCCCGTCGCGACGGCGTATAAGGCCGGCGTGGACGCGATCCGCCCGGTCAAGCCCGACACCATCGCCAAGTCGCTCGCGATCGGCAACCCCGCCGACGGCATCTACGTCCTCGACATCGCCCGCTCCACCGGCGGCGGGGTCGAGGAGGTCAGCGACGACGAGATCCGCGCCAGCATCGTGACGCTCGCCCGGACCGAGGGCATCTTCACCGAGACCGCCGGCGGCACCACCGTCGCCGTGACCCGCAAGCTCGTCGAGACCGGTCAGCTCGACCCGTCGCTCGAGACGGTCATCATCAACACCGGCCACGGTCTCAAGACCCTCGACGCCATCGCGGACCAGGTCGGCCCTGCTGCCACCATTGCCCCCAACTACGACGCCTTCGAGGCCGCAAACGTGATCTGACGGCGCGTCTCCGGCGTCGCTCGGCAGTCGCCGGCCGCTTCGCTCCAAGGCCGGCTTCCTGCCGGCTCCTTGGAGCCGCGCGCGTCAATCACGTTTGCTCCTGGGTCTGCGTGGTGCCTGTGTCTCCGGAGTCGCTCGGCAGTCGCCAGAAGCAGCCGTAGACTAGGAACCGAGAGCGAGGAGAGCACCATGACGATCCACTCCGACATCCACACCATCACACCCGCCGTCGAGCAGCTCACCCCTGCCCAGACGGCTCGCCTGGACAGCCTGGTCGCTTCCTTCGCGATGGAGGGCATGCCGATCACCGACGCCGCCCGTGAGGTCGGTGCTCGCTTCCTCCTGGACCAGCTGACGTTCGACGAGGCGGTCGCCGAGCTGGAGCGCGTCAACGGCTAAACCCGAGGTGGCCACCTTCGAGAACTGGGGCGACTACTTCTGGCCCGGCCAGATCGATGAGTGCCTGAGGAACAAGCTCGACCTCCGCGATCCCATCGCCCTGGCGGACGCCGAGCGACGCCGCACCTACCTGCGCAGCCTCGAGCTCGTCGACGGGAAGATCAGCGTCCCCCAGACGTTCGACCTCGAGCACCTGCAGGCGATCCATGCGCACGTCTTTGGTGACGTCTACGAGTGGGCCGGCCAGCTGCGGGTGACCGAGCTCGTGCGGCCTGGCAGCGACCCGAACGAGCCGGGGCATGAGTTCATGAAGCCCGAGCTGATCGAGACGATGGCTCCGCACGTCTTCGCCCAGGCCGGGCCGAAGCCTTCGAGGTCGGCCCCGGGCCGCTGCGCGAGGCGCTGACGGCCTGCGTGAGCGAGGCCGGCGACGCAGCGGAGCCGACCGCCACACATGGGAGGGCGTCTCGGGAGAGTCCTGCGTGGAAACCACCCCCCGGGTGACCTCAGGACGCCGAGGTCGTGGTCGGCGTGGTCACGTAGCCACACCGACATCCGCTTCGCTCCAAGGCCGGCTTCCTGCCGGCTCCTGGGAGCCGCGCGCGTCAATCACGTTTGCTCCTGGGTCTGCGTGGTGCCTGGGTCTGCGGGGTCGCTCGCGGGGACGGTCTGTGATCTGGCGGCAATCTCCCGTCGGCGGGAGTTACGTTGAGTTCACACGCGGTGGGTAAGAACGAGGCATGCAGCGTCATGCCGGAACCGTCAGGGTCCTCACCGGAGTAGGTGCGGGCGCCGCCGTGATCGGTGGTGTCGGCGTCCTGGGAGCGGCTGGATTCGTCCAGCTGCTCAAGCGTCAGGCCGCTCACGCGCGTGCCGTCATCGGCACCCCGCTGGGCGACATCGCACCGGATGCGGACAAGGTCTACCGCCGCCGCCACGCCGCCCCGGGGGTCGAGCCGCTCGACCTGCTCCTCGTGGGCGACTCGGTGGCCGCCGGGCTCGGAGCCACCCGCCCGAAGGGCACCCTCGGGGCCCGGCTCGCGAAGGGTCTCGGGGACGCCCTCCACCGGCCCGTCCGCCTGCGCACGGTGGCGAAGGTGGGCGCCGAGACCTGGATGATCCCCGAGCAGCAGCTCACCCAGCTCGAGGAGGACTACCGGCCCGACGTCGCCGTCGTGATCGTCGGCGGCAACGACGTGACGCATCGCGTCCCCCTCGCCGACTCGATCGCGGGCCTGCGCGAGGTCATCGGCTCGCTGCGGGCGCGGGGCGCGACGGTCGTCGTGGGCACCTGCCCCGATCTCGGCGCGATCCGGCCGCTGCCCGACCCCCTCCGCAGCCTCGCCGGGCGAGCCTCGCGGCAGCTGGCCGTGGCCCAGCGCGAGGCGGCGCTGGACGCGGGGGCCCACGTCGTCTCCCTGGCCGAGGCCGTCGGGCCGTTCTTCGTGACGAACCCGGAGGATCACTTCGCGATCGACCAGTTCCATCCGAGCGAGCTGGGCTATCGGCGTACGGCGGAGGCGCTCGTCCCGTCGGTGGTCGACGCCCTTCGTGTCCCGGCGGGGGCGTAGGGCGGGGTCAGCGGTAGCCGAGGCTGTCGATGAACACCGGCCGGCCCGAGAGCGTCGTGATCCTCACCTTGCCGGAGAACCGCTTCGTGAGCGTGGCGATGGGGATCTCGATCGACGAGGTGGCCGAGCCGGCGAGCGAGATCGTGGTGTAGCGGCGGCCGTTCAGGTAGACCGCCACCTTGCCGCCCTTGGGGAGCCTGGGCGCGAAGAGCGAGAGCTGGCGGACCTTGCGGACGCGCCAGGTCATCGTGGCCCCCTTGACGCGGGCGAGCCCCGCGCTGTTGCCGCGGAAGCCCGAGAGCGTGAGCTCCCGCCAGCCCTTGCTGCGGCGTGCCCCGCGGTCGTCCGCGGTCACCCAGAGGACGGTCTGCGCCGGCGTCGCGTCACTCAGCCCGCCGCGTGTCGCGGCCGCCGTGACGAGGTGCCGCCCGCGCTTCAGCCCGCGTGTCCGCGTCGAGGCCGAGCACGGGAGGGCACGGCCGTCGAGGGTGCACGCGAACGTCGCTCCCGGCTGGTCCGACCGCAGGGTGAGCGCCAGCGTCTGCGAGTTGAGGTAGCCGTTGCGCAGGCCGGCGACCGCGAGGCTCGTCTCCGGCGGCGTCGAGGCGTCCGGGGTGGTCGTCGTGGTGGCGGTGGTCGTGGCCGTCACCGTCTCGGTGGCCGTCTCCGTCGCGGTCGGCGAGGAGGTCGGTGAGGTCGAGTCCGTCGCCGTCGGCGAGACGGTCGGCGACGTCGTCGGCGTCACCGTCGGGCCGACGATGGTGAACTCGTGGCCGTTCACGTTGTAGAAGTAGTTGCCGACCGCCGAGATCTTGATCCGGGCGTGCTCGGTGCTCACGTCCGGCCAGACGACGCTCTCGCTGCCGTCGTTGGCGGTGGTCTCGCTCAGCGTGTACGGCCAGGTCTGGCCGCCGTCGGCGGACATCGTGATCCTCACGGTCGGGGCCAGGGCCGTCGCGTCGGTGCCGTTGACGGTCCAGGTCACCGTGCCGGTGGCGCCGGCGTCGTAGCTCGCCGCGGCGGCCTGGGAGCTCACCAGCAGCGGGCCGGCCTGCTTGTTGAGGGTGAGGGTCACGTCGGCGTGCTGGACCCCTCCGGCCGGCAGCGCCAGGTCCCGCGCGGTCAGCCGGAAGCTGAGCGAGCTGGGGGTGTAGGTCGCGGTCGGCAGGAACTCGGAGTAGCAGTCGATCTGGGCGTCCGTGGGGTCGGTGGTGACCGTCGGGCAGCTGCCGCTGGCGATGTTCGTGTTGCCGTCCAGCACCTGCTGCATGTCGGGGAACGAGCGGTAGGGCGAGCCGGTCGCGAGATTGACGTCCTGGCCGCCGTACGTGATGGCGGTCGCGTCGTCGACCACGGCCCGGGTGCCGAAGACCCGGAACAGGGGACCGTTGGTCCGGTTCGCGCTCACGGTCAGGTTGCTGCCGACGGTGCCGCCGGCGTTGTTCTGCTCCCAGAGGTAGACCAGCGGGTCCCCGTCGGGGTCGACGCCGGACCCGGTCAGCTCGAACGGCGTGCGGATCGGGATGGTCGCCGCGGCGGGCGCGGTGACGGTCGGCGCGTGGTTGGTGACGCCGTCGACCGTGGTCTCGACGGTATAGCCCTGGTTGGTGCCCGGGCCGCCGTTGGTGATGACGCCGACGAAGGCCTCGGCACCCGTGGTGGCGGTGACCTCCAGCCGCGGCTCGTCCACGTCGCTGCCGAACGTGACGGTGAAGCCGTCCTCGTCGGGGAGGAGGCCGCCGTTGTAGCCGCTCACGGTCGCGCCGCTGCCGCCGACGAGGGTGTTGATGCTGTTGTTGAGCGCGAGGAGGTTGTACGACGTCAGCCGGTTGTTGGTGATGGTCACCGTGTTCGTCTTGTACGTGAGGGTGATCGAGTCGGCCGTGGCGTCCCAGCCGCGCAGGTTGACCGTCTGCACCTCGCTGTAGGTCGTGGGATCCGCGGTGGCATGGGTCTGGATCTCGTCGATGCTGCGCTGGGAGAAGTAGGGGTCGGTGTGCGGCTGCAGGTCGTCGGCGTCGCAGATCCCGGCGTACGCCATCACCGACGAGCCCGACCCGGGCTCGACCGAGGTGCTGGCGTTGCGGTTCGTGGCGGCGCAGCTGCCGAGGTTGCCGTTGAACGTGTGGTTGCCGTTGAACTCGTGCCCCATCTCGTGGGCGACGTAGTCGATCGCGTAGAAGTCCCCGACGGGCGTCGCCAGCCCGGTGCAGCCGTCGGCCTTGTACTGCTCGCCGACGACCCCGAGCCCGGCGATGCCGCCGCCGTCGGTGCCGAGGCCGATGTGCCCGATGTCGAAGCTGTCGGCTCCGACGACCTGCCCGAGGGCGAACTCGTTCGCGGTCAGCAGGTCGCTGCTGCAGCCTCCCTCGAGGGTGTCGGAGCTGTAGCAGGGATCGCCGCCGCAGGGTCCGTCGGCTCCCGAGGCCTTCTCCGTGGTGTCGAAGTTGAGCTTCTCGGTGTCGTCGATCAGGATCATCTTGATGTTGACGTCGGCCTCGTAGATCTGGTTGACGCGGTTGATCAGGGTGACCTTCTGCGACAGCACGTTGCTGTCGCCGTCGTGCTCCTGGAAGTACGCGGCGTAGGCGGGGTCCGAGGCGAGCGCGAGCCGGTAGGTGCGCAGCGGGACCACGGCGCCGGCCGCGGGGGCGGCCCGCTCGGAGGTGGCCGCGCCGGCGGTCTCCTCGTGCAGGTCGTCCAGGTCCGTGCGCGCGAAGGCGTCACTGATCGACTCCGGCACGGCCGGGAGGCTCGCGGTGTAGTACGACAGGTGGCGGCTCTCACCCCGGTGGTCGGTGGCCGGGTCCATGAACCACGATCCCCTCGGCGAGCGCACCGCGGCGTGGAATCCCATCGGGGTGACGTCCGCCCGGAGCGACAGCGCCGGGTCGTCGATCCCCCGCCCGGCGTACGTCTGGATCTCGGGATGGGCCGCGGCCAGCTCCGACTCCATGACGCTGTCGGGCACGACCGAGAACCGCACCGGCCTGCCGTCGGGGTCCGGCACGCTGATCTCGCCCGAGGAGAGCTGGGCGCGCACGGTCGCGGTGTCCACCGCGAACGCCGCGTACGCCGTGGGGTTGGTCCGGGCGGTCCGGGACTGCTTGAAGCTCGACAGCGGCTCGAAGGCACCTCCGAACCCGTCGCTCCGGACGGCCAGGGCCCCGGTGGGGATCACGGCGAGGAGCAGGCTTGCGAGGACGGCCAGCGTGGTGCCCGAGACGAGCCACACATGCCACGAGCGACGAGGCGAGGTCATGTCCCGTCAACGGCCCGGACGGCCGCCGGATACGAGCCGGGTCCAACTGTCACCGTTTCGTCACCGGATCGTTTGCACTCTCTGGGTGAGAGTGCTAAACAGGTAGCTGGCACTCTCGCCTTGAGAGTGACAGATACCGACTTCGAATGACGAAGGATTGCAGGGAGCTATGCCGAAGCTGATTGCCTTCAACGAGGAGGCCCGGCGCGGGCTCGAGCGTGGCATGAACACGCTCGCCGACGCCGTCAAGGTCACCCTGGGCCCGAAGGGCCGCAACGTGGTGCTCGAGAAGAAGTGGGGCGCCCCCACCATCACCAACGATGGCGTCTCCATCGCCAAGGAGATCGAGCTCGAGGACCCCTACGAGAAGATCGGCGCCGAGCTGGTCAAGGAGGTCGCGAAGAAGACCGACGACGTCGCCGGCGACGGCACGACGACGGCCACCGTCCTCGCCCAGGCGCTGGTCCGCGAGGGCCTGCGCAACGTCGCCGCGGGCGCCAACCCGATGGGCCTGAAGAAGGGCATCGAGAAGGCCGTCGAGGCGATCTCGACCCAGCTCCTGGCCAACGCCAAGGAGATCGAGACCAAGGAGGAGATCGCGGCCACCGCGTCCATCTCCGCCGCTGACCCCAGCGTCGGCGAGCTCATCGCCGAGGCGATGGACAAGGTTGGCAAGGAGGGCGTGATCACGGTCGAGGAGTCCAACACCTTCGGCCTCGACCTCGAGCTCACCGAGGGCATGCGGTTCGACAAGGGCTACATCTCGGCCTACTTCGTCACCGACCCCGAGCGCATGGAGGCGGTCCTGGAGGACCCCTACATCCTGATCGCCAACCAGAAGATCAGCTCGGTCAAGGACGTCCTGCCGCTGCTGGAGAAGGTCATCCAGTCCGGCAAGCCGCTCGTCATCCTCGCCGAGGACACTGACGGCGAGGCGCTCTCGACGCTGGTCGTCAACAAGATCAAGGGCACCTTCAAGTCCGTCGCCGTCAAGGCCCCGGGCTTCGGCGACCGCCGCAAGGCCATGCTGCAGGACATCGCGATCCTCACCGGCGGCCAGGTGATCTCGGAGGAGGTCGGCCTCAAGCTCGACACCGCCGACCTGACCCTGCTCGGCCAGGCCCGCAAGGTCGTCATCACCAAGGACGAGACCACCATCGTCGACGGCGCCGGCGACCAGGCCCAGATCGAGGGCCGGGTCAACCAGATCCGTGCCGAGATCGAGAAGTCCGACTCCGACTACGACCGCGAGAAGCTCCAGGAGCGCCTCGCCAAGCTGGCCGGCGGCGTGGCCGTCATCAAGGTCGGCGCGGCCACCGAGGTCGAGCTCAAGGAGCGCAAGCACCGCATCGAGGACGCCGTCCGCAACGCGAAGGCGGCCGTCGAGGAGGGCATCCTCCCCGGTGGTGGCGTCGCGCTCGTGCAGGCGACCGCCGCGGTCTTCGAGAAGCTCGAGGCCGACCTGGTGGGCGACGAGGCCACCGGTGCCGCGATCGTCAAGGCCGCCACCTCGGCGCCGCTGAAGCAGATCGCCGTCAACGCCGGCCTCGAGGGCGGCGTCGTGGCGGAGAAGGTCGCCTCGCTCCCCGCGGGCCAGGGCCTCAACGCCGCCACGGGCGAGTACGTCGACCTGCTGGCCGAGGGCATCATCGACCCGGCCAAGGTCACCCGCTCGGCGCTGCAGAACGCCGCGTCGATCGCCGCGCTGTTCCTCACCACCGAGGCCGTCGTGGCCGACAAGCCGGAGAAGGCCTCCGCGGCCGGTGCCCCCGACATGGGCGGCATGGGCGGCATGGACTTCTAATTCGCCGACTGGCGGAGTGTCTGCGGCGTCGCCGCTCGGTCGCCGACCAAAGACGGGTCGGCTTCCCTCGCGCTCCTTGCAGCCACACGCGCCATCCGACGAATTCGTCCTCACAACGGGGTCCCGCTTCGGCGGGGCCCCGTTGTGCGTTCTGCGTCCCGCCGGCTCGGCGGGCGCGTCAGTCGGTGGTCTGCGTGCCGAGCTGGAGGCGCAGCTGGAAGCGGTCGGTGCGCCAGGCGGTGCGGCTGACCTCGACGATCGCCTCGCCGGCGAAGGCACGGCGCTGGCCGCGCACGACGAGGGCGTCGCGCTCGATCTCGAGGTGGGTGGACTCCTCGGAGGTCGCCCCGGAGACGCCGAAGATGTCCTCGGCCCACGTCGGGCGCAGTCCCCGCGCGCCGAGCTCCTCGTAGAGGCTGTCGGGCAGCGTGCCGTGCAGGAAGCCCGGCAGGATCACCTCGTTGAGCCAGGCGTCGACGATGCAGTGGGGGCCGCCGTCGACGGTGCGCAGCCGTCGCCAGTAGATCACCGAGTCGCCCTCGGAGATGCCGAGCGCCCGGGCCACCGACTCCGAGGCGCTCTCGCGTCGCGCGGTGAGGGTCTGCGCCTCGGCCCGCTTGCCGCGCCGCCCCATCTCGTCGGTGAAGGAGAGCACCGGCGTGCCGCGCTGGCGCGGCCGGGTCACGAAGGTGCCCCGCCCGGGAATGCGCTCGAGCAGCCCCTCGACCACGAGCGCGTCCAGGGCCTGCCGGACCGTCATCCGCGCGACGCCGAAGCGCTGGACGAGCTCACGCTCCGACGGAGCCGGCGTGCCGGGCTCCTCGCTGGCGATGAGGGTGCGGACGTACTCCCTGATCGTCTCGTGCTTCAGCGAGCGACCCGGCGTCGCCAGCACGTGGTCCATGCCCACGAGGATAGGTGTGGGTCCCGCCCCGTGTACGCCGAACCTGTCCCGAACCTCTTCGAAAGTATGTTCTAATGACGTCGTGGACTTCCAGGGGTCGCTGTTCGCGCCGGGGTCGGCGGGAGCCGACGGGCTCGCACTGACCCGCACGCCGCTCTCGGCCGGCGCCTGGGTCGACGTGGCAGCCGGATGGCTGCCCGACGCCGACGCGGTGCTCGACACGCTGATCGCCGACGTGCCGTGGCGGGCCGAGCAGCGCCGGATGTACGACCGCGTCGTCGACGTGCCCCGGCTGGTGCGCACCTACCTCGCGGGCGACCGGCTGCCGCACCCGGGGCTCGAGGACGCACGGGAGGCGCTGAGCGACCACTACGAGGCCGAGCTGGGCGAGCGGTTCCGCACGGCCGGCTGCTGCTACTACCGCGACGGCCGCGACTCGGTCGCCTGGCACGGCGACACCATCGGCCGCGGCCGCACCCACGACACGATGGTGGCGATCGTCTCCCTCGGCGACGCGCGCCGGCTGGCGCTGCGCCCGCGCGGCGGGGGCGAGTCGATCTCCTTCGAGATGGGCCACGGCGACGTGCTGGTCATGGGCGGCAGCTGCCAGCGCACCTGGGAGCACGCCGTCCCGAAGGTGGCCCACGCCGGTCCCCGGCTAAGCGTGCAGTTCCGTCCGCTCAACGTGTTCTGACGGCGCGAGCAGGAGCGCCGTGTCGGGCTCGGCCGGCACCGTCGGCCGGAAGCTCCGGGACACCACGAGGGCGAGTACGGCGACGGCGAGGCCGCCCACCCCGGCGTACGCGAAGCCGGCGGTCCAGCCACCGTGGTCCAGCGCGAGCCCGATCAGAGGCGCGCCCGCGGCGCTGCCGAGGGTGAGGGCGGCGCCGTGCCAGCCCATCACCTCGCCGCGGATGCTCGCGGGCACCAGCCGCGACAGCGCGTCGACGGTCGCGGTGATCGTCGGGGCGCAGAACAGGCCGGAGACGAACAGCAGGCCGGTGAAGGACCACTGGCCGGGGGCGAGCGCGACGAGCGCGGTCGAGCCGGCGAGGAGGATGAGGAGCGCCGCGGCGCTCGGCGGGCGCCGCACGGCGCCGTAGAGGACGCCGCCGATGCCGGAGCCGAGGCCCCACAGCGCGAGCACCCAGCCGATGTCGCCCGCGTGGTCCCAGTCGCGCAGCGCCGCCACGGTGGCGAGGTCCTCGGCAGTGAGGATGACGGTGCAGACCACGGTCA
Organism: Nocardioides sp.; assembly: GCF_047607365.1. Lineage (GTDB taxonomy): Bacteria > Actinomycetota > Actinomycetes > Propionibacteriales > Nocardioidaceae > Nocardioides. The sequence goes on along the minus strand of NZ_JASGDD010000199.1, from coordinate 18,249 downwards.
TCGCGAGCACGGCCACGGCGGTCGGCGAGAGCCAGGCGCGCACCGGCACGTGGCCGGCCGACAGGTCGGAGTGCTCGCTGTTGAGCGGCGGGTTCGCCACCCAGAGGGCGACCGCGCCGGCGACGACGGCGAGCTGGCAGATCATGAGCGCCAGCGGCGTCGGGAGCCAGGTCGCCGCGAAGACGCCGAGCACCGGGCCGATGAGGAAGCTGACCTCGACGGCCACCGAGTCGACCGACAGCGCGGTGGTGCGCTGCTCGTCGGGGACGTGGCTGATGAGCACCTGACGGATGATCGAGAAGCTCGGGACGGCGAAGAGCGCCGCGATCCCGGCGAGGGCGGTCAGCGGCCAGTAGCCGAGCCACGGCGCCACGCACCAGAACAGGCCGCCGACGGCGATCGATGGGGCGATCGCCGTCCGCAGCCCCTTCCGGTCGAGCATCCGGCCGCGCCACGGCCCGCTGATCGCGAGGCCGCAGGAGACGACCATCCCGACCAGGCCGGCCTCGGCGTAGGAGCGCCCGAGGTGCGTGACGACGTGGAGCGTCAGGACGATGTTGGCGGCCCAGAGCGGGATCCGGATCAACAGGCCCAGCAGGACCGTGCGACGGATCACCGGCTGCCGGAGCACCTCGGCGTACGTCGTGAATCCCATGGGTGGGATTGTCCGCCCCGCCGAATCGATTTGCCCAATCGTTATCCGACCGGCCGCAGAGCCCCCAGCTCGCTGCGCAGGTTGTCGCGTGCGGCGCGCTCCCAGGTGGCGCGGCCGTGGGCGGTGCGGTAGATCGAGGGCCGGTCGAGCAGGCGCTCGACCAGGTGCTCGCGACCCCGCGCGAACTCCTCGTCGGAGAGCTGGGCGAACTCCGCGCGGACCGCCGCGAGATAGTCGGCGTACCGCTCGGGACCGCTCGCCAGGATCGCCAGGTCCGCGTCCGACAGCGCGGCCCCGTTGGCGTCGCCCGGCGCCGGGTCGTGGGTGTCGGTGAGCAGCACCAGCCGCGCCACCTCCTCGATCACGGTGCCGTCGACGTGGTCGGCCAGCGCCGCGCGCGCCCAGGAGGCGGCCCGCTCCTCGGAGTCGCGCTCGCCGTCGTACAGGCTGTCGTGGAACCACGCTCCCAGGAGCACCGGGAGCCGGTCGAAGCGCTCGCCGGCGCTGCTCAGGGCGTCCAGGTGGTCCAGCACCTCGCCGAGGTGGCGGAGGCCGTGGAAGCGTCGGTCGTCGGCGGCGTACGCCGTCAGCAGCTCGTCGCGAAGAGGGTCAGCGTCGGTCAGCGGCCAGTGGTCGGGCCGATGTTGAGGCAACTCCATGCCGGACATCCTGAGCGGCCCGCGCGAGACACGCCAGCACGGGCCGGCGATTCATAGGAAATCAGGGGGGCTCAGCTGGAGTAGTGGCGGATCCACTGCGTGTGGGCGGAGCCCTGGAGCTTGGCCAGCGCGGCCTCGCTGAGCTCCCCGGCGAGGTCGGTGACGACGTACCCCTGCTCGCCACGGGTCGCGAGGTACTGCCCGGTGACGTTGGCCCCCTCGGTGGCGAGGACGTTGTTGACGTCGGCGAGGACGCCGGGGACGTTGACGTGGAGGAAGCCGACGCGCGAGCCCTCGGTCAGGGCCGGCGGCTGGACGGCGGGCAGGTTGACGCTGAGCGCGGTCGATCCCTGCTGCTGGAAGTTGCGCAGCTTGGTCGCGACGAAGTAGCCGATCTCCTCCTGCGCCTCCATCGTCGAGCCGCCCACGTGGGGGGTGAGGATGACGTTGTCGAGGCCGCGCAGAGGGCTCTCGAACTCGTCGCCCTGGGCCTTGGGCTCGATCGGGAAGACGTCGAGGGCGGCTCCGGCGATGTGGCCCTCCAGGATGTGGCGGCGGAGCGCCTCGGTGTCGACGACCATGCCGCGCGCGGCGTTGATGAAGAGGGCGCGGTCCTTCATCTTCGAGAACTGCTCGTCGCCGAAGATGCCGGCGTTGCCGGGGCGGCCGTCGACGTGGAGGCTGACGACGTCCGCCTCGGCGAGCAGCGCGTCCAGCGTGGGCATCCGGCGGGCGTTGCCGTGCGCCAGCCGGTCGGCGACGTCGAAGAAGATGACGTACATGCCCAGCGCCTCGGCGAGGTTGGAGAGCTGGGTGCCGATGTTGCCGTAGCCGACGATGCCGAGCGTGCGGCCGCGCACCTCGTGGCTGCCCTTGGCCGACTTGTCCCAGATGCCGGCGTGCATCTTCTGGGTCTTCTCCGGCAGGCGGCGGGCGAGGCTGATGATCTCGGCGATGACCAGCTCCACCACGCTGCGGGTGTTGGAGTAGGGGGCGTTGAAGACCGCGACGCCGCGCTCGGCGGCGGCGCCGAGGTCGACCTGGTTGGTGCCGATGCAGAAGCAGCCGATCGCCCGCAGGTCCGGCGCCCCGTCGAGCACCTTGGCCGTGATGTGGGTGTTGGAGCGGATGCCCAGCAGCGTCACGCCCGGCAGCGCCGCGAGCAGCTCGTCCTCGGACATGCTCGCCGAGCGGAGGTCCACCTCGAAGCCCGCGCGCTCGAGCGTCTCGACCGCGACCGGGTGGATGTTCTCGAGCAGCAGCACCTTCTCAGCCATGCTTCCGAGTTTAGGACCGCCCACGGCGGTCGAGGAATCGGTGGCCAGCCCTCGAAACGGGCCGCCCTCGCTGCTCCGGGGGATGCGAGCGCTACGCCGGTCGAGGTGATCCGGTCCGCTGCCGGTGCGCTCGGTGATCGGCATCGACCAGCGGGACCAGGAGGACGAGGTAGGTCGGCAGCCAGCCTCCTTGGGCCGCGCCGATGGCGAGTCCGAGGAGATTGGTCGCTGCCGCCACCCTGCCGCTCGACGACAGTGCGCCCTGGCCGAGGCGCCGGCGCAGCACTGCGGCAACGGCGTACGCCTCGCACGTCAGCAGGAGCAGCACCACCATGTTCGGGTCATAGCCCCACCCGACGACGCGCATCGCTGTCCGCGCGTGGTTCACCGCCGAGACGAGCAGCAGCCCGTTGACGATGAGGCCGAAGCCGCTCGCGATCATCCACATGGCAGCACGCGTCGGTGGCATCAGCGCGCCGTCGATCACGGACTCGCTCTCGCCTCGCACCCCGACGATCAGGAGGAGGCATGCAAGTGCGAGCGACACGAGCGACGTCAGCGCCACCAGCGTTACTCCGCTTGCCCGCCCGACCGTCGCGATCAGGGCGCTGCCGACGATCCAGCGGACCGAGGCATTCGGATCGCTCAGGTAGGCGACCATCCGCGACCGCCGCGCCGCCGCCTCCCAGACCTCCTTTGCGCGATGGCGGAGAGAGCACCACGACCGTCGCAGCACCGAGGGGTGGCGGAGTCTGTCCCTGCAGACGACGCAGACGTCGAGTGAGGGGACCGGCACTGCCCGTCGCCACCGCTCGGGTGTGACGCGGGCGAGAGCGTCGGTGAGGCCGGTGCGCGGGAGGAAGGCCGAGGCCAGGATCACGTTGCTGAGGAGCGTTGCGGCGCCGGCGAGGACGATCGACGGCAGGAGACCGATGGTGGAGCTGGCGAGGAACTCGCCGATCATCGTGATGTCCATGCCGGCGACGAACGTCGTGATCAGACCGGCGAGGAGGATCCGGCCGACGGCCTCGCCGCGGGGCAGCTGCTCCTCAGGTGGTGCCGCGGCGGTCTCGTCGAGCGCTGCGAGCGCCTTGCCCAGACCCGCACGCAGCCGTTGTCGGATCGCGATCACCCGGACCGCGAGATGCCGCCCCGACACCAGTGTCACGATGGCTGCCGGCAGGCACCAGAAGGTCACGAGCAGCACCACGACGGCCCGATCCGAGCCAGTGCTCACGGGACCCAGGTGCCGCACCCCGGTGGCGAGCGAGGACAGGGTGGCGGAGAGAAGGAGGACGTCGAGCGACAGGCAGACACCCAGGCCGAACAGCGCTCGCACGACGGAGTACCGCTCGGCGTCGTGAAAGCGCTGCTCACGCCTCGTGGCGATTCGTGGAGCTGTCATCCGGCCATCGTCCCGCTCGCCACCGACAGCGGCGCCGAGACTGGCGTCGGCGGGCATGCGCCGTGAGCCCGCGCCTCGGCGGTTGCCGCCTCGGCACGGGCTCACCCGCGGTACGCCGTCAGTCGCCCTTCACGTTCACGATCTGGCGCAGCGTGTGCCGGACCGTGACGAGGTCGGCGGCGTCGGACATGACCTGGTCGATGTCCTTGTACGCCGCCGGGATCTCGTCGATGAACGCGTCGGTGTCGCGGTACTCGATGCCGTTCATCGCCGCCCGGAGGTCGTCGGCGGTGAACCGCCGTCGTGCCGCCGACCGGGAGAAGCTCCGCCCGGCACCGTGGGGCGCGGAGTTGAGCGCCACCGGGTTGCCCAGCCCCTGGACGACGTACGACGCCGTGCCCATGCTGCCGGGGATGAGCCCCATCCGCCCGGCCTCGGCGTTGATCGCGCCCTTCCGGGACAGCCACACCCTCCGGCCGAAGTGGGTCTCCTGCTCGGTGTAGTTGTGGTGGCAGTTGATCTCCTCCTCGCGGACGACGTCGTCGGCCGACGAGAGCCCGACCCACTCGGCGAACTGCCGCACCACCCGGTCCATCATCTCCTCGCGGTTGAGCAGCGCGTAGTGCTGTGCCCACCGCATCTCGCGGATGTAGGACCAGAACTCGTCGGTCCCCTCGGCGAGGTAGGCGAGGTCCTTGTCGGGCAGGTCGATCCACCACCTCGTGCAGAGGTCCGCGGCGATGCGGATGTGCCGCTGGGCGATCTTGTTGCCGACGCCCCGCGACCCGGAGTGGAGGAACAGCCAGACCCGGTCGCGCTCGTCGACCGTGACCTCGATGAAGTGGTTGCCGGAGCCGAGCGTGCCGAGCTGGAGCTCCCAGCTGCCGGCGTACGACGCGGGGTCGAAGCCGGCCTGCTCGGCCCTCTCGGTCAGCTCCGCCAGCCGGCGCTCGGTGTGGTCGCGGCTGACCTTCCGGTTCGCGGCGCCGGCGCTCAGCGGGACGGCGCGCTCGATGGCCTCGCGCAGCGGCCTGCGATCGTGCGGCAGCTCGTCGGAGGTGAACCGGGTGCGGACGGCGATCATGCCGCAGCCGATGTCCACGCCGACGGCCGCGGGGATGATCGCGCCGAGGGTCGGGATGACCGACCCCACCGTCGCGCCCAGCCCGAGGTGGGCGTCCGGCATCAGCGCCACGTGCGGGAAGACGAACGGCATCGTCGCCGTGGTCTGCGCCTGCGCGCGCGTCGTGTCCTCGAGGATCGAGGCCCAGCTCATGAGCCTCGTGCTGATCTTCTCCATCGTGGTGTCCTCTGGTCTGTCCTCTCATGCGAGTCGTGCCCGGCCCCTCCGGGCACGGCGGACGAACCTACGGAGGCGGAAATGGGTTGTACGACGGGTTTTCGCTGTGGTCGCTCCGTGCGACACTCACGCCCGTGAGAGCCCTGACCCTCGCGATCGCCGTCGCGCAGCCGGCGATCACGCCGCATGCGCTCCACGAGAACGCGATCGCCCACGCTGCGGCGATCGCGGCCGCGTCGGCGCGGGTCGTGGTATTCCCCGAGCTCTCGCTGAGCGGCTACGAGCTCGACGCGTCCCCCGTCGCCCTCGACGATGCTGCGCTGTCCGTCGTGGTCGAGGCGTGCGCCGAGTGGAACAGCGTCGCCCTCGTCGGCGCGCCGATCGAGGAGTCGGGCCGGCTCTCGATCGCGACCGTCAGGATCGACTCCGGCGGGGCCTCGGTGGTCTACCGGAAGTCGTGGCTCCACGGCGACGAGCTCCTGCGCTTCACCCCCGGCACAGGTCCGACCACGACCCAGGTCGACGGGTGGGTGATCGGGCTGGCCATCTGCAAGGACACCGGCCAGAGCCGGCACACCGCGGCGATGGCGGCGCTCCACGTCGACGTGTACGCGGCGGGCGTGGTGGACGTGCCGGCCGACGTCGTCGAGTGCCGTGCCAGGGCCTTCGTCATCAGTCGCTCGCTCGGAGCCCCGGTCGCGATGGCCAGCTTCGCGGGCCCGACGGGAGGCGGGTTCGCCGAGACCGCGGGTCACTCCGCCATCCACGCGGCGGATGGCCGGCTCCTCGTCGAGGCCGACGAGATGCCGGGCCGGGTCGCCCGCGCCGTCCTCGCCTGCGGGTAGGTGCGGTCGCGACCGCGGGTCGTGAGCGTCACCCGGTGACTCCAAGGACCCGCGGTCAGGCGACGACGGTGCCCTGGGTGGCCAGCGCCTCGGCGTACTCCTTGCCGAGGCTCGCCGTCACCGGGCCGGTGGGGATGGCGCGGCCGTCGATGCTCACCACCGGGGTGAGGCCACCCATGGTGCCGGTCACGAAGACCTCGTCGGCGTTGTAGACCTCGGTCAGGCTGAAGTCGCCGACCTCCACCGGCAGGCCGAGCGCCGGTGCGAGCTCGTCGAGGACGCACGAGCGGGTGATGCCCTCGGGGCAGGCGCGCGTCGTCGAGGTCCGCAGCACCCCGGACTTCACGTGGAAGACGTGCGTCGCGTTGGTCTCGGCGACGAAGCCGAGGTCGTCGAGCATCAGCGCGTCGTCCGCGCCGGCGGCGTTGGCCTCGATCTTCGCGAGGATTGAGGGAAGCAGGTTGTTGTGGTGGATCTTCGGGTCGAGCATGTCGGCGCGCGGGCGGCGCTGCGCCGCGGTCTTGAGCACGATCCCGCTGTCGTCGTAGACGGGCGACTTGAACTCCGCCAGCACGATCAGCGTCGGCCCGGCCTGGTTGAGCCGGGGGTCCATGCCGCTGGTGATCTTCACCCCGCGCGACAGCGTGAGCCGGATGTGGACGTCGTCGTGCATGTCGTTGGCGGCCAGGCACGCAGCGATCGCATCGGTGATGTGGGCGTCGCTCGGGATGTGCTCGAAGGCCAGGGCCTTCGCGCTGCGGCGCAGCCGGTCGAGGTGCTCGGTGAGCTTGAAGATCCGCCCCCCGGTCAGGCGCAGTCCCTCCCAGACCCCGTCGCCGCCCTGCGCGAGGGAGTCGAACGGGCTGATCCGCGCCTCGTGGCGGTGGCTGACGGTGCCGTTGATCCAGACCTGGAGCTCGTCGTTGCGGGGGTCGTAGCTCTGCTGCATTCAGCTCACCTTCCGTCGATCTTCAGCGCGTACGGCGCCAGCCGGGCGTAGTAGGGCAGGCATTGCTCCAGGAGCGGCTCGAGCCGCTCCGGCACGGGGTCGGCGGAGCCGGGGGAGACGGGGTCGAATCCGGTGGAGGCCCAGACGCCGGCGTACCAGTGCGGGGCCCAGACGCCGTCGGTCCCGCGCGGCCCGGCGGGCCAGCTCAGCATGGCCTCGTCGAACGCGAGTCCGAGGGCATCGCACAGGGCCACCAGGGCCCGCCGGGGCGTGGCGAGGACGTCGGCCGCGTCGATGACCGGGCCGCCGAAGGTCTCGAAGAGCTCGACCTGCTGGGGAAGCCCCAGGTCGGAGAGCGTCGGCTCCTCGCGGACCTTGGCGTAGGAGGTGAGGACGCGGGCGGGATCGCGGATGAGGAACGCGTGCGTCAGCCCCGAGAGCGCGCCCGCCTCCATGCCCGGCAGCCAGTGGTGGGTCATGTGCTTCTGGTACTCGTGCTCGGTCGCGAGCGGGCCGCCGGTCAGTGTCGCGGCCACGTCGCGCCAGTCCGTCGGCTGGCTCGCGATCACGTCGTCGCGGCCGGGATGGTCCAGCCCCGTCGCGGCGAGATAGGCCGCGTAGAACGGCTCGTCGACCACGGTGCAGTCGGCGCGGTTCTCGAAGGAGCGCATGAGAGCGGTCGAGAGGTTCCGTGGCCCCGACCACATCGCGATGCGCATGGGCGCAACGCTATCGGGCGTCAGGCGTCCTCGAGCTTCAGCGAGATCGAGTTGATGCAGTAGCGGTCGCCGGTCGGCGTGCCGTAGCCGTCGGGGAAGACGTGGCCGAGATGCGAGCCGCAGTTGGCGCAGCGGACCTCGACCCGCTTCATGCCGTGGCTGTTGTCCTCGATGTACTCGATCGTGTCGGTGATCGGCTGGTAGAACGACGGCCAGCCGCAGCCGGAGTGGAACTTCGTGTCGGACTCGAAGAGCGCCGCGTCGCACGCCTTGCAGTGGTAGGTCCCGCGGGTCTCGGTGTCGGTGTACTCACCCGTGAACGCGCGCTCGGTGCCGGCCTGGCGCAGCACCGCGTACTCCTCCGGCGAGAGCTCCGCGCGCCACTGCTCGTCCGTCTTCTCCACGTCGTATCCCACGCCCTCTAGGTTAGGCGCATGGCCAAGGCGTCGGCAGTCGAGATCCAGGTCGGCGAGCGCGCTGTGCGGGTGTCGAGCCCGGACCGGGTGATCTACGAGGCGACCGAGCGGACGCCGGACATCACCAAGCTCGAGGTCGCGCAGTTCTACGCCGATGTCGGCGATGCGATGCTGCGCTCGATCGGGGAGCGGCCGTGCGCGCTGGAGCGGTGGCCCGACGGCTGGCGGGAGGGGATGGTGCTCGCGACGCCCATTCGAGACGGCAACCCGAGCTACCGGGGCCCGAAGGCGACCAACGGTGACGGCTTCTATCAGAAGGCGCTGCCCAAGGGCGCCCCCGACTACGTCGAGACCGCGCACGTCACCTTCCCCTCCGGCCGCACCCAGGACGAGCTCTGCCCCACCGAGCCCGCGGCGATCGTGTGGGCGGCCCAGATGGGCACCCTCACCTTCCATCCCTGGCCGGTCCGGAGAGGCCCCGCCCCGGCGTCGTTGGATCACCCCGACGAGCTGCGTCTGGACTTCGACCCCTTCGGCGCCACCGCCTTCGCGGACGCGAAACGCGTCGCCGCCGCGGCACGAGACCTCCTGGCCGAGCACGACATCACCGGCTACGTGAAGACCTCGGGCAACCGCGGGGTGCACCTCTACGTCCGCATCCGCACCGACTGGACCTTCGAGGACGTACGCCATGCGGCCATCGGCGTCGGACAGGAGCTCCACCGCCGCGATCCCTCCGGCGTGACCGTCGACTGGTGGAAGGAGGAGCGGGGGGACAGGATCTTCGTCGACTTCAACCAGAACAACCGCGACCGCACGATCGCCTCGGCCTACTCGCTGCGCGCCAAGCCGGGCGCCCCGGTCTCGACGCCAGTCACGTGGGCGGAGCTGGACGCGCTGGAGGACCCGCGCGACCTCAACCTCACCACCGTCCCCGCGCTGGTCGCCGAGCGCGATCCGTGGGAGGGGATGGACGACGTACGCCATGACCTGACGCCGCTGATCGACCTCTGGGACGGCGTCGAGCTCAACTTCCCGCCCGACTACCCCAAGATGCCCGGCGAGCCCCCGCGGGTGCAGCCGTCGAAGAAGCGCGCCGACCACTGGGACGAGGACGGCAACCGCATCGACGGGTGAGAACCGGGGAGGTCACAGGCCGGTGATGCCCTCGCCCTCGCCGGCCTGCTCGTCGAAGTTCTCGCGCTCCAGCAGGTGGAGGACGGGCACGTCGAGGGCGCGGCGGGCCTGGTGGGTCCAGTCGACGTGGAAGAACTCGGCGACCACGTGCGGCCGGGTGAGCACGATCGCCTCGCGGCCGTCGACCTCGGCCACCTTCGACTTCAGCGCCTCGACGGGAGCCACGTCGACGACCTGGCCCTCGGCGGTGGCGCCCGCGGCGCGCAGCGCCTCGAGCGACGCCGACAGCGCGTCGGTCGCCTCCTCGAGGCAGACCTTGCGGATGTCGTCGTAGGCGACGGAGTCCAGGAGCAGCGAGGGGGAGCCGACCATCCCGCCGCCCGACAGCGTGCCCAGCGACGCCTCGACCCGGGCGGCGGCATCCTCCATCGGCACCAGCACGTAGTAGCTCACGGGGCCTTCGCCCTCGGCGGTGATCTCCTCGTGGAGCGAGGTGACCTGGGCGGCGTCGGCGGCGGAGAGCGCCTGCTCGACGAGGAGGACGACGGCGTAGCTCATGCCTCGGAACCTACCCTCATCCCGGCCGCCTCAGTCCTCGAAGACGGAGGAGAGGTCGAAGGCGGTGACGATCTCGAGCTGGTCGTAGCCGCACGACTCCGGATCGCGGTCCGGCCGCCACCGCTTGAACTGCGTCGTGTGCCGGAACCGCCGCCCCTCCATGTGGTCGTAGCCCACCTCGAGCACTCGCGTCGGCGCCAGCGCGACGAAGGAGAGATCCTTGCCGCCACTCCACCGCGACACGGTGCCCGGCACCCGGTCCGGGTTCGCGATGGCGTTCGCCCCCATGAACGACCACGGGTGGTCCTCCACCGGCACGACCAGCTCCTGCAGCTCCTCCCAGAGCTCGAGGCGCCGCTTGTCGGTGAAGGTGGCGCAGACCCCGACATGCTGCAGTCCGCCGCCGTCGTACAGGCCGAGGAGGAGGGAGCCGAGCAGCGGTCGCTCCGGCGTCGAGGTCTTGTGCGGCCGCATCCCCGCGAGCACGACGTCGGCCGTGCGGGCGTGCTTGACCTTGATCATGGTGCGCTGGTTGGGGGCGTACGGCGCGTCGAGCGGCTTGCCGATGACGCCGTCGAGGCCGGCGCCCTCGAACTCGCGGAACCACCGCCCCGCCTCCGCCGGGTCCTCGGTCGTCCTCGCGAGGTGGATGCGACTGGTCGGGTCGAGGTCGGCCAGCACGGCCGCGAGCGCGGCCCGCCGCTCCCGGAAGGGAAGTGCCATGCAGTCCACCGCGTCGAGCGCGAGCAGGTCGAAGACGACGTACGACGCCGGCAGCTCCGCCGCCAGCCTCCTGACCCGCGACTCGGCCGGATGGATCCGCTCCTGCAGCAGCTCGAACTCCAGCCGGTCGCCCACTGCGACGAAGAGCTCCCCGTCGACCACGCACCGCCCCGGCAGCGCCGCCCGCACCGCCTCGACCAGGTCGGGGAAGTAGCGGGTCAGCGACTTCCCCGTCCGCGACGCCAGCTCCACCTCGTCCCCGTCCCGGAACACGAGGCACCGGAACCCGTCCCACTTCGGCTCGAAGCTGACGCCGCCGCCGGTCGGCACCCGCGCCGCCGGCTTGGCGAGCATCGGCAGCACGGGCGGCATCACGGGCAGGTCCACTGGCTCACCATAGGTGGATCAGTCGGGGGCGGCGCGCGGTGTGCGGCGACGCGCGTCCGCCAGTCCCCCGAAAGCATGCGCTTGTCGGGCATGCGCCTCTTGTGCAGGACGCACGTACTCCTCGAATGCGACGGGCCCGTGCCGGCGGCCGTTGCGAGGAGGGGAGGTTACGTTCGCGGCAAATGCGGAGTCGGCAGGTGTCCCGAAGGCGGCGACATGATGCGCTCGTTCTTCCCGGGTTTGCGAGGTCGCGGATCCGCTCTCGGCGTCGTGCGCGAGACGGTCTTTGTGTCGGTGCTGATGGTTACGGTCAGCTTCATGCAAGACCAGACCATCGACAAGGAGCCGTCCGTGTGTATCCAGGACGTTTCCGGTGTGACGTGCGGGGCATGGGAGCCGATTGAGAAGCAGATGTGTCGTCGCAGCCCGGCGGGTGGTCATCTGGGCGACTGGTACGGAGGCGGCACGATCTGGTTGTGCGATCCCCACGCGGAGCGTGCAGCGGACGGGATGATCGACGCGGCGGGCGACATCGTCGTGGCAGCCGTCGCAGTCATCGACGGAGATGGGCCATTGATGAGCGATGCCGCCCTCGCCGAGTATGCAGCCGCTAATCCGGAGCCTCCCCCTTTGGAGCCTCGGGCTCCAAGGATCCCGCAGGTCTACGTAATTGAGCGCGGCCGCTGGGTTAAGATCGGAAAGTCGGTTGATGTCCCATCTCGCCTAAAGGTGCTCAAGAACGGCGGGTCGACGATGCCGGACGGCATGGTGATCGGCCCGTTCAATCTGCTCTTCACGATCCCCCACGACTGTGAGACAGAACTACATCAGCGGTTCTCGGTGTATCGGGATCGAGGTGAGTGGTTCCGGCACGAGGGCGAAGTGGCGGAGTGGACCGCCGGGATGCGTCGAAATGCGCAGGCCCCGTTTAAGCTCGAGACGCCATAGGCTGAACTTCCGCGGCATTAGCGGCGGACTAAGGGGTCTCGCCCAGCGTCGCACCTAGGTGGCCGAGTTGCAGGGCTGAGCTTAAGTCCGGAGAGCCTGTCAATAATCGTTCAGTTCGCATTTTCGATGATTTCAACTTGTACGGCGGATGGGCCGCGCGACGAGAATCCGGGAATGAAACTACATTTCTGGCCCTTAACGAGTCGCATCCCGTTCGCGCGAGACATTCGGAAGTAAAAGTCCGGCATACCAGGCGAGTTCACGAATGCAAACCCAGGGCCTACCTTTGCAACTCGGCCGCCCAGAACCAATTGCGAGCCCATCGGCTTTGGTACGAAGGCGATTCGCGAAGCTTCGCCTACGCCGAAACCGCGTCGGTCTGCGTCCGCAAACACCGCCTTCGCCTCGTCCAGAGCCTCGTCCATTACCAAGAACCCGCCCAACGTCGCCGCATAGGCAGGGTCTCGGACGCCTCGCGTTCGAGCGAGGTTAAGTGCTGCGACAGACTCGGAGTATGGGCGCCCTGCGGCGTGTAGCGCCAACGCATAGGTCATGCACAGGTTGGGATCGTCAGGGTGCAGCCGCACCCCTTCATGTAACACCTCCACAGCTTCTGCCACAGACTCCTCATTGAGGAGGAGCTTCCCGAGTAGGTATCGAACGATCGCGCTTGTAGGGGCCGTCTCTAGTGCCTGCCTCAGAGCCTTCAATCGCATCGGGGTGTCGCCCAGCGCGCGTTGAATCTTTGCCGAAACTAGGTACAGGCCCTCACGATTCCGCGCCGACTGTAGGCCCTCGTGAACGACCTCTTGCGCCTTCGCGAGGTAGGCGACGATCTCGGATTCTTGTGTGATGCGTGCGGCCCACTCGATGTACAGTTCAGCCAATGATTGATAGCTGTACTCGTCGCGCGCGTTCTGCGCGATGGCCGCCTTAAAAGATGATTCGGCCTGGGCGAGGCGGCGACGTGCAACTTCTATAGAAGTGTGCTCGTTAGTGGCAAGGTTACGAAGAATAACGCCGCGGGTATGAGATAGAATTCTGTTGCGCGGCGAGAGTTCGATGGCCGAGTCGATCTCGGCCAGCGCTAGTTCGTAGCGCTGCTCGCGCCGCAGCATGCGGGCGTAGTGTTGTCTGACATACGGATTGTGAGGGTCCTTTCTGCAGGCGTCCTCAAAGAAGCGGGTCTTGGCCTCCAATCCCGAGAGGGTATCGATGCCGTCTTCGTCGCGTGTCCACGCCTCGAAGGCCTTCGCGTCGATCCCAAAAGCCAGGTTGACTGCTGCCAGGGCGCGAAGGAGGAGATCTTCGCGTTCAGTGGGCGATAGACAGCGGTCCCAAACGATGTCTGCAATGACCTGGTGGCGCGCGCGCAAGGCCTCGATTCCGCGAGCTTCGTCCACCGTTTCCCAGACCGCGAGACCTTCGAGTGAATCCCTTAGCGTCTCGTACATATCGATCACATTTATGTCAAGAGCATCTGCGCACAGCTGGTCACGGGCCAGCGAGCGCGTTCGGCTGAATGCACACACAAACGCATAGAGCCGCTGCGCTGCTGGGTCAACCACGCCGCGAAACTCGTCCTCGATAATCGCGTCGAAGGCCCTGCCTTCAGTCAGCTCTCGCATGGCAACCAGCAGCTCTTTCTGGTGCTTCTCTCTCACTGCGGCGACCCGCAACTCCGGGGAGAGATCAGCGAGGCGCCCTAACGCATTCGACGCGCCCAAGGCAGCGAGCAGGCGGTCAATCTCATCGTCGGAGAGAGGTTCGAGGCTGTATTCGTTCGCGACGATTGGTGAGTGCCGCTGCCGCCACTCGTTTAGCCGTTCTCCCATCACTACCCGGTGGCGCACCTTTGCTGCTCGAAGGACATCAATCGCGACCCGCACTTCATCTGGGCAATCGGCGGCGTTGTCTATGAACAAGATAACCGGCTCTGCTAGCCGGGTTGCGGCGTACTCGATGTCCGACGGAAGGGGCTTGACGCCCGGCCGGAGGAATAGGGTTGAGCCGATCTTGTTTCGTACGAACCAGGCGGCCACCGCCATCAGTAATGTGGTTGTCCCATAACCGGCAGGACCGAGGACGATGTCGATTTGATCCTTCGCATCTGGGTCGGTTGCCCAGTCAAGAAGGTTATCGACAAGCTGCTGTTCGAGGTCCCGCTGGAAGTTTATTCCCTGACCGATCAGTGACCAGTTTGGTTGGTCGCCTTTGAAGAACCGATCGGTGTTTGGGGCAGAAGCAAAGTCGGCTTGGTTGACATACGTCCACGAGTTCAGTAGCCGTGCCACGGCCGCAGGATTCTCTCGAAAGGCGTGGACCAAGTCGCTTGGGACAGATCGCTCGATTGCGGATAAGTTGTGTGGCTCAACTCGGAGGGCGCCGATTGAAGTCTCAACAGCGCCGCGGAACTCGCTCAGGCCCCCTGGAACAGTTTCAATACCTCGAGTGGCTAGCAATTCTATTTCGGCGGCAGGAGTAGACGGTGCAATTCGGTATGCGGGCGGCGGCGCGCTTGGAAGGTACTGATTGACTAATTCCTGAACAATCATTTTCCAATTTGCATCGCGATGCGAGTACCCGACATACAGAACGGGGTTCGTGCTGAACATCAAGCGGAAGTAATCGAACAGCATCTCTCGCTTAGCACGAAAGGTCGCGTAGTCATTCTCGGTGAGAAGGATGGTCTCCTTGCCGGCATCCGATGCCAAGCTTCCGTGGAGGTGGATAATCGGCACCTCGAATCGAGGGTCCCACGAACGCGCCTCGGAGTTCGAGGCAATAGGGACCGGTAGTTGGAGAGGCTCGACTTGAGACTCGTAGCAGGCCTCGACAGCGCCGTCGTAGTTTGTCGTGAAGATGGCTTTTCATGTTAAGGACATTAGCCATTGCAGATCGGAGTCCGGCTCAACGTTGCCTAGAGCTGAATCGACGAACGAGATCAATTTCGTTCGCCCAACTCGGCCCTCGACCAATTGTGAAACCTGCGCCAGGTCTGTGGCGTCCTCTAGGTCGATGCTAAAGTGTCTAGCCATGTCGGTCGCCAGGGCAGTCGCTGTTGGGACCGCGGTGCCATCTGGACGGAGCATGTTGTGGCCGATGCCCGAGCCTAGAAAAAGGACTGCCGTTCCCGACTCCAATGCATTGACTAGGCCCAACGGCAAGTCCACGGTGTTCCCTTCTTTGGCGTTGACTGAGGCTACAACCTGGCGGCCGTTGATGCGCCCATCGCGGAACGCGAGGTTTCAGGGCACGCCTCTGCCTCACGATTGGCACGGCAGTCGACAGCCGTGCGGAGTAGTCCGCGACGCGACACGGATGCCCGAGGCCGCATCATTCTGGGCGGTGTGAGTGTCTGCTGACGGGCGTTGCTTCCCGCATCACGTGGCCGTACGCTGGACGTACAAGAGGAGACATGGCTGACACGATCGCGCGCCGCCGTAGCCGACGCATGGAGTTGCGCACCACCGATGAGGAGCGTGCGCTGATCGATCGCGCCGTGGCGGCGGAGGGCACCGACTTGACCGAGTTTGTGGTCACCCACGCCTCGGAGGCCGCGCGGCGGGTGCTGGCCGACAGACAGTCTTTCGAACTCGATGCGGACGCTCTGGCGGCGTGGGAGGAGCTCAACTCTCGACCTGTGCGCGAACTGCCTGGGCTGGCTGCGCTGTTCCGCCGTCCCTCGCCCTTTGCCGAGTGAGCTATCGCGCGCCCGAGCCTCTTCGGCCAGCGCATCTCGTCGACGAGTTCGAGTGTGGCTCCATTGAGCAGACGGAGTGGCTGAGGCGGTTTGCCCGTCAGTCGGCCTCGATGGGAACGACGAAGATCTTGGTCGTGACCGAGGTTGGCTCGGATCGAGTCGTGGCGTACTACGCATGGTGCATGGCTGAGCTTGCGATCGGTGACGCTCCTGAGCGACGTCGAAAGGGTGCCGGACGGTACCCCCAGCCCGTTGCCCTGCTCGCCAGGCTCGGCGTGGACGCGGAGCACGAAGGCAGGGGCCTCGGTGCCGGGCTCCTGATGGACGTCGTCGCTCGGGTCGCGACGCTCTCCGACGAGATCGGCTGCCGCGGTCTGCTGGTGCACGCGGAGTCGCAGGCCGCTCGCGACTTCTATCTGCATCTGGTTCCGGAGTTCGAGCAGAGCCCGACCGACGACCTGCATCTCGTGCTGATGCTCAAGGACATCGGGCGCACGCTCGGGATGTAGGCCCTCAGCGTGGGTCGAACACCACCTGTCGGCGCACGTCCCACTTCGGCTCGAAGCTGACGCCGCCGCCGGTCGGCACCCGCGCCGCCGGCTTGGCGAGCATCGGCAGCGCGGGCGGCATGACGGGGAGGTCCATGGTCCGATCGTGGCACGCCCCGGGCAGCACGGGGGAGGGTCCGTGCCGCCCGGGGCGTGGGAGCGAGGCGGGATCAGGAGGCGTGCGCCGGCAGGCAGGTCTGCGCCCAGGTCTGGACGGCCTTGGCCGCCTTCTGCACGTTCTCGCCGTAGCCGCCGGCCAGGGCCTTCTGCCAGATCTCCTGGTAGGCGGCGGCCTGCTGGTCGACGGGGAGCGCGCGGGCCGCGGCGACGTCCTTCCTCAGGTCGGCGGGGAGGCGGCTGGGCACCTTGTGGACGCGGTGCTCGGCCCAGCGCCTGGCCCGGGGTCCGTAGCCGCCCTTGAGGGCGACCCGGCGGATCTTCCGCAGCCCGACGAGCTTCTCGGTGGGCGTCTTGCCGGCGAGCGCCTCGAGGTCGTGGCGGAGCCGGTCGGGCATGCGGTCGAGGACGAAGTCGGCGACGGCGCAGGTGTAGCCGGAGGCTGCGGAGGCGGTCGTGGCGGCCGAGGCCGGAGCGGCCAGGGCGGGGGCGAGGGTGAGGACCGCGGTGGCGAGGACGCCGGCGGTCGCCGTCAGGAGTGTGGTTCGGATCGTCATGGCCCACACGCTGCTCACCGGGGGTGACAGCCTCGTCAGGGCCGTGTTCGGGGGAGGTAAGGCCGGCCGCCGAGCCGCCCGAGGGGCGCGGAGCCGCACTAGCGTGATTCTGTGACCACCCGCGGCCTCGTGCTCGTCGTGGAGGACGAGGCGCCGATCGCCGACCTCCAGCGGCGCTACCTCGCGCGTGAGGGGTTCGGCGTGCACGTCGAGCCCGACGGGCGACGGGCGCTCGACGCCGTACGACGGCTGAAGCCGGTCGCGATCGTCCTCGACGTCCACGTCCCGGGGCTCGATGGTCTCGAGGTCTGCCGCACCCTGCGGGCCGAGGGCGACTGGACCCCGGTGGTCTTCGTGACCGCCCGCGACGAGGAGGTCGACCGGCTCACCGGGCTCGAGCTCGGCGCCGACGACTACCTCACCAAGCCGTTCTCCCCACGGGAGCTGGTGGCTCGGGTCAAGGCCGTCCTGCGGCGAGCCCGGGGCCGGGCCGCGGTCGGCGTCCACGAGCTCGGCGCGCTCCGGCTCGACCCGGACTCCCGGAGGGTCACGCTCCGCGGCGAGGAGGTCGTGCTCACGGCGACCGAGTTCAACCTGCTCGAGGCGCTCTTCGCGGCCGGTGGCCGGGTGCTGGACCGGGCCGAGCTGCTGGCCGGTGCCTGGGGGCAGGCCGACTACGGCGGCGGCACCCGTACCGTCGACGTCCACGTCGCCCAGGTCCGGGCCAAGCTCGGCGCGGACTGCCCGATCGAGACCGTCCGCGGCGTCGGCTATCGGATCGGACGCGGCTGATGCGGACACTGCGAGCTCGGCTGGCCCTGGCCATGGCGGGCGTGGCCGTGCTGTCGGCGGTCGTCGCCGGCGTCCTGCTGGCGCCTCTGCTGCGGCAGGAGGGCAACGCCGCGGTCGAGGACCAGCTGGCCCGGACGGCCACGGTCCTGGCCCGGCTCGGGCCGGCACTCCGGGACAGCGTGGTCGTCGTCCGCCAAGCCGGACGGCTCGGTGTCGAGGTGGGCTCGGTCTCCTCGACGGGTGCCACCGGCGTGGGCACGGCCCTGAGCTCCGAGCAGCGGGCCGGCCTGCTGGCCGAGGGCACGTTCACGGCCGAGCTCCGCTACCAGGGCCGGTCGGTGCTGGTGGCGGGGGAGGTCTCGGCTCGGGGCGGGGACGCCGTCGTGGTGGCGGCCGACGCCGACCAGGCTGGGGCTGCCACGAGGCGGCTACGGCATCGGGTCCTGCTCGCGATCGCGATCGGCCTGCTCGCGGCCCTCCTCGTCGCGGCCGTCCTCGCCGGGGCGGTGGCGCGCCCCCTCGCGGCGGTCGCCGCCGGGGCGCGGCGACTGGCC
>NZ_JASGDD010000198.1:0-5828 GCF_047607365.1 Nocardioides sp. | reverse complement strand
CTGCGCCGCCACCGCCGGGAGCGCGGCGGCGGGGACGGCGCGGACCGAGTGCGCGGCGACGCCGATCCTCGCGGTGTCCTCCGGGGCGGTCAGGGCCGAGACCCGCTCCCGCCAGGCCTCCGCGGTGCCGTCGGAGAAGCGGCGCTGCACGCCCTCGGGCGCGTCGCCGAAGCCGCTGGAGAGGTAGAGCGTGTCGAGCAGCGTGATCCGGATGCCGGCGTCGCGCGCGGCCGCGAGCAGCGCGTGCCCCATCGCGTTGGGGTCGTCGTAGGGCCTGCCGTCCGGCTGGTGGTGGAGGTAGTGGAACTCCCCCACGGCGGTGTACCCGGCCGCGAGCATCTCGGCGTAGGTCGCGCGGGCCAGGTCGTAGTAGAGGTCCGGGTCGAGGCGGCCGGCGACGGCGTACATCTGCTCGCGCCAGGTCCAGAAGGTGCCCCGGCCCGCCTGGGCGCGGCCGCGCAGCGCACGGTGGAAGGCGTGGCTGTGGGTGTTGGCGAGGCCGGGGAGGGTGAGGCCCGGGACACGTACGACGCCGGCCGCGCCGGCCGCGCCGCCTGCGTCGGGGGTGACGGCAGTGAGGCGGCCGTCCTCGATCTCGACGAGGACGCGATCGCGGACCGTGCCGCCGACCCAGGCCCGCTCGAGCAGGTTGCCGGTCACGTGACCAGCCCGGTCAGGGCGTCGGCGAGGGCGACGACGCCGGCGAGGCAGTCGGCCGTCTCCGCGCGCTCGTACGGCGAGTGGGAGACGCCCGACGGATTGCGGACGAACAGCATGGCGGTCGCGATGCCCGCCTCCTGGAGGATGCCGGCGTCGTGGCCCGCCTGGGTGGGCAGCACCGGCACGCCCCCGAGCCGCGCGGCGAGCCGGTCGCGGAGCGCGGGGTCGAAGGCGACCTCGCCGCTGACCGACTCGGCCGTCACCGTCACGGTCGTGCCGTCGCGCCCGGCGCGCTCGGTCGCCTGACGCTCGATGTCCGCGACCAGCGCGGCCAGCTCGGCGTCGGACTCGGCGCGGGCGTCGAGCCAGGCGGTGACCTGCGACGGCACGGCGTTGGTGCCGCCCGGGCGCACGTCGAGCCGGCCGAACGTGGCCCGCTGCCCGCGCACCCGGGCCTGCTTGTTGGCCGCGAGCGCCGTCATCGCGAAGGTCAGCATCGGGTCGGCGCGGTCCTCCATCCGCGTGGTCCCGGCATGGTCGGCGCGGCCGGCGATGTCGTAGCGGTAGCGCCCGTGCGGCCAGATGCCGTCGTGCACCCCGACGGGCGCGTCGAGGTCGATGAGCCCGCGGCCCTGCTCGACGTGCAGCTCGACGTAGGTCGCGACGCCGTCCAGCAGCCCGGACCCCGTGCCGTCCCCGGCGCCGTCTCCATCGTCCCCAGCGTCGCCGGGGCCCTGGACCACGTCGCCGAGCCGGACGCCCTCGCGGTCGGTCAGCTCGCGCGCCGCGTCCCAGGTCGCCGCGCCGACGGCGAGCCGGGAGCCCAGGCAGGCCCGGCCGAAGCGGGAGCCCTCCTCCTCCACGAACGCGGCGACGCCGAGCCGCCGGGTGGGCGCCACGCCGCGCTCGCGCAGGAGGTCGAGAGCGGCGAAGGCGGAGACCACACCGAGCGGGCCGTCGTACGCGCCTCCGTCGAGGACGCTGTCGAGGTGGGACCCGGTGAGCACGGCCTCCGTCCCGCGCTCGTGTCCGGGGAGCCACGCGGCGAGGTTGCCGAAGGGGTCCTCCTCGACCGTCAGCCCCCGCGCGGCGGCAGCCTCGCGGAACCACGCGCGGAGCTCGAGCTCGGCGGCGTGCCAGGGCTGCCGGACGTAGCCGCCCGTGGACGCCGAGCGGCCGATCGGCGCGAGGTCGCGCCACATCCCCTCGAAGTCAGCCATGCATCGGGATCCTGACCCCGCGCTCGGCGGCGACCTCGCTCGCCCGGTCGTAGCCGGCGTCGACGTGGCGCAGGATCCCCATGCCGGGGTCGTTGGTCAGCACGGCCTCGATCTTGAGCGCCGCGAGCTCGGTGCCGTCGGCGACACACACCTGGCCGGCGTGGATCGAGCGGCCCATCCCGACGCCGCCGCCGTGGTGGATCGAGACCCAGGTCGCGCCCGACGCGGTCGCGGTCATGGCGTTGAGCAGCGGCCAGTCGGCGATCGCGTCCGAGCCGTCGAGCATGGCCTCGGTCTCGCGGTAGGGCGAGGCGACCGAGCCGCAGTCGAGGTGGTCGCGACCGATCACGATGGGCGCGCTCAGCTCGCCGCTCGCGACCATCTCGTTGAACTTCAGCCCGGCGAGGTGCCGCTCGCCGTAGCCGAGCCAGCAGATCCGCGCCGGCAGCCCCTGGAAGTGGACCCGCTCCTGCGCCATCTTGATCCACGTGTGGAGGCGCTCATACTCCGCCTTCTCTTGGGGAGGGAAGAGCTCGAGGATGGCCTCGTCGGTCTTGCGGATGTCCTCGGGGTCGCCCGAGAGCGCCGCCCAGCGGAAGGGACCCTTGCCCTCGCAGAAGAGCGGACGGATGTACGCCGGCACGAAGCCCGGGAACGCGAAGGCCCGGTCGTAGCCGCCCTTGCGCGCCTCGTCCCGGATGGAGTTGCCGTAGTCGAAGACCTCGGCGCCGGCGTCCTGGAACTCCACCATCGCGCGCACGTGCGCGGCCATGGAGGCCTGGGCGTCCTTGGTGAAGCCGGCCGGGTCGGCCTCGGCGCGGGCGTGCCACTCCTCGAACGGCACGCCGGCCGGGAGGTAGGACAGCGGGTCGTGCGCGGAGGTCTGGTCGGTGACGATGTCGATCGGCGCCCTCATCTCCAGCAGCCGCGGGAAGACCTCGGCGGCGTTGCCGAGCAGCCCGATCGAGAGGGCGCGTCGCTCGTCGCGCGCCTCGACGGCGAGGGCGAGGGCGTGGTCGAGGTCGTCGGCCCGGACGTCGAGGTAGCGATGGTCGAGCCGCCGCTGGATCCGGGAGTCGTCGACGTCGACGCAGATCGCGACGCCGTCGTTCATCGTGACGGCCAGCGGCTGGGCGCCGCCCATGCCGCCGAGGCCGGCGGTGAGCGTGATCGTGCCGGCGAGCGTGCCTCCGAACGACGTGTCGGCCAGCGCGGCGAAGGTCTCGAAGGTGCCCTGGAGGATGCCCTGGGTGCCGATGTAGATCCACGACCCGGCGGTCATCTGGCCGTACATCGTCAGGCCGAGCTCCTCCAGCCGGCGGAACTCCTCCCAGTTCGCCCAGTCGCCGACCAGGTTGGAGTTGGCGATGAGGACCCGCGGCGCCCAGCGGTTCGTCTTGAGCACGCCGACCGGCTTGCCGCTCTGGACGAGCATGGTCTCGTCGTCCTCAAGGTCGCGCAGGGTGGCCACGAGGGCGTCGTACGCCTCCCAGCTGCGGGCCGCCCTGCCGGTGCCGCCATAGACGACGAGGTCCGCAGGGGCCTCGGCGACCTCGGGGTCGAGGTTGTTCATCAGCATCCGCAGCGGCGCCTCGGTCTGCCAGGACTTGGCGGTGAGCGTGGCGCCGGTGGGGGCGTGGATGGGGAGGCGGGGGTTCTGCTCGGTGGTCATCGAAGGTCTCCGATCACGCTCGCGACGGCCGCGGTGACGGAGCGGCCGGCGACGAGCTGGTAGGCGGTGTCGATCTCGGGGGCGAGGTAGCGGTCGGTGCCGGGGCCCGCGACGCCGGCGTCGCGGAGCAGGGCGATGACGGCGCCGGTGGCAGGACTGGGGGTCAGCGGCGCGCGCAGGTCGAGCGCCCGGGCAGCGGTCATGAGCTCGACGGCGAGGACGCGGGTGAGGCCGTCGACCGAGCGGCGGAGCTTGCGCGCGGCCGACCACCCCATGGAGACGTGGTCCTCCTGCATCGCGCTGCTCGGGATGGAGTCGACGCTGGCGGGGGTGGCGAGGCGCTTGAGCTCGGAGACGATGGCGGCCTGGGTGTACTGCGCGATCATCAGGCCGGAGTCGACACCCGGGTCGTCGGCGAGGAAGGGCGGCAGGCCGTGGTTGCGGGCCTTGTCGAGGAAGCGGTCGGTGCGCCGCTCGGCGATCGAGGCGAGGTCGGCGGCGACGATCGCGAGGAAGTCGAGGACGTAGGCGACCGGGGCGCCGTGGAAGTTGCCGTTGGACTCCACCCGGCCCTCCCCCGTCTCCGGGTCGATCAGGACGACCGGGTTGTCGACGGCCGAGGCGAGCTCGCGCTCCGCGACGGTCAGCGCGTGGGCGACGGTGTCGCGGACGGCGCCGTGCACCTGGGGCGAGCAGCGCAGGGAGTAGGCGTCCTGGACGCGGTTGCAGTCCGGGCCGCGGTGCGACGCGACGACTCCGGAGTCGCGCAGGATCGCGGTGAGGTTGGCCGCCGAGGCGGCCTGGCCGGGGTGCGGGCGGATCGCCTGGAGGTCGGCCGCGAAGACGCGGTCGGTGCCGAGCTGGCCCTCGACCGACATGGCGGCGGAGACGTCCGCGACGCGGAGCAGGTCGGTGAGGTCGTGGATCGCGAGCACGAGCATGCCGAGCATCCCGTCGGTGCCGTTGATCAGCGCCAGGCCCTCCTTCTCCTGCAGCTCCACGGGGGCGAGCCCGGCGTCGCGCAGCGCGGTGGCGGCGTCGGCCAGTGTGCCGTCGGCGGCCCGGACGGGGCCCTCCCCCATCAGCGCGAGAGCGCAGTGCGCGAGCGGCGCGAGGTCGCCGGAGCACCCGAGCGAGCCGTACTCGCGGACCACCGGAGTGATGCCGTGCGTCAGCAGTCCCGCGAGCAGCTCGGCCGTCTGACGTCGTACGCCGGTGCGGCCGGTCGCCAGCGTCGAGAGCCGCAGCAGCATGAGAGCCCTGACGACCTCGCGCTCGACCTCCGGCCCGCTGCCGGCCGCATGGGAGCGGACGAGCGAGCGCTGCAGCTGCGTGCGGAGCCCGGGCGCGATGTGGCGGGTCGCGAGCGCGCCGAACCCCGTCGAGACGCCGTAGTGCGGGGTCTCAGAGGCGGCCATCGCCTCGATCACGCCCCGCGCCCGGTCGATCGCCTCGAGGGCGTCCTCGGAGATCCGGACTCCCGCTCCGCGGCGGGCGACGCGCACCACCTCGTCGAGGGTCAGCGGGCCACGGCCGACGACGACTGCTTCGGGGGCGGTGTCCATGCGCTCCATTCAAGGGGCGTGCGCATGCCGGGCGGAATGGCCTGCCTAGAATTTGAGTCTCGGATACGAGACAACGAACGGGGACGGAGGACGCCGTGGGCCAGGTCCCGGCCGCGACCAAGACCCTGCGGGTGCTGCGGCACCTGGCCAGCCAGGTCGATCCCGTGCCGCTGGAGTCGATCATGCGCGCGTGCGACCTGCCGCGCAGCAGCGCGTACCACCTCGTCAACGCCATGATCGGCGAGGGCTTCGTGGTCCATCTGGCCGAGGAGCATCGCTACGGGCTGGGCGTCGCCGCCTTCGAGGTGGGGAGCGGCTACCTGCGCCAGGAGCCGCTACAGCGGCTCGCGCGCCGCTCGCTCGCGCGGCTGGTCGACGAGATCGTCCACAGTGCCCACCTGGCCGTCCTCGACGGGCGCGACGTGCTCTACGTGGTCGAGGAGCGGGCACCGGGCCGGCCGTCGCTGGTCACCGACGTCGGCGTCCGTCTCCCCTCGCACCTGACGGCCAGCGGCCGCGCCATGCTGGCCGAGCTGCCGCCGGCACAGGTCCGCGCGCTCTACCCCGACCGCACCGCCTTCGCCGACCGCACGGGCGTGGGCCCGCAGTCGCCGACCGCCCTGCGCTCGCTCCTCGCCGAGACCCGCCGTCGCGGGCACGCCGTCGAGGACGGCGAGGTCACCGCCGGGCTGGCCAGCGTCGCGGCCGCCG
>NZ_JASGDD010000197.1:0-3627 GCF_047607365.1 Nocardioides sp. | reverse complement strand
GTCGGGGAGCTCGACCGCGCGCCGGAGGGCGGTGGCGGAGGGCGGCGCGGCGACGCCGGCCAGGGAGGCCGGGCCGTCGTAGCCGTCGAGGCGCACGGCCCAGAACTCCTTCGCACCGGGGTCGTCGGGCTCGACGACCTCGGCGAGGCTCACCGCCGGAGCGGCGGCCGGGGCGCCGGCGTAGAGCTCCGCGATCCGGCGGAGGAGCTGCTGCACGGCGTACCCGTCGAGGACGACGTGGTGGGCCGCGTGGAGCCACCAGTCCGCCTCGGGCAGCCGCAGCAGTGCGGTCCGGGTCAGCTCGCCCCCGAGCAGGTCGAGCGGACGAGCCAGCTCGGACCGCATCCACTCCTCCGCCTCGTCCGGCCCGGCGACCTCCACGACCGGCAGCGCCACCACTCCCGTGTCCCGGAGGGGCCGGACGCGCTGCACCGGACCGTCCGGGCGGAGCGCCAGCTCGACGCGGAGCTGCTCGAACTCGGCGTACGCGCACCCGACGGCCTCGCGCAGGCGGGCCGGGTCCAGGCGCCCCTCCGCGGCGTCGACCTGGACCACCTCGGCGGTGGTGTAGCAGGGGTTGGCCGGGTCGAGCTGGTGGGCGAA
Organism: Nocardioides sp.; assembly: GCF_047607365.1. Classification (GTDB taxonomy): domain Bacteria; phylum Actinomycetota; class Actinomycetes; order Propionibacteriales; family Nocardioidaceae; genus Nocardioides. The sequence continues at coordinate 3,024 of NZ_JASGDD010000197.1, read as the reverse complement.
GAAGAGGCCGCGCTGAGCCGGGGTGAGCGGAAGCCAGCCGTCCGTCGGGGCCGGCATCAGACGGCGACGGACGCGCGGCCCCGCACGTCGTCGTGGCCGCTTCGCGCGCTGGCGCGCACGAAGGCGACCGACGCCTCGCGGGCGAACTCGCCGAAGTCGATGTCGGTGCCCGCCTCGGCGAGGGCGTCCAGCAGCTCGAAGGCGCGCAGCGAGTCCAGGCCGAGCTCGAAGAGGTTGGCCTCGGGGTCGGCGAAGGCCGCCTCGACGGCCTCGGCCGGGAGCAGGCCGTCGAGCGTGCTCCGGACCAGCGCGTCGAGCCCGCCCGCGTCCCCGGTCTCTCCCGCGTCTCCCGCGTCGACGGCGAGGGCCTCCAGCACCCGGGAGGCGGTCGTCACCGACCCGCAGCAGCCGGCCACCTGGGCCAGCGCCCGGGCGTGGTCCTCCTCGGAGAGGTCGGCGACGGCGTCGGCGACGACGAAGGGCTGGACCTCCCGCTGGAAGGCGTCGAACGTGGTCGCCAGCACCCCGATATGGGCGTAGACCCCGGTGATGACGAGCTGGTCGCGGCCCTCGGCGCGCAGGCGCTCCGCCAGGTCGGAGTGCGCGAACGCGCTGTAGCGGTGCTTGACCAGGACGGTGTCGCCTGCGGCCGGGGCGACCTCCGGCACGATCTCGGTGTGGTCCGCGACGGGGCTCATCCCGCCGCCCCAGAGGTCTCCCTGCAGGCCACGCGGGACCGCGGCGTCACGCTCGCCGGTCTGGGCGGTGTAGAAGACCGGCACGCCGGCGGAGCGCGCGGCCTCGATCACCGCGGCGGTGTGGACCAGCGCGTCGGTGACGACCGCGCAGCCGGGCGCGAACGGCCGCAGGAAGTAGCGCTGGAGGTCGTGCACGAGCACGGCCGCGCGGTCGCGCTCCAGCGTCCAGCCGGCTCGCGAGCGGGGGAGGTCGGTGGGAGTGGCGTAGTCGACGAGCGTGGGGAGGGTCATCGTGGTGCTCCTGTCAGATCGGTGGCGAGGAGGCGCCGCAGCTCGCGGCGGGAGTTCTTGCCGACGTGCGTCGCGGGGAAGGCGTCGAGCACGACCACGTCGTCGGGGACCTTGTGGCTCGCGAGCCCCGCGGCCGTGAGATGCGCGCGCACGTCGGGCGGTCCGTCGGGCACGTGCTCGGGATCGAGGCGTACGACGAGCACGATCCGCTCGCCGAGATAGGGGTCGGGCGCGCCGACCGCGACCGCGTCGAGCACGCCGGGGCAGGTGAGCGCGAGCCCCTCGAGCTCGTCGGTCGCGACCTTCTCCCCCGCCCGATTGATCTGGTCCTTGTCGCGCCCGGTGACGACGAGGTGGCCGCTCGGGAGCTGGCGGACGAGGTCGCCGGTGCGGTAGAACCCGTCGGCGGTGAAGGAGTCGGCGTCGGCCTGCGGCGAGCCGTAATAGCCGCGGATCGTGTACGGCCCGCGGGTCAGCAGGCTGCCCTCCGTGCCCGGCCGCACGGGACGGTCCTCGGCGTCGACGACCCGCACCTCGTCGTACGGGCTGATGGGACGGCCCTGGGTGGTGGTGACGAGCTCGTCGGGGTCGTCGAGGCGGGTGTAGTTGACCAGTCCCTCGGCCATGCCGAAGACCTGTTGCAGCCGCGCGCCGAGCACCGGGCCGATCGCGGCCGCGATCGTGTCCGCCAGGCGGGCGCCGCCGACCTGGATCAGGTCGAGGCTGCTGAGGTCGGGTTTCCTGCGCCGGGCTGCCGAGACCCACGCCTGGGCGAGCGGCGGGACGAGGCTCGCCATCGTCACGCGCTCGGCCTCGATCAGGCGGAAGGCTGTGCCGGGGCTGGGATCGGGGGCGAGCACGACGGCCCCTCCCGCATGGAGCACACCCAGGATGCCCGGCGAGCTCATCGCGAAGTTGTGCGCCGCGGGGAGGCTGACGAGCATCACCGTCTCCTCACTCACCCCGCAGATCTCCGCACTCGCCCGCACCGAGTAGAGGTAGTCGTCGTGGGTTCTCGGGATGAGCTTCGAGACGCCCGTCGTTCCGCCCGACAGCTGCAGCAGGGCGACGGCGCCGGCCTCGGGGAGGAGTCCCCGGTTAACCGGTGACTCGGGAACTTCTGGGTCGGCACGCCCCCCGAGAAGTTCCCCACCCGGCTGGGTCGTGGGGCTGGAGGGGCCAGAGGTACGACGGGTGGACGGGGTCGACGGGAAGGCGAGATCAACCAGCGCCGGCGGCCCACCCGTCACCCGCTCGCTGCTCGCTCGCAGGACACCGGGCCAGTCGGCGCCCCGCGCCGAGGCGACCACCAGCGCCGCGGGGTCGGCCAGCTCGATGAACTGGCCGAGCTCCAACGGGCCGTGGGTGGGGAGGGCGAAGATCGGGATCGCGCCCATGCGGAAGATCGCCGCGATCACGGCGACGAACTCGGGGATGTTGGGCAGGGCGACGACGACGCGGTCGCCCAGCTCGACGCCGGCGGCCAGGAGCCGGTCGATGGCGGCGTCGGAGGCGGCGAGGAGGTCGGCGTACGTCCAGCGGACCTCGCTGCCGCCGGCGTCGCGGCCGACGACGGCGAGCCGGTCGGCGAAGCGGGCGCAGCGATCGGCGACGAAGGCGGGGAAGGTCTCGCCCGTCCACAGGCCCGCGGCGCGGTAGCCCGCGGCGACGTCCTCGGGGATGCCCCGCACCGGAAGCAGCGGCGACCTCATCACATGCCCGCCTCGACGCCGACGGCCCGCAGCATCGTGGCCAGCTTGGCGCCGGTCTCGGCGACCTCGGCATCGGGATTCGACCCGGTCACGACGCCGGCGCCGGCGAAGAGCCGCAGCGTATCCCCGGCGAGTACGCCGGAGCGGATCGCCAGCGCGAACTCGCCGTCGCCGTGCGCGTCGACCCAGCCGACCACGCCGGTCAGCGGACCGCGGCTCGCACCCTCGAGCTCGGCGATCGCGGCACGCGCCGCCTCGGCGGGCACGCCGGCGACCGCGGGCGTCGGGTGGAGCAGGCGGGCGAGGTCCAGCGCCGTCGGCAG
>NZ_JASGDD010000196.1:0-4366 GCF_047607365.1 Nocardioides sp. | reverse complement strand
GTCGGCCGAGGCCGTCGCGGTCGCGTCGGCGGACGGCTCGCCCGCCGGCTGCCGGGGAGCGGCGGTCAGCGTCGGCGCGGTCTCGGGCAGCTCGATCCGTCCGTGCGGCCGCACGGCGAGTACGACGGCACACCCGGCGATCACCACCAGCGCGAGCCCCGCGGCCATCGTCAGGGCGACGCGCAGACTCACCCCGGCACGGTAGCCGGACCGCTGCCGATCAGCCGAAACGACCGTGCACGTAGTCGCCGGTGCGCGGGTCCTGCGGGTTCTCGAAGACGTCCTTGGTCGGGCCGTGCTCGACGATGGCGCCGGGCGTGCTGTGGGTGGCGAGGAAGAAGGCGGTCTTGTCCGAGACGCGGGCGGCCTGCTGCATGTTGTGCGTGACGATCACGATCGTCACCTCCTGGGCCAGCTCGCGCATCGACTCCTCGATGACGCGGGTGGAGGTCGGGTCGAGCGCGGAGCAGGGCTCGTCCATCAGCAGGACGCGCGGCTTGATGGCCATCGAGCGGGCGATGCACAGCCGCTGCTGCTGGCCGCCCGAGAGGCCGCCGCCGGGGGCGTCGAGGCGGTCCTTGACCTCGTTCCAGAGACCGCCGAGGCGCAGGGACCGCTCGACGATCTCCTCCTTCTCGTCCTTGCTCGCCTTCCTGCCGGTGAGCTTGAGCCCGGCGAGGACGTTGTCGGCGATCGACATGGCGGGGAACGGGTTGGGTCGCTGGAACACCATGCCGATGTCGCGGCGCGCGGCGGTGATCCTGACGGAGGTGTCGTAGATGTCCTCGCCGTCGAGGAGGACCTGGCCGGCGAGCGAGGCGGTGGGGACCATCTCGTGCATCCGGTTGAGGGTGCGCAGGAAGGTCGACTTGCCGCACCCGGAGGGCCCGATGAGGGCGGTGATCTCGCCGGCCGGCATGGTCAGCGTGACGCGGTCGAGCACCTTCCGCTCGCCGAACCAGCACGAGACGCTCTCGGCCCGCAGCTCGGCGAGGCCACGGCCCGAGGGGACCGGCGCCGGCCTGACGTCGGCGTCCGGGGTGGCGGCGATCACCATCGTGTCGTGGGGGTCGGTGACGTCGACCGGAGGGTTCGGGGTGGACATGTCTCTCCTCGGTTGAGCCGGCGAGCCGGCACGGGGCTGGGGCGCGGTGATCGATGAGGCGCCGTCGCAGCAGGCATCCGCATCGATCACCGCGCCTAGTACAGGTTGGGCAGGACGACGACGACCTGCTGGGAGATCTCGACCCCGAGGACGAGCACGACGGGCACGGCGACGATCCAGGTGTGCCACCGGCCCCAGCGCCGCAGCGCCCAGACCAGCAGGCCTCCGACGAGCAGCGCGAGCTCGAGCAGGCCGAAGAGCGGCAGCCAACCGCTCGGATCGGAGGCGAGTGGGTCCTCGGCCGCCGTGAGCGAGCCGGGCCGGAGCACGGCCTGCGGGGTCGGCTGCGCGTGGCCGACGAGGTCGGCGTCGACCCGGAGGACGGACCCGGAGGAGAAGATCGATCCCGAGGACGTCACCAGCGTGAGCCGGCCGGCCTTGGCGTCGGTGAGGGCGGTCGCCCGGTCGCCGGCACGGCGGATGCGGACGACCTCGTACGTCGCCTTCCCCTGCCCCGTGGTGGTGACGATCTCGTCCCCGACCTGGAGTCGCTCGATGTCGCGGAAGGGGCCGCCGTACGCGGCCTGGCGGCCGTAGACGACGCTCACGCCCTGCTGGCCGGGGAGCGGGGTGTCGCGCCGGTGGCCGGGGCCCTCGAGCAGCGCCCGCGAGGAGGTGCCCTCGACGATCGTCTGGGAGAGGCCGAGCGCGGGGATCGAGATCAGCGCGACCGGCGTCCCCTGCGCGAGGACCTTGCCGTGCGCGTCGACTTGGCCGACCGGGGCGGTGCCGCCGGCGAGGTCGGCCCGGAACTGGCCGAAGAGCAGCCGCTGGCTGCGGCTCTCGGCCAGCGTGGAGATCAGGGTCAGGTGCGCGAGCAGGCCCACGGCCAGCAGCGCGAAGAGGATCATGGCCCACCCGGAGGCGCGCAGCAGGGTGCGCTCGGCGGGCACCGGGACGGCGCGCCGGAGGTCGGCGGGCGCGGCGGTCTCGACGCTCGACATACGGCGGAACACCGCCCCGGCCTTGGCCGAGGCGGTGTTCCGAACCGCTGTTGCGAGCTGCGACAAGGTCACTTCACCTTGACGGCGGCACTGGACTTGGTGACGCCCTTGTAGGTCGCCTTGACGGAGACCTTCTTCTTCTTGAGCTTCTTGGTCAGCTTCAGCGTGGCCTTCGTGGCGCCCTTGATCTTCTTGCCCTTGGCGTACCACTGGTAGGTCACACCGGAGAGACCGGCCGGGCTGACCACGGCGGTGAGCTTCTTGCCCACCTTGGCCTTGCCGGTGATCTTGACCGACGACAGGCTCGGCGCCACGGCGCTGACCGTGACAGAGCCGGTGGCCTGCGAGGCGGCCACGCCCCCAAGGGCGGGCGTGAAGGCGACGTTGTAGGACAGCGAGCCCGCGGTGGGCGTCGGGACCGAGAGCGTCCCCGAGGTGGAGCCCGAGGCGATCGTCACGGTGCCGCTGACGCCACCGGTGAGGACGGCGGTGCCGCCGCCGTCGCCGTTCGACTGGACACCGACGGTGATGGTGGTGCTGCCACCGGCGGTCGCGGCCGTGGCGGACGTGGTCACCGTGGAGGTCGACGCGGTGTCGAAGGTCCGGCTGGTGTCACCGCAGGCGTTGGTGCCCGAGGTCGCGGTGAGCGGCAGGAAGCCGTACGCCGAGATGGTGCTGGTCGCCTGGCAGACCGACGACGAGGTGCCGACGAAGGTCTTGTAGAGCAGGTTGTACTTCGCGTTCGACGAGGTGCCGCCGCCCTTCACCGCCGCGGTGGCGATGATGTTGTAGACGTTGCGGGTCAGCGCGAACGCCGCCTCCGATCCGCCCTGCTTCGCGTTGGTCACGTAGCCGCTGTTCGGCGCCAGCGTCGACGTGGAGACGCTCGCGTCGCCGGTGTAGGGAAGCACGGCACCGCCCGAGACGCTCGAGTAGAACGGCACGAGCGCGTAGTCGGTGCCCGCGACCTTGCCGGTGTCGGGGTCGGCGATCGTGCCGTTGTGGTAGCCGATGAACTTCGCGCCGGAGAACGGCGCGATCGCGGCGACCGTGCTCGGAGCCGTCGTCAGCACCGTCGCCTCGTGCTCCTGCACGGGTTTGGCGTCGTACGTCACCGCGCCGATGTAGGGGGCCGTGCCGCTCGGCGTGCCGGCCGAGGTCCACAGGCCGTCGCCCTTGGTCGAGCTGTTGGCGGTCAGGTTGATGCCCGAGCCCTGGGTGGCCAGCTGCGCCAGGAAGAACTGCCGGCTGCCCGAGCCCGGCTTCGGCACGAAGGCGTTGATCGGCACGAAGTTGGTGCCGGAGGCCGTCTCGAGGGAGCCGTCCGTGGTGTCGACGTAGGTGTCGACGCCCGCGTAGATGTTGTAGAGGTCGGTGATCGTGAGGCCCTTGCCCGAGTTCGTCTTGAGGAACGGGCTGCCCGCCGGGACGGCGAAGCTCATCGTGTCGGACGCGAACGGGATGTCGGTGGTGACGCCGCTCGTGCCCGACGCGGCGGTGCCCTGGGTGCCCGACGCGCGGGCGAAGTCGACGTCGCCGGCCTTGGCGAGCCCGGCGGTGGTCACGCCGATCGCGTCCTTGAGCGCGTTGTAGCCGGCGCCCGAGCCGTTGGGCCGGGTCGCGACGAGGCCGCTGCGGTAGGTGATCGACGTGCCGCCGGTCGCCGTGTAGGAGAAGATCGTGTTCGCCGACGAGGCGTTGATGGTCTGCGCGAGGCCGTAGAGGACGTCCTGCGTGGTGTCCGACCCGACGCCGACGAGCGCGGTGGCCGGCGGCGTGGTGGTCGGGTCCTCCTCGGTCGCGGTCGGACCGGCAGCGAAGGCGGTGGCGCAGAGACCGAGGGTGAGCGCGGCAGCGGCGCTGGTGCTCACTCCGGCCTTCAGGAAGGTGGTGACCTTCATGGGGCTGTTCCTTTCCAAGGTGATGTTTCGTTGCCACCGCCCGGACCGGTCGCACGCGATCGGGACGGTATGAGTGGCGTCGGGACGGTCGGGGTGTGGCGGGTGAACGGAGACCGAACAGCGCCCCATGAATCAGGGTCGGAGCCGAGCTCCGACGAGGGACGGGCCGGCGACGAGACACGGCAGGGAGAACAGCAGGGCCGCGAGGATGGCCCAGCGGGCGGCCGCGCTGACGTACGCCGCCGGCGTGACCCCGCCGTCGACCACCTCGGCCTCGGCGGCCGGTGTCGAGGGAGCCGCGACCGGGGCCGCCGGAGCCTCCGGTGCCGCGACGGGAGCCGCCGGCGTCGTGGCGG
>NZ_JASGDD010000195.1:0-5018 GCF_047607365.1 Nocardioides sp. | reverse complement strand
GGCACGTCCGCCGCCGGCGACAAGCCGGCCGGCGCCTCCCGCAACCGCCGCCGTCGCCGCCGCCCCTCCGGCTCCGGTTCGGGCGCGAGCGGCGCTCCCGCCGCCGACTGAGCCGATGAACGAGGCGCTCATCGCCGAGATCGAGAGCTCTCGTTGAGCAAGAACCCCACCGAGGTGGGGATGTGGTCGGCCCCCGGCTCGCTCCGACAGTGAGAACCCCACCTCGGCGGGGTTCTCACTGTCAGCCCCAGTACGTCGTCACGTCCGCGTAGCCGCGGATGGCGCTGTCGGCGGTGAGGAGCGTCAGGCCGTCGACCTGCGCCTGGGCGACGACCATGCGGTCGAAGGGGTCGCGGTGCTCCCACGCGAGCGACCCGGCGCGGGTCATGTGCGCGACGGAGAGCGGAAGCTCCTGGGCACGGACCTGACGCAGGAGCCGGTCCCACCCGTCGAGGACCGTCTGCCCACCCGGGAGTCGGCCGCGCGCCGTCTTGTAGGCGATCTCGTAGGCGCTGGCCGCCGAGACCCATCGCGCCGAGGCGTCCCGCCATCGCTCGATCACGCCCGCAGGGACCTCGACCGACCCGTTCGCCAGCCAGAGCAGGGCGTGGGTGTCAAGGACGAGGCTCAACCGGAGCGTCCTCCCACTCGGCCAGTTCCTCCTCCGTCAGCGGGTGGAGGAAGTCGTCGGACACGACCACGTCGGGAAACCCGCCGAAGACGAAGTCCGGCGGCGTGACCGGCGTCAGCTCCGCGATCGCCTTGCCGTGCCGGGCGATCACCACGTGCTCGCCGCTCTCGACCCGCCGCAGCAGATCGGAGAGACGGGTCTTCGCCTCCTGCACGTTGACCGTGATCGTCATGTCCCGAGGCTACTCCTGGTCTGGTCAACCTGACCAGACCAGGCTCAGTGGCAGCAGGGGCAGGTGGCGTCGCACCCCTCGCCGCGGGCGGCGGAGGCGCAGCAGGCTCCGTGGCGCCCCTCGGAGGGGGCGACGTCGAGGGCCGGGTTGCGGTCGAAGAAGCCGACGGGCTTGAGCCAGAACGACACGACGTCGACCGGCATGACCGGCCAGTCCTCGGGGCGGGGGACGTGGTGGATGCCGAAGGTGTACCAGAGCACCACGTCGGTGTTCTCGATGCTGCGGTCGGCGGCGGTCCAGACGGGCAGGCCGGTGTCCTCGGTCGACTGGGTGACGAACTCTCCGCACGGCCAGCGCTCGTCGGGGGCGTAGGGCGTCACCCACAGCGGGTGCTCGAGCACCCGGGCGCGTGCCAGCACCGGCGACTCGGGCGCCAGCATCGACGGGATCGCCGCGCCCGGCACGAGCTTGTACGACGGTGCCCCGCCGAGACCGTTCGTCTTGTTGGGGTTGGTCACCTTCCATGCCCGCTGGGTCTCCCAGGAGAAGTCCTGCTTGCCGGCGGTCTCGGTGGTGAGCGGCGTGGAGGTCGCCTTCAGGGCGAGGCCGTGCGGGTTCTCCTCACCGACCGGCGGGACGACCGTCTCGGTCATCACCACGGTGTTGCCGGACCCGTCCTCGGCGTCCACCGCGAGGTCGAGCCGGGCGACGATGAAGTGCTGGTGGATCGGCGCGTAGGTCTGCCGGTCCACGACCGGCCCGGGCGCGGCGCCCGCCGCCGCGTCGTACGGCGTGGTGACCATGATCCCCGTGGCGCGGACCTCGCACTCGATGTTGCCGTCCTCGTAGAACCGCCAGTAGGTGAGGTACTCGTAGTTGGCCACGGTGACGTGGAAGGAGACGACGAAGCGGCGTGAGCGGCGGACCTCGGCGCCGGCCCGGTAGTCGACGTGCTTCCACAGCACGCCCGCGTCCTCCTCGTGCAGGCAGATCGCGTTGCGGATCTCCCTGGGCTCCCCGCGCGAGTCGGCGAGCACGGCGTCGAGGTAGGCGATCTCCCCGAGGCAGTCGCAGCCCAGCTCCAGCGAGGTCGTCATGTTGCCCAGACCCCACTCGCCGATGTCGTACGCCGTCCGGCGGAAGTGCTGGGAGCCGGCATCGCGGTAGGGCACGACCATCTCGGCGAACGAGAGCCGATCGGCCACCGAGCGGCCGTCGTAGGCGACCTGGTGGAGCGTCATGCCCTCGCGGTAGTTGAACCCGACCCGCATCGACCACTTCTGCCAGGTGAGCAGCCGGCCGTCGACGGTGAAGCCGGCGCCGTCGGGCTGGACGATGTCGAGCGGCGCCCGGTCGGCGCGGAGCGCGAACCCCGGCACGAGATCCTCGACCAGCTCGGGGAGGTACTCCCCCATCACCGGCGCGAGCTCGGTGGGCTGCGGGTGAATCTCGATCTCGAGCAGCTCCCCGGCGTTGAGGTCGACGATGGGCGTGATCCCGGGGATCGGGTGGGCGTAGGGGTTGCCGTTCTCCGATCCGCGGAGCCAGAGGTCGACCCAGCCGACCCGCCGGCCGGCGTACTTCTCCGGAATGAGGTGGCCGCCGAACGCCCACATGTCGAAGAGCACCTGGTCGTCGCCGTCGATGCCCCGCTCGGCCAGCGCGGCGAGGAGGTCGGGGTGGCCGCGGAGGATCTCGTCGGTGACCGCCCAGTCGGTGTCGGTCATGTTGGGCTGGACGCCGTCGAGCCGCTCCCAGCCCGTCAGCGCGTCCGCGCCGAGGTCGAGCTGAGCGCGGTAGGCCGTGCCGGCGGGGCGCTCCCACAGCACCGCGTGCGCGCGCCGCGCCGAGACGGCCGAGGGGTAGCGGAGCTCGGCGCGCGTCGGCTCGACGAGCTCGAGGAAGGCCATTGCCCAGCCGGGGCCGAAGCCCTTCTCCCGGCGCAGGAGCGCGGTGGCGCGGCGGACCTCGTCGGCCGAGAGCGGGTCGAGCGGGTGGCTCGCCATCCGCTAGCGCCTCTTCGACGCGCGGGCCGGCTTCGTGGCCGCGGCCGCCTTGGCGAGGAGGTTGGCGGCGACCTTGCGGTAGGCCTGCGCGCCCTTGCTGGTCCGGCTCGTGGCCAGGATCGAGCGCCCGGCGGCCGGGGCCTCGGCGAACTTGATCGTCTTGGGGATCGGCGGCTCGACGACGTCGAGGTCGTAGGTCTCGCTGATCGTGTCGAGCACGGTGCGGGAGTGGTTGGTGCGGCCGTCGAAGAGCGTCGGGAGCACGCCCCACACCTCGAGGCGGCGGTTGGTGAAGCGGCGCACGTCGTGGACGGTGTCGAGGAGCTGGCCCACGCCGCGGTGCGACAGGGTCTCGCACTGCAGCGGGATGAGCACGCCGTCGGCGGCGGTGAGGGCGGCGACGGTGAGCACGCCCAGCGACGGCGGGCAGTCGAGGAGGATCCAGTCGTAGGCCTCCTCCCCCTCGGACAGATCCTCGAGCGAGCCCTTGATCACGTGCTCGCGGCCGGTGCGGGTCAGGAGGTCCGCCTCCGCGCGGGCGAGCTCGATGGTGGCGGGCAGCAGGTCGACGCCGTCCTCGGTCTCGAGGATCACCTCGGCCGGGTCGACGCCCTTGGTGAGCACCTGGTGGACGCTGACCTCGACGTCCTCGGGGTCGATGCCGAGGCTGAAGGTCAGGCAGGCCTGCGGATCGAGATCGACCAGCAGCACCCGCTGGCCGAGCTCGGCCAGCGCCGCTCCGAGCGAGGCGACGGACGTGGTCTTGGCGACCCCGCCCTTCTGGTTGGCGACGGCGAGTGTGATGGTCATGGTGGGCTCCATCATGCCGCAGCACCCGAGCGTGGCGCGGCGCTACTCTCCACACCATGCCCACCGCACTCATCACCGGCGCGACGGCCGGGATCGGCCTCGCCTTCGCCCAGCAGCTCGCCGTCCGCGGCCACGACCTTGTCCTGGTGGCCCGGGACGAGGCGAGGCTGGCCACCACCGCGGACGAGCTGGCGACGGCGTACGGCGTCGGCGTCGAGGTGCTCGCGGCCGATCTCACCGACCGGGAGCAGCTGAAGCGGGTCGAGGAGCGGGTCGCAGGCGGTGCCCGTCTCGACCTGCTGGTCAACAACGCCGGCTTCGGGCTCAAGAAGCGGTTCGCGGAGAACACCGCCGACGAGGAGACCGCGATGCTCGAGGTGCTGGTCACCGCCGTGCTGCGGCTGAGCCACGCGGCGCTGTCGGCGAGGACCGACGTCATCAACGTGTCGTCGGTCGCGGGCTTCCTGCCGCGCGGCACCTACGGCGCGGCGAAGGCGTGGGTGAACTCGTTCAGCGAGTGGGCGCACGCCGAGTACGCGCCGCAGGGCGTGCGGGTCATGGCGCTCTGCCCGGGCTTCACCGCCACCGAGTTCCACGAGCGGATGGGCGTGGACCCGGAGACCTCCGCGCCACGGTTCATGTGGCTCGACGTCGACGACCTCGTCGCCACGGCGCTCGCCGACTTCGAGAAGGGCCGGGCCATCTCGATCCCGAGCGTTCGCTACAAGGCGATCGCCAGCGCCGGGCGCCACGTCCCGCACCGCCTGCTCCAGCGCTTCCAGTCGCTGGGTCGCAAGTAGCGGATGCCGGCCACGCACTGGTCGGACGCCGTCGACGGCTACTGCGAGCGCACCGACGCGACCTTCTGGGCCGAGCCGCTCAACGCCGTCTCGAACCTCTCCTTCGTCGTCGCCGCGGTGCTGGCGTGGCGGCTCGCCCGGGCGGCCGGCGACCGGGCCGGCCAGGCCCTGGCCGTGGGAGCGGCGGCGATCGGCGCCGGCTCCTTCCTCTTCCACACCGTCGCGACGCGGTGGGCGCTGCAGGCCGACGTGTGGCCGATCCGAGTGTTCGTGCTGCTCTTCATCGTCCTCGCGACGCCGCGGCTCTTCGCCGTGCCGCGCTGGGCGGGACCGGTGGCGGCCGGGGGCTTCGTCGTCGTCTCGGTCGCCGTGACCCGTCTCCTCGGGTACGCCGTCGGCCCGACGAACGGCTCGGCGGGCTATGCCGCCGTGCCGCTGGCGATGCTGCTCGCCACCGGCCTGCTGGCCCGGCACTCGCCGGCGCTGGCCCGCGGGCTGGGGGCCGGCTCGCTGGTCTTCTGCCTCTCGCTGCTCTTCCG
>NZ_JASGDD010000194.1:0-35724 GCF_047607365.1 Nocardioides sp. | reverse complement strand
TGGCCGCGTGGCTGGACGACCGATCGGCCACGACCGCGGCGATCGTCCTCGTCGCCGCCGCGGCCGGCGCCGCCGCCTGCTCGCGGCTCCGACAGTGGATCCTCACCGTCGTCCTCGCCCTCCTGTCCGGCGCCTGCTGGCTCGCCCTCGTCGGCATCGGCGCCGACCGGGTCCATCTCGCCGGCCCCGGCTTCACCTGGGACGGCACCGCCCCCCTTCTCCTCGCGATCGCGGCCGCCGCGCTCGCCGCGGTCCCGTGGACGGCGCTCGGGGCCGCGGACCTCCCCGCGCTCCCGCTCCGGGCGATCGCCGCGGGGGTCGCACTCTGGCTCACCGGCTACGCGGTCGTCGCGCCGTTCTCGGCCCCGCCCACGATCGTCCTCGGGGTCATCGCCCTCGGCGCCCTCGGATCCGCCGGCGTCGCCTCGTCGATCGGCTGCCCACCGGAGCGCCTCCACGGCCTCACGCTGCGCTACTGGACCGCGTCGGCGCTGGCCGTGCTGACCCTGAGCGCCCTCGTCTGGTCGGCCACGGTCTGCGGCCAGATCGTCCGCGCCGTCGACGAGGCCCGCGACCATCCGCTCACGGGCGTCGGCGCACGGTGGCACGCCCACGACCTCACCAGCCACGGCGGGGCGGCGATCCCGCTGCTGGCCCTCGTCGCCGCGCTCGCGAGCATCGTGACGTGGGGCCTGGTCGAGCAGGCTCGACAGCCGGTCGCGCGGTGGACGCTCACGGGCGTCGGCGCGGTCGCCGTCGCGCTCTCGGTCGCGGCGCTCGCCCCCTACCTCTGGCTGGTGGCGCTCATGCTCGCCGTCCTGGCCGCGACTGCCGTCGGGCTCTGGGCTGCGCCCACGGCAGCCGGTCCTCTCCGCCTGGCGGCCGGGGTCGCGCTCGCACCGCTCGCCGCCACGGCGACATGGGTGACGCTGACCGTCGTCCTCGTGCGACTCGACGCCATCACCCTCGCCGCGACCGGGGTGGTCGTCCTCGGGGCGGCGCTGGCCGTGCTCGGCCGCACGCCGGCGAGCCAGGCCGAGCGCTGGTGCCTGCGCGGGGCGACCGCCGCCACCGCCCTCCTCACGATCGCGTACGGCACCCCAGACGCCGGCTGGCTGGCGGCGGACCTGACCGTGCTCGCCGCCGGGTGCGCCGTGCTGGCGGTCCTCGACCGCGACCGGTGGATCGCGGGCGCGTCGGCGCTGATCGGCCTGATCGCGCTCTGGGTGCGCCTCGCGGACTCCGACGTCGACGTGCCCGAGGCCTACACCGTTCCCGCTGCCGCCGTGGTGCTCGCCTTCGGCGGCTGGGCGCTCTGGCGGCAGCAGGGATCGCGCACCCTCCCCACCCTCGGACCGGGCCTCGCGATCGGCATCGTGCCGAGTGCCGTCGTGGCGCTGAGCGACGACGGCACCGGCCCCCGCGGCCTCCTGCTCCTCATCGGCGGCATCGTCCTCGTCGGGCTCGGACTCGTGCTGCGCTGGCTGGCGCCCCTGCTGCTCGGCGCCGTGACGACCGTCGGCGCGACGGTCCGCTACCTCGCCCCCTTCCTCGACGACGTACCCCCCACGCTTCTCCTCGTCAGCGTCGGCGCCGTCCTGCTCGCCGGCGGGATCCGCTGGGAGAGCCTCGCCGTCCGCGGCCGTACGGCGTGGGCCCACCTGGTCGCCCTCCGCTGAGCCTCCGCCGGGCCTCCGCCGGGCCTCCTGCCACAATGGCGCCGTCCAGCCTCCGTGGCGCAACTGGATAGCGCGACCGGTTTCTACCCGGTTGGTTGCGGGTTCGAGTCCTGCCGGGGGCACGAAAGTTCGATCTTTGTGCGCCGCCTCGGCCTGGCGGGATGGTGCTCGAACCTCGTCGTAGAGCCTTGCTGCGTCTCGCTGCAGCGGGCTATCGCCTTGCTCAGGCCGGGCGATGCAGGACGGGAAGGAGCGCTTGGTCGACGAGGCGTTCCAGCGCGGGATCGCCGGGAGCGCTGCCGTGGAAGAGCGTGGTGGTAAGGACCTGCGCGAACGCGAGGTCGAGTACGGTCTCAGACCGATCGGTCTCGATCTGCTCGCCGCGGGCGCGGGCGCGGGCGCAGATGATGTGTCCGACTTCGTGGCTGCGGCCGGTGATCTGGGAGCCGATGAGGTCGCGGAGTGCGGCATCGTCACGGATGGCTTCGAGCAGACCGATCAGGGACGGACCCGGACCGCCCGCGAGCGTCTGCGAGATTTCTCGTACGGTGGCCAGGAGGTCTCCACGGAGCGTGCCGGTGTCGGGCACCACGGGCTCGGGGCCTTGCGCTTGCCGGCGTAGCGCGTCCGCGACGAGCTCGCTCTTGCCGGCCCAGCGACGGTACATCGTCGTCTTCGAGGCCTTGGCGCGGGCAGCGATCGCATCGACGGTGACCTTCTCGTAGCCGACCTCGCCGATCAGCGCGATCGCCGCGTCCAGGATCGCCTGCTCACGCGCCGCTCCGCGCAGCGGCGACCTGGCCGGAGTGCCTTCGGTCTGCGTGGTGGACATGAACTACTCCCGTCACTTGTGTACTGTACGGTATCGTACCGTAACGCAAGCGGGAAGATCCCCTAGCCGCGAGCCGCGGTCCTTTCGCACCAAGGAGGCGCCATCATGGGCGAGCAGATCACCCCCATCGCCACGCAGGTGACCGACGAGCAACTCGCCGACCTGAGAACGCGCCTGAGCAATATCCGCTGGCCGGAAGGGGCGACCGTAAACGACACGAGCCAGGGTCCGACGCCGGCGAAGTTGAAGGCGCTCACCGACCGCTGGCGCGATGGCTATGACTGGCGCAAGGTCGAGGCCGAGCTGAACGGGTGGGGCCAGTACCGCACCACGATCGACGGCCTCGACATCGACTTCTTGCACGTGCGTTCCCGGGAGCCCGACGCGCTCCCGCTGATCCTGACGCACGGCTGGCCCGGATCGGTCCTGGAGTTCCGCAAGGTGATCGGCCCGCTCAGCGACCCTGCCGCTCACGGCGGCGACCCTCGTCAGGCGTTCCATCTGGTCATCCCGAATCTGCCCGGCTTCGGCTTCTCCGCCAAGCCCGCCGAGACCGGCTGGGACATCCCACGGATCGCCCGCGCCTGGGTCGCCCTCATGGACCGTCTCGGCTACGACCGCTGGGGCGCCCAGGGCGGCGACCTGGGTTGCGCCGTCACGGACGAGATCGCGAAGCTCGAGCCCGGCGGGTTCGTCGGCTCGCACCTGAACTTCGCCATGTTCGGCCCCACCCCCGACGAGATCAAGGACGCCACACCCGAGGAGCGTGCGGCGCTCGCGGACGCGAAGGACTTCTGGGACAACCTCTCCGGCTACGCCAAAGAGCAACAGACCCGCCCGCAGACCATTGGCTACTCCCTCGCCGACTCCCCGGTCGGGCTCGCGGCCTGGATCTACGCGATGTTCCAGGACACCTGCGGAACCCCAGGCAACGCCGAAGGCTCCTTCACCCTCGACGAGCTGCTCGACGACATCATGCTCTACTGGCTTCCCAACTCCGGCGCCAGTGCCGCACGCCTGTACTGGGAGATGAACCAGTCCGGATGGTCGTCGCCGGCACGCATTGAGGACCCGATCGCCACGCCGGTCGGATTCACCATGCCGCCCAAAGAAGCGGTCCGACGCTCCCGCCGGCAACTCGAACACCGCTATGCGAACGTCATCTTCTTCAACGAACCACCCGCCGGCGGACATTTCTTCGCCCTCGAACAACCCGAAACCCTCGTCGACGACGTCCGCGCCACCTTCGCGCTGCTGCGTTGACGCGAAAATCCCTGGCCGACGCCGAGCCGCTGCCCGACCTCCATCAGTGTCAGCCCGCTCCCTGTGGTCGGTGATCGACGGCTCCGAGGGTCGCTCGCTGCGCTTGCAGGAGCCCGAGACAGCCGGCAAACCGCGGTTTTCAGGGCCGGGGAGGGGTGCTCAAACTTCTACGAAGGGGCGCCCAACGCATCGGGCTCGAAGCTCGGCCCGGCGAGTCACTGGCAGGGGTTCGGTCGAGGGCGGGCGCCGTCGAGCAGGAGGTCGACGATCGCGGTGATGACCGGTTCGTGGACCGGTTCGCCGGTGAGGAGCATCCGGGTGTGAGCAGGTGCGACGAGTGCCTCGAGGACGAGCGTGGCGTCGAGGTCGGGGCGTAGGTCTCCCCGTTCGATCCCGCGTTCGACCACGGGGTGGAGGGCGGTCATCCGCTCGTTCCAGAAGCTGTGCCGATACTCGGCGAACTCCTCGCGCAGCACGCCCGTGCCCAGCAGAGCCCGGCCTGACGGAGCGTCGAAGTAGGCGACGACGCCGCGCAGGATCTCGCGCAGGTCCTCGCGGGTCGACCCCGTGTCCGGGAGGGGGACCGCAGCGGCGCTCCGATCGAGCACGGCCTCGAGCAGGAGCCTCTCCCGCGTGACCCATCGACGGTAGATGGTCGTCTCGTGCACACCCGCGCGCTGGGCGATGCCGGAGATGCTGGCGTCGTTCGCGCCGCGAGCGACGAGCTCGTCGAAGGCCGCGGCGAGCACGCTCCGCCGCACGTGCTCGCCACGTCGGTGCGGGCGAGGCGAGGTCACTCGCCCATGTTAACGCAGTGAGACTTGCGTTAGCATGACCGGGCATAGAGCTGGCATCGGATGCTTCACGGCGAGCGAGAGGACGACATGCGCACCGAGCACCGCATCGATCTGGACGCGACGTCAACGCCCGTCGGCTTCCATCGCTTCACCTCGGACATCAGCATCGACTTCCAGTGCAACCGCTGGCTGCAGTGGATCGGGCCCTCCGGCCTCGACGAGATCGCCGAGCTCGCGCGCCGGGCGGGGCCGACCGGCGGCTACGAGTCGTGGATCGAGGGCTTCCTGGAACTAGCCGATCAGGCCGCTGCCGCGGGGCGCGAGCTGCCTGCCGCCTACTTCGCCCGGGGCGCGGAGTTCTTCATGGCGAACGACGACCCCCTCAAGCCGGCGACGCGGCGACGCTTCGTCCTCGCCCTGCAGCAGGCCTACGGCGTCCGGCCCGAGGACGTTCCCTTCGGGTCCGGCTCGCTGCCGGCCTATGACCTGGCGCCGGCGCACGCTCGCGGTCTGCCCATCGTCGTGTTCGGCGGCTTCGACAGCTACATCGAGGAGTTCTTCCCCCTGTTCGCCGCCTTCGTGGCGCGTGGTCGCCGAGTGATCGCCTTCGAGGGGCCCGGCCAGGGCGGTGCGCTGGAGGAGCACGGCCTCACCCTCATCCCCGAATGGGAGCGTCCCGTCTCGGCTGTCCTCGATCACTTCGGAATAGACCAGGCGGTAGCCGTCGGCATCTCGCTCGGCGGCGCACTGGTCATCCGTGCGGCAGCCTTCGAGCCTCGGATCGTCGGCGCGGTGGCGTTCGACGTCTGCGACAGCGAGTTCACGGCGGCGACCCGCACGGTGGGCCCGGCCACTCCGGTGCTGCGCGCACTCATGGCGCTGCATGCACGACCGCTCGTCAACGGCCTCGCCGCGCTCGCGCGGCGGCGGCGGCCGCTGGTCGACTGGGCGCTTCCCCAGGGGATGCACATCACGGGCACCAGGACCGCCTACGACTTCCTGCGCACCACCGCGCGCGTGCGCACAGCACCGTGCTCATCGCGAATCACGGCCGACGTGCTCCTGCTCGCCGGCGCCGACGACCACTACATCCCTCCGGGGATGCTCGCCCGGCAGGCGGCGACGCTCACGGCGGCGCAGTCCGTCACCACTCGCATGTTCACCCGGCTCGACCAGGCATCGAACCACTGCCAGATCGGCAACATCGGACTCGCCGGGCGCGTCATCGACGACTGGGCGACGGACGTCGCCGACCGTCGCGGATCCCGAGCCATGTGATCAGCGCCGCCGTCACAGCAGGGCGGCGACGAGCTGTCGGTAGACGAGCAGGTGGGCGCGCATCGGCTCGGGAGAGCCGGCGGCGCGGCACATCAGGAAGGCGCCCTCGATCACCACGAAGAGCTGGTCGGCCAGGTCGTCGGGAGAGGGCCGGGGGACTCTCTCCGGGGACGCCGCGAAGGCGTCGCGCAGCAGCCCGGAGACCGCGACCCGCCAGCCCAGGACGGCGCGCTGGACCTGGGCCGAGTTCTCCTCGTCGAGCAGGTCCTGCTCGACGAGGACGGCGATGTAGAGGCAGGCCGACTCCGACGTCAGCGCCTCCGCGCGCCCGATGAAGTGGTCCAGGAAGCGGAGCAGCCGCGCCACGGGATCACGCTCCCCCGCGACCGCCTCGAGGCCGCCGGCGAGGGTGCCGAGGTCCGCGGCGACGTACCGCTCCACGAGCGCGTGGGCCAGGGCGCGCTTGGACGGGAAGTGGTGGAAGAAGGCGCCCTTGGAGCTGCCCGCCTCGCTCAGGACCATCTCGACGGAGGTCGCCGCGAAGCCGTTGCGCTCCACGAGCCGCTCGGCGGCGTCGAGCAGGGATTCGCGGGTGGCCCCGCCGTCGCGCGGCATGCGACCCATTGTCACAGACCGTACGGTCTGTTAAAACAGACCAAACGGTCTGGAAAGGACGGACGATGGGAATTCTCGACGGCAGCTGGGTGACCGAGGGCGGCCTGGAGACCGACCTGATCTTCCATCACGGCCTGGATCTGCCCGACTTCGCGGCGTTCCCTCTCCTAGAGGAGGACGACGGCGCGGCGCTGCTCCGGCGCTACTACGCCGACTACGCGGCGATCGCCCGGACGGCACGTGCCGGACTGCTGCTCGAGACACCCACCTGGCGGGCGAATCCGGGCTGGGGCCGCGGGCTCGGCTACGACGACGCGGCGCTCGACCGGCTCAACCGGGCTGCCGTCGCCCTCGTCCGGGCGGTGCTCGAGGAGGCCGACGTCCCCGCGGTCCGGGTCTCCGGCTGCGTGGGGCCGCGCGGCGACGGCTACGTCGCCTCCGACGCCGACGCCGACGCGGCGGCGGACTACCACCGCGCCCAGGTCCGGTCGCTGGCCGACGCCGGCGCGGACCTTGTGCACGCGATGACGATGACCGCGCCCGCCGAGGCGATCGGCGTGGTGCGCGCCGCCCGGAGCGCGGGCGTGCCCGTCGCCGTCTCGTTCACGGTCGAGACCGACGGCCGGCTGCCGGACGGCAGCACGCTCGCCGAGGCCGTTCGCGCCGTCGACGCCGCGGACCCGGCCGACTTCTACGGCCTCAACTGCGCCCACCCGACGCACGTGCTCGCCGCGCTCGACGGCGGAGCCTGGCAGGAGCGCCTGACCTTCGTGCGCCCGAACGCCTCGACGCTGTCGCACGCAGAGCTCGACGTCATGGAGGAGCTCGACTCGGGCGACCTGCCGCTCCTCGTCCGCACGACCCACGAGCTGCTCGCCCAGCTGCCGGGCGTGGCGGTCCTCGGCGGCTGCTGCGGCACCGACCGCCGGCACGTCGCCGCGCTCTGGGAGGCCGCTCCCCTCACCCGGTGAGGTCCTGGGGATCCGCCCCACCCGTCGGTCGCGGCCGGTCGCCGGCGCCATTGATCCGCACGAATCGATATCGGATTCACAGCAACTTCACTTATCTTCTTTCACATGAGTCTCAGGGGCATCATCCGTCCGATGGCGATCGCGGTCGCCGCGACGGCCGTCGTCATCATCCCGACGAGCGCGCAGGCAGCGGGATCGCTCCCCGCTCCGCCGGCCACCGGCGCCGTCGCGGTCACCTTCTTCACCCCGACGGGTGGGGCGGTCCCGAAGGGGCTGAGCAGCACCTCCGTGCACGTGCTCCTCGGAGCGCCCACCAGCGTGGACCACATCGCCGTGTACTACCGGCCGGACACCGGCGACGACAGCTCGTGGGTGCTCACCAGCACGACCCTCACCCCTGACAGCGACGCGGATCCAGCCGCCACCACCAGGCTGTTCGACGGCACGGTCAGCATCCCGGCCACGGCCGGGACCTACGACCTCGAGGCCGTCGCCTACGACTCGGCGAGCGCCGTCCTCGGCGAGACCTTCGCCGACGCCGCCGTGACCGTGACCGACTCCGGGACCCGGTTCGGGTTCACGCTGACGTACGACAACGTCAACGGTCACTCCGGCAACACGATCGCCAAGAACCGCGTCGGCATCTACCGGCGGGCCGACGGCCACAGCTGGGCGACGGTCGGCCTCACCACGACCACCGGCACCGCGACGACGCTCACCGACCCGATGTGGAGCACCACGACGACGCCCGCCCTCCGGGCCGGCGCCCCCGCGACCACGGTCCGGAACGGCACGACGTACGTCCCCGTCGACCTGGCGCCGACCCCGGCCTCGGCGGGCTTCGCCGTCATCCGTGCCGACACCATCGTCGACGGCAAGGCGGCCTCGGACGCCACCGTCATCGCCATCTACGCCCAGACGCCGGCCTCGATCCGGGTCCAGAAGACGACGGTCTCGGGCACCTCGCGCTCCTTCGTCGCCACGGTCCGGGACAGCTACAACCTCCCGATCACCGGCGTCGCGGTCCGGCTCGCCGGCCAGGCCACCGGCGGTGGCCACGCCCGCGTGTCGCAGGCGGTCGTCAGCGACATCGACGGCACGGCCGCGTTCACGGGCGCGGACGCGACCACCGGCGCCGCCGGCACCGCCGGCTATGCCGACGGCGGCTACCTCCTCTGGGCCGACACCGACCTCGGCGGCAGCGCGAACGGCAGCGAGCCGGAGTCCCAGGTCTCGCCGCTCGGTCGCGCGACCTACGCCGCTCCGGGCAAGGCCTTCTACCACTCCGACCAGAGGATCAAGACCGCCGGCGGCACGCTCGGCGACTCCCTGGCCGGCACCAAGGCGGCCGCCGCCAAGGGCTACAAGTGGATCGACAACAACGGCCAGATCTCCTTCGCCAACCGGGCCAGCAAGAAGGCCGGAGCGAAGAAGGCGACCAGCCCGGGCAAGCTCGTCTGGGTGAACGCCCATGGCGCGCCGTTCAACCCCAAGTGGCTGAAGAAGGGTCGCTTCGAGACCCAGAACTGGGCCAAGATCCGCAAGCGCAAGGGCCTGCGCGACGTGCTCACGACGTTCAAGCAGAACGCCGCCTACGGCATCTCGACGGAGTGGGAGGTCAAGAACATCCGGCCGTTCAACTCCGCAGGAGCGCTCGACGCGGCGTTCGCGAACCTCCGGAGCGCCGCCCAGACGGCGTACGGCAGCAACTGGCAGAGCCGGGTGCAGATCAAGGTGCTGTCCAACCTGACCGGCGGGCAGGCCTACGGGCTCAGCATCCTCAAGGCGGCGAAGAAGTACGGCTTCACCACGATCCTCCTGGCGCGCGGGGCCAGCACCCGCAGCCAGATCCCGGTCGCCGCGATCTCGTACGTCGACTACGTCCGCGGCGCGATCTCCAACATCTACCCCTCGACGGTCACGTCGCCGACCTCGACCCTCACGCCGCAGTCCGCGCCGACCTGGTCCTGACCAGCCGGGCCGACCCTCCCCCGAATCTGTCGATTCGGGGCGTAAGGCCCGGCCGCGGGTGCGACCATGCGCGCATGGCTCCCTCCCCGCCCACCTCGTCCCGCAGTCGCGGGCGCCCGGTCGAGATCGACCGCGATCATCTCGCCGAGGTCGCTCTCCGGCTCTTCGAGGAACGGGGGTACGTCGACGTGAGCGCGGCCGAGATCGCGTCTGCGGCGGGCATCAGCCGGCGCAGCCTGTTCCGCTACTTCCCCACGAAGGCCGACCTCGTCTGGGACCGGCTGCGGGACGACGCCGACCTGCTGGACGCGTCGCTGGCGAGCGCCGACGGCGCGCCGATCGACTCGGCCGTCGACGCGCTGGTGCGCACCGCGGAGCAGACGCCGGTCCTCGCCCTCACCCGGGGGCGGCTGAAGGTGGTCGAGGCGCACCACGAGCTGTTCGCGTTCGGCATCGTGCAGCTGCGGCGTCAGCACGAGCTGCTGCGGAGCTATCTCGTCGGTCGCGGCTTCGGGAGCCTCCAGGCGCAGGTCATCGCCTCGGCACTCACGATGGCGACCTACGACGGCTACCTCCGCTGGGCGGTCAGCGACTCCCCGGATCACCCGGCTGTCGCCGTACGCGACGCGCTGGCGGCGCTGGCCCTGTTCTGACCACCCAGGTTCGCCACGTAGAGTCCCGCGCGTGTCTCGGATCCTCGTCGTCGCCCTCACCGTCCTCGCCGCTCTCGGAGCAGGCGTCACTCCCGCCTGGGCGGGGCTCGTCAGCCCCGACGGAGGCCCGGTGAGCCCCGTGACCGTCCTTCCCCGTACGGCGCCCAGCCCGGCGTCCGGGCACATCCTGATGATGGACACCGCGACCACGCCGACGCTCGCGCAGGTCAAGGCCTGGCAGGCCAGCTCGCCCTACGACGCGATCGCCGTCTACATCCCGGAGAAGTCGGCCTACGACGTCCGCTACGACAAGACCCAGACGAACCTCACCGCCGACTGGGTCCGCGAGGTGCGCGCCGGCGGCTGGCAGGTGCTGCCGATCTACGTGGGGCTGCAGGCCTCCTGCTCGTCGTACAGCAAGAAGATGTCGGCCAACGCGACGACCGCCCGTGCGCAGGGCATGGCGATGGCGGCTGACGCGGCCGACTCCGTCTACCGGCTGGGGCTGCCGGTCGGGGCTCCGATCGCCTTCGACCTCGAGGCCTACCCGACCGACAAGCCGAAGTGCAGCGCGGCGGCCAAGGCCATGCTCGGCGGCTGGACCCAGCGGCTCCACCAGCTCGGGCGCAACTCGGCGGTCTACGGCTCCGTGAGCTCGACGGTGCGCGACGTGGTGGCCGCGACGAGGGCGGACTCCACCTGGCCCACCCCCGACGCGCTCTGGCTCGCGCGCTGGGACGGCAACGCGACCACCGACACCAGCGACTTCCCGAGCGGGATGTGGACCAACCGGCGCCTGCACCAGTTCGCGGGCGGCGGCAGCGAGACGTACGGCGGCGTCACCCTCAACGTCGACGAGAGCGCCGTTCAGCCGACCGCGTTCCAGCTGCCCAAGCCCGACAGCACCCCGCCGGTGCTGGCCGTCGCGCCCGTGCGCGCCACCCGCTCGGGCCACGCCACGCTGACGTGGCGGATGAGCGACGGCTCCGGCGTCGCCCGCTACCAGGTGCAGATCAAGACCGGGAGGCACTGGACCTCGCCCAAGAGCCTGAAGAAGACCAAGAAGGTGAAGTATCGCGTCTCGGTGAAGGCCGGCTCGAAGTCCTGCGCCCGCGCTCGCGGCACCGACCGCGCGGGGAACACCTCGGGCTGGCTGCAGACCTGCGTCTACCGCTGGGGCTACGGATCGAAGTTCCACGGCAAGCACTGGAAGCGGTCGGGGAACAGCCTCGTCATGAAGCGGCCGGCCGTGGCCAAGGGGCCGGTCGTGAGCGGCCGGAAGATCTCGGTCCGCCTGCGCGGCGGCGTCCCGGTCCAGGTCTTCCTCGGCAGCACGCTGATCGGCACCGTCCAGGGCTCCGGGGTGCACACCATCACCCTCCCCGCCGCCCGCACCGGCCGGCTGATCCTGCGCCCGGCCAAGGCCGGCAAGCTCGCCGTCCTCGGCTACCTCGCCCTCCCCTAGGGCGGCTCCCTAGGGCGGCCGAGAGCCGGGTCTCGGCGGCGTCAGGAGACGGCGGCGATCAGGCCGGCGGCGAGGTCGTCGACGCTGGACCCGCTGGTGAACTCGCTGCCGTCGAGCAGGACCGTCGGCGTGCTCCGCACGCCGGCGCTCTCGGCGGCGGAGGTGGCCTCGTCCGCCCAGGTCGGGGCGTCGCCGTCGAGGGCGTCGCGGATCGCCGACTCGTCGGCACCGGCGTCGACGGCCGTCGCGACGATGTCGTCCGTGCTCGGGAAGGGGCCGGACTCCGACGGCTGGTCGGCGTACAGGGCGTCGTGGAAGGCCTTCGCCACGGTCTGCGCATCCTCGGCGTCGCCGTGCACGATCGCCTGGAACACCTCGAGCGTCGTCTCCGAGTAGTCCGTCTGCAGCAGGTCGAAGGGGCGGTACTCCACCTGGACCTTCCCGGCCTCGGCGAGCTCGGCGAGCTTCTCGTGCGTCTGCTTCTCCAGCTCGCCGCAGTAGGGGCAGAGGAAGTCCTCGTAGATGACGACCTTGTGGGCGGCACCGTCCGGCCCGATCGTCACGCTCCCCGCGTCCCCCGCCGCGGCGGTGTCGCGGGGCTTGTCGCCGCCGGTGAGGTTCCCGAGGACGATGCCGCCGACGACGAGGAGCACCATGGTGAGCACGACGCCGGCAGCCATCAGCAGGTTGCGCCGGCGCTCCGCCTTCCGCTGGGCGGCCCTCGCCGCCGCCAGCCTGGCCGCGCGGTCCTTGGCGGTCTCCTTCTTGCCGGCCATCAGGCCTCCTCCGTCGTGCTCGTCGTGATGCTGGTCGTGCTGGTGTTCCGGAACAGGAGTCGGTCGAGGGCCCAGCGACGGTTCCCGGCGACGACGATGAAGAGGGAGACGGCGAGCAGCGCGACGTCGCGCGCGATCTCCCACGGGTAGCGATCGGCCGCGTCCGGGTCGAAGCCGCCGCCGCCGAAGCAGCCGCAGTCGATGAGGATCCCCCGCGCCCAGACCGAGGAGATCCCGATGACGAAGGCGAGGAAGAGCAACGCGCTCAGCACGGCCGCGCCGCGCGTCAGCAGGCCGGCCACCAGCGCGACGCCGACGACGACCTCGAGCGTCGGCAGGGTGTGCCCGACCGCGTCGGCGACGGAGGCGGGGAGGATCTGGTAGGCCCGGACGGCCAGCGCCGCGCCGTACGGGTCGGTGATCTTGGCCAGGCCCGCCCAGATCCAGACGCCCCCCGTGAGCAGCCGGGCGAGGACGGCGAGGGCGTCGAGGAGCCCGGGGCGACGCAGCACACGCACGCGCTCGACCCTAGGCCCGCGATCTGAGGGAAGGCTGAACGACGGCGGTAGGGTGCGCTGCGTGACATCGAACGAGCGCAACGACAGGCTGGTCTGGATCGACTGCGAGATGACCGGGCTGTCCCTGGAGAACGACGCGCTGGTGGAGATCGCCGCGCTGGTGACCGACTCCGAGCTCACCGTGCTCGGCGAGGGCGTCGACGTGATCGTCAAGCCGCCGGCCGAGGCGCTCGCGCAGATGGACCCGTTCGTGCTCGACATGCACACCAAGTCCGGTCTCCTCGACGAGCTGGACTCGGGCGTCACGCTCGAGGAGGCCCAGGCGGTCGTGCTCGACTACCTCCGCGCGCACTGCGCCGCCGACAGCCGGCCGCCGCTCGCCGGGAACAGCGTCGGCACCGACCGCGCCTTCATCTCCCGCGACCTGCCGGAGCTCGAGGGCTTCCTGCACTACCGGATCGTCGACGTCTCCTCGATCAAGGAGCTGTCGCGTCGGTGGTTCCCGCGGGCCTACTTCGCCTCGCCCGAGAAGCGGGGCAACCACCGGGCGCTGGCCGACATCCAGGAGTCGATCGAGGAGCTGCGCTACTACCGCGAGGCGGTCTTCGTGCCGCTCCCCGGCCCCGACACCGAGACGGCGCGGGCCATCGCCCAGCGCCATGCGGGCTCGATTACCGGCCTCACCGGCTGACGCCCTATGCTTCCCTCTCGGTCCTGAGCGATCAGGGTCCGCGGTGGGTGTAGCTCAGTTGGTAGAGCCCCGGCTTGTGGTGCCGGTTGTCGCGGGTTCAAGTCCCGTCATCCACCCCACTACGCTCTCGGCGTGATTCCACGCCGAGAGCGTTTCGACGTCGCGATCGCCGGCGGCGGCCACAACGGCCTGACCGCGGCGGCCTACCTCGCCCGCGCGGGCCTGTCCGTCGTCGTGCTCGAGCGTCTCGGCCACGTCGGCGGCGCCGCCGTCTCCGCCCAGGCCTTCCCGGGGCTGCCGACCCGGCTCTCGCGCTACTCCTACCTCGTCTCGCTCCTGCCCGCGCTCGTCGTCGAGGAGCTCGGCCTCGACGTCGCGCTCGCCTCGCGGAGCACCTCGTCCTACACCCCCTGGTCGCGCGACGGCGTCGACGGCGGCCTGCTCGTCGAGCGCCCCGAGGGTCCCGCGACGGCGGCGAGCTTCCGCGCGCTCACCGGCTCCGAGGACGAGTACGCCGCATGGCGCGCGTTCTACGCCGAGGTCGAGTCCCTCGCGCGGGTCGTGGCCCCGACCCTCACCGCTCCCCTGCCCCGTGCCGCGGCGCTGCGATCCTCCGTGGAGCCGGCGCTGTGGCGCGACCTGGTCGAGCGGCCGATCGGCGAGACGATCGAGCGGCGGTTCCGCGACGACGTCGTGCGCGGGGTCGTCGCCACGGACGCGCTGATCGGGACGTTCGCGTCGCTGCACGACCGGTCGCTGATCCAGAACCGCTGCTTCCTCTACCACCTGATCGGCAACGGCACCGGCGAGTGGCGGGTGCCGATCGGCGGGATGGGCGCGGTCACCTCGGCGCTGGCGCGAGCGGCCTCCGACGCCGGCGCCGAGCTGCGCACGAGCACGGCGGTGCGGGCGATCGAGGCGGAGGACGACGGAGCGAGGGTCCTGACGGACGGGGGCGTGGTCGAGGCCCGGTTCGTGCTGGCCAACGTGGCGCCGTACGTGCTCGCGGGGCTGGTCGGCGACGAGCCGCCCGCCAAGCCGGTCGGCGCCCAGCTCAAGGTCAACGTGCTGCTCGACCGCCTGCCCCGGCTGCGGTCGGGAGCGGACCCACGGGTCGCCTTCGCGGGCACGCTGCACCTCGGCGAGTCGGCGAGCGAGCTCGAGACGGCCTGGCGGCAGGCGCGGGACGGCGCGCTGCCGGACCGGCTGCCGGGCGAGGTCTACTGCCACTCCCTGACCGACCCCTCCATCCTCGGCGACGTCCCGGCCGGCACCCACACCCTCACCTACTTCGGCCTGCACACCCCGAGCACACTCTTCGACGCCGACCCCGACGCCGCCGGCGCCGAGGCGCTGGAGCGGGCGATCGCCTCGCTCGACGAGCACCTCGTCGACCCGATCGCCTCCGTGGTCGCGCGGATGCCCGACGGCACGCCGTGCCTCGAGGCGAAGATCCCTCAGGACGTCGAGGCCGATCTCGCCATGCCCGGCGGGCACATCTTCCACGGCGACCTGGCCTGGCCGTGGGCGGAGGACGCCGAGCGTCTCGAGACGCCGGCGGAGCAGTGGGGCGTGGCCACCGCGCACCCCTCGGTGCTGCTCTGCGGGTCGGGCTCCCGCCGTGGCGGCGCGGTCTCCGGTCTCGGCGGCCACAGCGCCGCCCAGGCCCTGCTCGCGTCGATTTGAGTCCCGCCCGGCGAGCGGAGTAATGTTCTCCGGGTCGCAGGACATGCGCCATTAGCTCAATTGGCAGAGCAAGTGACTCTTAATCACTGGGTTCGCGGTTCGAGTCCGTGATGGCGTACCAGACGAAGAGGGCCCGGTCGATCCGACCGGGCCCTCTTCGTCATTTCGCCCCGGCCTGCCCCCGACGTCCCGATGGGCTATCGTTCGGCCATGAGCGTGCTGTGAGCGGGCTCACATTGAAAGAAAGTCGTGGACGTTCTGTGTGGTCCGCGTAACTTCGCCACCGAAGGTGCGTTGATCCGGATATCCGCCGTTGAAGGGGTCGTCTTGTCTCACCGTCTTTTCGTTCGCTCGGGCGCGACCGTCGCCGCCTTCGCCCTCGCTGGCCTCGCCGCAGGTCCGGCCTTCGCGGCCGACCCGGTTGCCCAGGCGACCGCGTCGGCTCTCACCCTCGGCATCGCAGGAACTCCTGCGAGCACGGGGACCTACGCGGTCCAGAACGACGGCACCACCCAGACGACGAGCGGCTCGAACTCGCCCGCTCTGCCCGTGGTGACCGGCCAGAGCGCGCTCGCGACCGGCACCCTCGCGCAGGACGCCACGACCACCATCTCCAACGGTGACGGGAACTCGGCGGCCTGCTCCGGCCTCGCCGGCCCCGGGGCGACGCTGGCGAGCGTCGGGAACGGGCAGTCGTGTCTCACCGGCGGCAACACGCTGGCGCTCAACGTCGCGTCGGTCGACCTGAGCGGGCTCCAGATCGTTCCGGACGACTTCGCGGGCGGCGCGCTCTCGGGGCTCACCTCGGTCCTGAACGACGCCCTGAGCACGGTCACCTCGCAGCTGACCGGTCCCCTCCAGACGTTGGTCGACGCCTTGGGCGGATCGCCCGTCACGCTGGGCCTCAAGACGATCGAGGGCGACTGCCAGGCGACTCCCACCTCGGCGACAGGATCGGCCGTCATCGCGGGCCTGGGCCTCTCCATCGCGCTGCCCGACCCGATCGGCACGATCACGGTGCCGATCGACCTCGGCACCGCGCCGAACACCAAGGTGCTGACCGGGCTGGACGGCGTCGTCGACGCGATCAACACCGCGCTCAAGAACACCCTGTCCGACACGCTCACCGGCTCGACCGACCCGCTCGTGACGGCTGCCCTCGCCGCGCTGAGCCCGGTCACCGGCGGCGTCACCCAAACGATCGACCTGCTCAACACCAATCTCATCGCCGCGATCGCGCCGCAGCTGGCTCCGCTCGAGGAGAACATCCTCGACGGCACGATCAACAAGCAGACCTACCCGGCCGCCAACGCGATCGACGTGACCGCTCTGGACGTCCAGGTCCTCCCCGCCGCCAGCGCGTTCACGGGGGCCAGCCTCGCAAGTGTCAGCATCGGCAACGTGACCTGCGGTCCCAACGGCCGCGTCGCGACGACCACCACGACGACTGACGACGACGACACCACGACCACCACCACCTCCACGAGCACGCCCACCTCGGTGACCTCGGGCCTCGGCTCGCTCGAGGACGCTCCGAGCGGCTGGTCGCTGGCGGGCCTCGGCGGCCTCGTGGTCGCCGGACTGACGGCCGGTGTCGTCGGCTTCCGCCGCAGCCTGCGCAACTCCTGAGATGTTCGGGTCGGACCGCGGCGGCACTCTGAAGCGCCTCGGGCGCTACAGCGTCGCGGTCCTGACCGGGCTGCAACTGCTCGTCGGCGTGCTCGCCGGGGGATCGATCATCGGCTCGTTCTTCGTGCCGGGCGGCACCGCGACGGCGGAGACGGCGCCGACGTACGAGGCCCTCAGCGCCGGCGCCCCGATGAAGCTGCGGATGCCGTCGCTCAAGATCACCGCGCCGGTGGTGCCGATCGCGATGGTCGACAAGACCCTCGATCCCCCGCGCGACTACCTCGAGGTCGGCTGGTGGAACGCGAGCGCCAAGCCCGGCGCCGTCCAGGGCCAGACGGTCATCACCGGCCACACGCTCCACACCGGCGGGGCGTCCATGAACGACCTCGGCCAGCTCGCGAAGGGCGACTTCGTCGACGTCGTCACCAAGCGCGGCACGATGAGGTATGTCGTCTCCGGCAAGCAGGTGCTCAGCAAGAAGCAGCTCACCAAGCGGTCCCAGGAGATCTTCGGCCAGGACCGCGGCGAAGGCCGGCTGGTCCTGATCACCTGCAGTGACTGGAACGGGTCCTACTACGACACCAACACGGTCGTGTACGCGCAGCCCCAGGGCCAGCCCACAGGCGCCTGAGCGTCAGCGCCTGCGCAGCAGGCGGATCGCGACGATCGCGCCGACGACCCCGCCGACGATGCCCACCGTCTTGACGATGTTGTCGACCTTGGGCGCGCCGGTCACCGGGTCGACGTAGGTCGCCTTGACCGCCGCGACCTGCCGCTTGGCGATCGTCTTGGGGCTCGAGCGGTAGAGCAGCTCGTCGATCGTCCCCGCCAGGCGTGTGCGGATCTCTTCCATCTCGCCTTCGAGAGCGGCGGGGGAATCCTTGGTCATGGGAGCAACCTATCAACGGCCAGTAGCGTGGAGCCATGACATCGCGCCTCGAGATCGGCGACACCGCGCCGGCGTTCACCCTCACCTCCGACACCGGCGAGCAGGTCTCCCTCTCCGACCTCGCCGGGCAGAAGGTGATCGTCTACTTCTACCCCGCCGCGATGACGCCGGGCTGCACCAAGCAGGCGTGCGACTTCACCGACTCCCTCGACGCGCTCCAGGCGCAGGGGTACGCCGTCGTGGGCATCTCCCCCGACAAGCCGGAGAAGCTGGCGAAGTTCCGTGAGCGCGACGGCCTCACCATCACCCTGCTCTCCGACCCGACCAAGGAGACGCTGACCGCGTGGGGCGCGTTCGGCGAGAAGAAGCTCTACGGCAAGGTCGTCAAGGGCGTCATCCGCTCCACCTTCGTCGTCGGCGAGGACGGGAGGATCGCGTACGCCGCCTACAACGTGAAGGCCACCGGGCACGTCGCCAAGCTCCGCAAGGACCTCGGCCTCTGAGCCATGCCGCCCCGAACGGTCGGCGTTATCGCTAGATTCGGAACCTGCGGCGTACCTCCGGGCGGCCTTCAGCAGTCCTCCTAGGCCCCGGACACCTGGTGGGGATGTGAGTGGGGAGCGGGACGTGATCGATCAATCGGTGCTCGCTGGCTACGTGCTCGAGGAGCTGCTCGCCAGCCTCATCGCCGGCAGCGGCTATCGACTGCTGGTCGACAGCAAGCAGGACCAAGACGCCCTCACACAGAAGAAGAACGGCCTCTGCGTGCACGGTCGCGGTGCCGATCACCAGGTCGACGTCCTGGGCGAGCTCATCGCTCCAGTGCAGCTCATCTATCCTCTGCGGCTCTTTGTGGAGGCCAAATGCCGAGGCTCGAAGACGGGTCTGCGAGACGTGCGCAACGCCGTCGGGACGGTCGACGACGTCAATCAGTACTACAACCCGGCGCTCGCGCAGAGCTGGCGGCGACCCTACCGGCGTCATGCCTACCGCTATGCCCTGGCGTCCACGTCCGGATTCTCGGACGAAGCGGTCCACTACGCGCTCACTCATGAGCTCTCACTCATCGATCTCAGCACCGACAGCGCGCGCTGGCTGAGAGAGGCAGTCGAACGCATCACCCAGGCACTGCTGAGTCGCGCTCGGCAGGACGGTCTCACCGGTTTCCCCGTGGCGCAGATGCGCGAGGCGATGCGCAAGGCCCTGGGCACCTGGCCGCTCGATACGGCGGCCCGAGACGCCGACCCGGAGGACAGTCCGCACGCCGCCACCCCCCGGGCCGCTACCGGCCTGCCTCCTCAGGGCTCCGGGCTGGATCCGGATGCTCTCGCGGAGATCTGTGCGGGAGCGCTGGACTCCATCGAGGGGCGGATGTACCCGGCGTGGACGAACACGCCATTCCTCCTCTTCCTGCTGCCGGAGGACGGCTCCGAGGCGGGCGACGTCCTCGAGGTCACCGCCACGAGCCAGGAGGTACCCGTGCGCAGCAGCCTTCAGTTCATCGGCCGGAGCCTTGCGGACGGTGGGTGGGCGCTCGAGCCCACCGAGCCCGGTACGGCGAGCGGAGGGACCGGCGGCCGTGCACGGCTCTTCTTCACCGTGCCTCCTCAGATGGAGCCCTACCTCTTCGGCGAACTGCACCGCGAAGGCTCCCCCACTGCCGGGCGTGGCATCGCGTCGGACGACGGTGAGCACGAAGAGTTCCTGGAGCGGCGCGTGGTGAGCGTGCGTCTAGGACGAGGCGAGACCGTCGAGTTCGAGTTCGATCCCGTCCCACTCGCGGTACCCGCGGAGCCCCGCGAGCGAGAGCCCGCCGACGACGCCGACACCTCGGAGAGCGAGGACTGGCACGCGCTGCGCAGCGAGAGATGG
The DNA here is from genome assembly GCF_047607365.1 of Nocardioides sp. Classification (GTDB taxonomy): domain Bacteria; phylum Actinomycetota; class Actinomycetes; order Propionibacteriales; family Nocardioidaceae; genus Nocardioides. The sequence continues at coordinate 16,139 of NZ_JASGDD010000194.1, read as the reverse complement.
AGGCGGAGGCCGCCCACAGCGACGGATCCGGTGGATGATCCGGAGGACGACTCCGACAGAGTCCTCTGGTCCCACGATGCCTACCGCGAGCTGATTCGGCGGCTGATCGCGGAGGGCCGACCTCAGGCCGCCGTGATCGAGGCCGCGGCACGCGCCGGCGGCACCATCAGTCGCCAAGAGGTCTACGTGCTCGCGGGATACGCAGCCGACAGGACCCTGCGAGGCTTCACTCGGCCACCCACCCGCGTCACTCAGGATCTGCTCTGGGAAGGAGCGGTCGACGAAGGGGTCTATGTGCCGATCTGGGCGCTCTACCGCGCTGGTGTTCGCGCGAGCCACTTCCGTGTACCGCCCGAGTTCGTCGCCTTCGTCGACCGATAGCACGGGGGCTTGTGGCGCGCGGGCCTGACACGCCGGCCCTGCAGAAGGACGCCGAGGGGGTGAGAGACTGAGGCCCGCGCGCCCGTACTCCAACGGTAGAGAGAGCGGCTTTAGGTGCCGTCAAGTGTGAGTTCGAATCTCACCGGGCGCACATGACGGCTGCCCGAGAAGTGACGCTGGTTCTGGCCTCGCAGTCCCCCGCGCGGCTGAAGACCCTGCGCGGTGCCGGCATCGAGCCCCTCGTCATCGTCAGCGGGGTGGACGAGGACGATGTCCCGCCGCTCAGCCCGGCGGAGCTGGCGCTTCACCTGTCCACGCTCAAGGCCGAGGCCGTCGCCCGGCGTGACGACCTGCCCGAAGGGGCGCTCGTGCTGGGCTGCGACTCGGTCCTGGAGTTCCGCGGCGAGGCGCTCGGCAAGCCGCACACGTCCGACGTGGCGACCGCCCGGTGGCGGGAGCTGCGCGGCGGCACGGGGGTGCTCGTCAGCGGTCACACGCTGGTCGACACCGCGACCGGCCGGACGGCACGCGACACCGCCAGCACGACGGTGCACTTCGCCGAGGTCGACGACGCCGAGATCACGGCGTACGTCGCCACGGGCGAGCCGCTCCAGGTGGCCGGGGCCTTCACGGTCGACGGCCTGGGCGGGGCGTTCGTCACCCGGATCGAGGGCGACTTCCACAACGTCGTCGGCGTCAGTCTTCCCCTCGTCCGCGAATTGGTGCACACGCTCGGCTACCGGTGGACCGACCTGTGGTCGGTTCCCCTAGACTTCGCGGGTTCATAGATTCAGAGGAGTGACGTTGAGCAAGCCGCTGCAGAAGGTCCTGATCGCGAACCGTGGCGAGATCGCCGTTCGCGTGATCCGCGCCGCCAAGGACGCCGGCATCGGCAGCGTGGCGGTCTACGCCGAGCCCGACGCCAACGCGCTCTTCGTCCGGCTCGCCGACGAGGCCTACTCCCTGGGCGGCGCCACGCCGGCCGACTCCTACCTCTCGATCGAGAAGATCATCGACGCGGCGAAGAAGTCCGGCGCCGACTCCGTGCACCCCGGCTACGGCTTCCTCGCCGAGAACGCCCACTTCGCCCAGGCGGTCATCGACGCCGGCCTGATCTGGATCGGCCCCTCCCCCGAGGCGATCGACGCGCTCGGCGACAAGGCGAAGGCCAAGCAGATCGCCCTCGCCGCCGGCGCCCCGCTGGCGCCCGGCCTCAAGGACCCGGTCAAGGACGCCGACGAGATCGTCGCCTTCGCCCAGGAGCACGGACTCCCGGTCGCCATCAAGGCGGTCTTCGGCGGTGGCGGTCGCGGTCTCAAGGTCGCGCGCACCCTGGAGGAGATCCCCGAGCTCTTCGAGTCCGCGACACGCGAGGCGATCTCCGCCTTCGGCCGTGGCGAGTGCCTCGTGGAGAAGTTCCTCGACAAGCCGCGGCACGTCGAGACCCAGTGCCTGGCCGACTCCCACGGCAACGTGGTGGTCATCTCGACCCGCGACTGCTCGCTGCAGCGCCGCCACCAAAAGCTCGTCGAGGAGGCGCCCGCGCCCTTCCTGACCGACGAGCAGGTCGAGCGGCTCTACACCTCCTCCAAGGCCATCCTCAAGGAGGCGGGCTACGTCGGCGCCGGCACCTGCGAGTTCCTCGTCGCGGCCGACGGCACCATCTCCTTCCTCGAGGTCAACACGCGTCTCCAGGTGGAGCACTGCGTCTCCGAGGAGGTCACGGGCGTCGACCTGGTGCGCGAGATGTTCCGAGTCGCTGCGGGCGAAGAACTCGGCTACGACGATCCCGAGATCATCGGCCACTCCATCGAGTACCGCATCAACGCCGAGGACGGCGGCAACAACTTCATGCCCGCCCCCGGCACCCTGACCAAGTGGAACCCGCCGCAGGGCCCCGGTGTCCGCGTCGACGGAGGCTACGAGGTCGGCGAGACCATCCCGGGCTCCTTCGACTCGCTCATCGCCAAGCTGATCATCACCGGCCGCGACCGCACCCAGGCGATCGAGCGCTCGCGTCGCGCGATCGCCGAGTTCGAGGTCGACGGCATGCCGACCGCCCTCACGTTCGACGAGGTCATCGTCAACGACCCCGCCTGGGTCGCCTCCTCCAACCCCACCGGCGAGGGCTCCTTCGACGTCTACACCACGTGGATCGAGACCGACTTCGACAACACCATCACGCCGTACGCCGGCGAGGCGGGCGAGGCCGACGAGGCAGGCGAGAAGCAGACCGTCGTCGTCGAGGTGGGCGGGAAGCGGCTCGAGGTCGTCATCCCGGCCGGTCTCGGCGGCCTGTCGGCCGGCCCGGCCGCCGGCGCGGCCAAGAAGCCGAAGCGTGCCGGTGCGAAGAAGCAGGGCGCGGCGGCGTCGGGTGACTCCGTCACCGCGCCCATGCAGGGCACCATCGTGAAGATCGCCGTCGAGGAGGGCCAGGAGGTCGCCGAGGGCGATGTCGTGGTCGTGGTGGAGGCGATGAAGATGGAGCAGCCGCTCAAGGCTCACAAGGCCGGCACCGTGACCGGCCTCGCGGCCGAGGTCGGCGCCACCGTCACCAACGGCCAGGTCATCTGCGAGCTCAAGGACTGAGTTCGACGAGGTGCTTCGGCGTCAGTTCGTGCGCTCAGCGCCGTCCATTTCGCCGTCGCCAGGAGTGAAGAGCTCAAGGACACCATTCCGGGAGCGCCACAACGTGCCGTAGGAATCTCGGAATCGAAGATCCCACTCAAGGTCATCGATGCGAGCCTTCCGAGCGAGCGAGACGGCCACCTCTCTGGCACCGCCAGTGCCGATAGTCCCCAGCCTCTGATTTGCCTTCACCGCGCCTCGAAGCGAGAGCCCGAGGTCGACCTGAGCGTCGAAGATCGGCAACGAGCCACCGTTCTCGATGACCGCCAGAGCAACCGAGCGGCTCGCCGCGTCGTTGACCTTCAGGCCTGTTAGGGTCACGGCCATCGCGTTCGATCGCTGAAGATCCTCCCTGGCTCGTTCCTCCGCTCGTCGGGAGCCCACCAACTCGGCGACTGCCACCCAGACAGCAAGCGCGGTGCCCGCACCGCCCACCCACTCGCCCACTGATCCCCAGACGATGTCGTCCGCGGCACCCGCCTTGACACGGAGCCCGATCAGCAGTCCCACAACGAGCCCCCCGGTGAGCGTCGCGGGTGTTGCGTACCTAGTCGACATCAGTGCTCCAACGCTGAGGTGCGGCGCCTGCGATGTCCGCGAGCCGGGCGGCGAGGAACTCGTATCGGATGCGATACGAGGTTCGGCCCGAGCCGTCCGGGACGATCAGGCCGTAGTTTAGGAGCTGGTCGCGCTCCCACCCGTAATCACACGTCCCCTCCCGTGCGACATCGAGAAGGACCCCCCAGACCCCTGCGTTGTCGAGGAGGTGCTGCCATTCGGCGGAGAGCTGTCCGCACGCTCCGTCGAGGCGACTAGCAGCACCGGAGGCGGGGTGACCGTCGTAGACGTGCATGAGAGCCTCCTCAGCCAGGATCGGGAATTGTCCTGTCGTCTCGACCAGAGTCGCGTGGTCGGCGGCGTCGAGGCCGTCGGGGAAACCGCGCGCTACCAGTTCGGCGAACTCCTCCTCGTCGAATCCCTTGAGCAGAAGGCGCTGGCACGCGTTGGCGAGGTTGGAGAGGTCGGGGATCTGCTCCTCGATCACCGACAGGTCGCGACGACAGACCAACATGGCTGTGAAGGCGTACTTGGCCGTGTCATTGACCAGCTCGCGCAGCCGCCTCGTGGATAGGTCTGGATCGAGGGTCTGCCGCACCGAGTCGAACTCGTCGAAGACAGCCACGACTCGACGGCCTGCTCGCCGGAGGTCCTGCAGGCGTCGCTTCAGCACGTCGTTGGCACGCGTCTCGTCCGGGCGCTCGTCCGGACCGTCGTCCGGGAGAGGCAGCTCGTCGAGCAGCGCCGAGAGGATGCTTTGTCCGTCGTCGATCCCCCCGACCCCAATCCACACCGCCACGACGTTGTCCAGATGCATGGCCTGGTCGAGGACGAACCGTGCCAGCGAGGACTTCCCCACGCGTGGAAGCCCGATGATTGCACAACTCGCGCGGCCAGCCGCCACCGTGCGGAGGAGCATGAGCCGCTGACCACGGCGACCCACGAACCGCTCGCCGACAGCGAGGGTGGAGAAGGCGACGTACGGGTTGTCCTCGACGGCAGCCACGACCTACCCGCGCTCCGCCGGAACAATGGGACGGTTCGTCCGCAGCCACACGTCGAACAGGCCAACCCTGATCCTAAGGTTTCCCTGGGCGGTCCGCGTCAGGACGTCGCGTTGAATCAGGTCATCGAGGACACGCTGAGTGGTCTCGACCCCCGCCTCCAACAGAATGCTGCTGGGCCGAGCCGCCTGCCTGTCGGCCGTCTGCCAGGCGACCTGCCGGAGCACGTCGAGGTAGGCCTCTCGCGGAAACTCGTCCTCCGTGTCACCGGCCGCGGTAATCAGCGGATCGAACGTCTCCTCCCCCAATCGCTGATCTCCCGAGACCAGTGCCCGCGCGATCGCATCGACATCGGACTCCGTCACGAGCGGCGCGTGCTCCCGGTTGAGGTGCTTCACCAAGCTGCTGCACATGATCTGCAAGAACCAAGGACTGCAGCCCGTCAATTCCAGCAGACGTTCGATAGAGCGACCACGATAGCGGCTGCTTTGGTTGAGCAAGATCGGATCAGTCGCCAGGTCTCGGGCTTCGCTCTGACTGAGGTAGGTGAGGCGGTCGGACTTGGTGACCCCGAACTCATTCGGGAAGGCCGCCATGAACCGTGGCATCGAGTCCTGTCCTACGACGACCGTGTTGACCAGCCGGCTCTCCATCAACGCCTTCCACTGGCGCATAAACGACCGTTCCACGATCCCGGTCTTCACATAGCCGTAGATGTAGGTGAACTCATCAATGAGATACACGATCCGAGGCGCCCCGGAGCCGTCCGCCAAAGCCCGCTGCACACTCCGGAGTACCCCCTTCAGGCTGTCGAGTGTGAGCCTGGTTCCAAGATCCGGCCACTCGACCAATTCGTCCTCGCCTCGGTCCCGCAGAGCCTCCTGGAGCTCAGTGATACACACACGGAGGAAGCTGTAGTCGGCGGCGGCGTCAGCCGTGTCGATCTCACCCATCGTGAGCTTCACTGTGATCACCTCATCCGCGAGACGCTCCTTCACCTGCTCGAGCACCGAGGACTTGCCCGACCTTTTCTGGCCATAGAGGACGTAGCACTGCCCGAGCGGGCCGTCAGTCACCTGCTTGACCAAACTCTCGACCACATCGCGCCTGCCGTAGAACATGGCAGGGTCGGAGACGATGGAACCCCCCGCGTAGGACTCGAACGGATTGTCGATCGTCTGGAACGCGGTCTCCGTGTCGAGCCGGATCGGCAGCGAGAACGGCCACGATTCGTCCTTACCCAACGCGTTGAAGCGGATCTTCCCCGAAAGCGTGAATGCCTTCTCCGCGATCTGCGACTTCGTCGGCACGACCTTCAAGCGGATCTCACGCGCCTTGCCCGCGTGGAGCACCGCGATCGGTTCCATCGGCTCCCCGAGATCGAGACCATCGGTGGTGTCGACCTCGACAGTCACGTCTTCGATGAACGGATCACCCGGGGCGAGTCCGACGAGCAGCGGCACGCGAATGGAGTTGGCCTCGAGTTGGTAGTAGTCGTTCTCCATCGCATCAGTCACTGTGAGGTGGGCGGCCGCCGAATCCAGGTACGCCAGTTGATCTGATTCGACGCGTTCGAGCAGGCGCTCCGCGAAGGAGCGCAGCCCGACGACGCCGATCCGAGTGGCGTTCTCGTCGATCTGATCCACGAATGCCTGCAACACCGAACGAGCTCGCTCGTACGACGCGCGTCGCTCGACGAAGTCCGTCTGGCTGAGGAACGCGATCACATCGTCGACAGCATGGGCGAGATGGCCAAAGCGGCGTCGATCCAACTGGAACAGCGCCTCGTCGGCACAGTCCTCGACGTAGCCCCGAATGAGTTGCAACTCAGCCGGAGTGGCGACAGCTCCACCGTCGAGCGACTTGACGAGACTGCGGAAATTGACCTCGATCTCACGGATCTGGCCAGCCCTCTCCTCCGTCTGCACCGCATCGATTTCCAAGGCCGGTCTCAACCGCACAAGGTGATGCCCGAGGACGGCTCTGAGTTCAGAGCACCTCGCCTCGTAGTAGGGCAGGTGTGCCAGGAAGTCATGCCAAGCGCTTGGCGCCTCGTCGAATGCCTCCGCGAGTGCCGCCCACTTGTCCTCGCGCGCCGTGGCGGCCGCCGGAAGATACGAGGCCAGCAGCACGGGCACCTCGCGACTTACCTGCTCTGGTCGACAATGTGCAAGCGCCTCGGCGGCAAAGGTACGGACCGTGTCCTGATCAGCCGCGGAGACCGAAGCGCCCTCAGCCATGAGACTGAAATATCGGCGTAGCAACTCGCCGAGGTCCTGATCACCGGCTACGAGTGGCACCTTCCACGCCATGTGGGCCATCGTGAGCATCACGGGCGCCCGATCCTTCGGTCGACGGCCAGTGATGCTATTCAGATACGAACTGACTGCATCGAAGTCGGCAGGGATGAAGTCACCACGCGCCTTAACGCGCTCGTCGGCGCCGGCCATGGTGGGGTTCTCCAAGTAGAAGCGCGCAAAATCGTCGACGCCCGTGCTCAGATCCTGCAGGCTCACCAGATCGACCGCGTCGGGCTCCTCCGCCAGAGCCGCGAGCCGATCACGCATCGCGACGAGCGAGGACTCGCCAGGGAAGCTGCGGAGACCCTCATCGAGGATTCGCTCAGCCTCGTCGAAGTCGGACAAGCCGATCAGGCAGGTGACGTCCTGCTTCAGCAGGGTGAGGCGCTGGCGGGGATTCGCTGTCTTCATCAGCTTTGAGATGACGACACGCATGTCGCTGTACTGCTTGCCCTTGGCCAGGATGTGCAGGCGCAGATTGTCTACCGGGCGTGTGTCGCGGCCGAAGGCAGCCATGTGCTCGTCGAGGAGTGCGATGGCCTCACGCCACTGCTCCTTGCGGTTAAGTAGCCAGGCCAGTTCCTTCACAGCTGTCGCTGCGTCCGGTCCACCTGCCGCGACCGCCTCCCGATACAGGCGCTCTGCACCATCGAGGTCACGGTCAAGTTCGAGACGCTTCGCCGATTGCAGAGGCGTCACTCGACCACCGCGACGAGACGACCTGGGCGCGGGCTGACGCTTCGCTGCCGACGACGGTGGTGCACTCACGCGAGGAGCTAGGATGATCGGCACTGTCGGCCTGACGTCGACCGCCACGCGTCGTGTCCCGCCGCTTCGCGATGGCTCGACACGTTGCACGAAGGTGACTTGCCCGTGCCACTCCGACTCAACGGCGCGTCGCAAATTGGCATCGGCCAACGCGTCGAAGGAGAAATACACCAACTCGGGTCCCGTTGACCGCGTTACGACGATGAACCCGTAGCGGTCACGTGGCCACACCCGGTCGACTCGCCCCGAGAGCCGAACTAGGGCCGCCTCCGGAACGAGCCGGGTTCCATCAACCGGGGTCGAGGAGGAGCCGTCGACCACGTCGGAGACGGCGTCGCCCTCAGTGCCCTGTGTCGGGCCCGTCGCGATCGCTGCCGCTTCCTCGCCCGAGAGCAGCGGCATGAGTTCCGCATGGAGCGCGACGAGGTCAGCGCGGCTGGCTCCCTCTTCCGTCGTGAGGTACGCCGCGAGGTGAGACAGTCCGTCGACACTGCGGTCTTGCTGCGATGCCACCGTCGCTGCGCCGAGGTGGGCCCGTAGCACACCGAGCTCCGTCGCTCGCACGAACAGGTCGTACGAGAGGTCAGCACGGCCGACCTGGGCGGCGATCTCGGCCGCCAACACCATCAGCCCTCCGTTGTCTGCAATCTCCGCTGCAGTGACGAGCGGCCGGATCTCTGCCGCAGCTCGGGTCAGCTCCCGGACCTTGACGGCGTAGTTCCACACGTTGAAAGCATGAACGAAAGCGGCCCGCTCATCCTCGCCGAGGCCGTCCTTGGCACGAGCGAAGTCCGGCGCGCTCAGTGGCGGCAGGTCCAGCGTCCATACGGGTCGATCGACGACCGGGGCCCCGACCTCGGCGAGTGGCACAGGTGGGGCAGGCGGGGCAGGGTGCGCCGCGGGGGCGAGCGGGGCACTGCTCGGAGCCGCGGACTCGACCAGTACGGCGACCGCGGTCGGTTCGCCAGCGCGGCTACTACGAGGGCCACTATGGCGGACGAGACTGAAGCCGACGACGTGCTCGGCGGGAACGAGGTCCTCGGAAACCTCCGAAACCAACAGAACGTAGTCGTCGCCGAATTCCTCGATGGTCCCCGAGATTGACTCCTGTCCAGCGCCGCCAGAGACCTTGATCGTGACGTGACTACCGACCGGGGCGCGACTTCGGAGCAGACCGAACCGGCTCCCCGCTCCGCCACCACCCTCTGACATGCCCGCCTCCCGCCGATCGCCGCACCAATGCCGATGGCCGCAACAGTAGTGGGATCAGGACACTCCGACCTCGAAGTACGTCGACTTCAGCCCGAGGGCGGCGCGGAAGGCGTCGCCCGTGACGGTCGTCGAGCCGGCCGAGCCGGTGAGCTGGACCGAGGTGACCCGGCCACCCCAGTCGCCGTTGCCGTCCCGGCCGAGGATCTGGAGGCCGGTGAGGGTGCCGATCGCGGGCCACGCCTTCGCGACGGCGGCCGGGGAGACCGTCGCCGACCAGCTGTGCTGCTTGTTGCCCGACCACGCGTCGTACGGGTCGGCCTTGGCCTGCTGGTAGGCCACGGTGCCGCCGACGGTCCAGCCGCCGCTGGAGGAGCTGAACTGCGTGAAGGCGGGCGTGCCGGCGTACGTCAGGGTCTGGCCGGACGTCGCGGCGATGGCGGCGTCGGTCGCACGGGTCTCCCCCGCCACTCCCTTGTAGACCTGGCAGGAGGTCGAGTCGCAGATCTGGAACTGCCGGCCCTTCGCGACGTGCGCGCGGCTGTAGGCGGCGTAGGTGCGTGCGGCGACCGACTGCGCCTGGAGCGCGGCGGCACTCCAGCTCGACGGCATCTCACTCGCGACGACGCCCCGCAGGTAGCTCTCGAGCGACAGGACGTTCACGGTGTCGTGGTCCCTGCCGGAGTACGGCGCGTTGCGCAGCGTTCCACGGTAGGCGACGCTGCCGCGCCCCTGGGGCAGCATCAGCGCGATCGGGTCGCCGCCGGCGTAGAACTCCAGGGTCGACGCCGACGTGGTGAGGCGCTTCCACTTCCCCGAGCCGACCCGCGAGGCGATGGCGGTCTTGGTCGCGCTCAGCGGGTTGAGCCGCCAGGCGGTGGCCGAGGGCCGCTTGGCGGAGACGTCCCAGCTCGCCGAGCCGTCGGCGGCGCGCACGACCAGGCCGCGCCGCGCCTTGACGACGGTGTCGGGCGTGGTGTCGGCGCCGATGAGCACGCTGATCGATCCGGTCTGCGAGGTCAGCGTCGTGCCGGGGTAGTAGAACGAGAGGATCTGGGCGGCATCGAGCCCCTGCCGCGCGGCCCCCTCGGCGCCGTACTGCGACATGCCGCGGCCGTGCCCGTAGCCGTGTCCGGACAGGGTCAGCGTCGACCCGCTCGGCACCGCCAGCTTGACGCCCGCCGCCTTGGTCGCGGCGTCGGCCGGCCCGAGCAGGAGCACGGCCGCGAGCAGCAGCAGGGCGGTCGCGAGCGCGTGGCTCGCGGGGGTCGCACGGGACAGCCGGGGCATCTGTGACTCCTGAGACTGCTGACATAGATGAGAAGCGTGAAAACTCGTGGGAGTCTAGCGGCGTGTCGACTTGCATGTCACGAGCTCGGGGCTCGCGAGCGGAGTCGGCCCTGGGGGCGCCGCCCGAGGAGAGAGCCGTGCCCTAGCGACGACCACTAGCGGTCGAAGTGGTGCAGCCGTCGCGCGACCTCGGCGACCGAGCCGCTCAGCGAGGGATAAACGGTGAAGGCCTGGGCGAGCTCGTCCGCGGTCATCCGTGCGGTGATCGCCACCGACACCGGGTGGATCAGCTCGCTGGCGTTGGGGCCGACGACCACTCCCCCGACGACCCGGCCGGATCCGGGGCTGACCAGGAGCTTCACGAAGCCGTCGTGGAGCCCCTTCATCTTCGCCCGCGGGTTGGTCGCGAGCGGGAGCATGACGATCTCGGCCTGGTAGGTGCCGTCGTCGATCTGCTGCTGCGTCGTGCCGACGGTGGCGATCTCCGGCGAGGTGAAGACGTTGCTCGACACCTTCCAGACGTCGAGAGGGCTGACCGCGTCGCCCAGGAGGTGCCACATCGCGATCCGGCCCTGCATCGCGGCCACCGAGGCGAGCATGAAGACGCCGGTGCAGTCGCCGGCGGCGTACACGCCCCGGACGTTGGTGCGCGAGACGCGGTCGACGGTGACGAAGCCGCCCTTGTCCGTCTCGACGCCGGCCGTCTCCAGGCCGATGCCGGCGGTGTTCGGGATCGAGCCGAGCGCGAGGATGCAGTGACTGCCCGTGACGCTCTGGCCGCCCTCGAGCGTGACCGTCACGGTGTCGCCGTCGCGGGTCACGGACGCCATCCGGGAGCGGCCGAGGACGGTCATGCCCTTGCGGGTGACGACCTCCTCGAGCACGGCGGCGGCGTCGGCGTCCTCGCCCGGAAGCACGCGGTCGCGGCTGGAGACCAGCGTGACGGGGATGCCGAGCGCGAGGTAGGCGCTGGCGAACTCCAGGCCGGTGACGCCGGAGCCGACGACGATGAGGTGGGTGGGTGTCTCGGCGAGGTCGTAGACCTGCTCCCAGGTGAGGATCCGCTCGCCGTCGGGCATGGCGCTCGGGAGCGTGCGCGGCGTGGCTCCCGTCGCGACGAGGATCGAGTCGGCCTCGAAGCGGCGCTCGCCGCCGTCGGGGGTCGTCGCGACGACGGCGCCGGAGCCGTCGAGGCGACCGAATCCCTTGACCACGTCGACGCCATGGCGGACCAGACGCTCCTCGATGTCGGCCGACTGCTCCATCGCGAGCCCCTTGACCCGCTGGTTGATGGCCGTGAGGTCGGGAGAGATCAGTCCCTCGGGCCGGACGCCGTCGCGCAGCATCAGGCCGAGCTCGTTGGCACGGCCGACCTCGGTCATCAGCTCGGCGGCGGCGATGAGGGTCTTGCTCGGCACGCAGTCGGTGATGACCGCCGACCCACCGATCCCGTCGGAGTCGATCAGCGTCACGTCCGCGCCGAGCTGACGCCCGACCAGAGCCGCCTCGTAGCCGCCCGGGCCGCCACCGACGATCACCACAGAGGTCATGGGGCCATTCTGTCAGCCCTGGCCGCCGCCGGCCGAGTCAGGACAGCCCCCACTCCGCGACGTACGCCGTCACCGGCGCGACCGGCCCTGGCCGGACCTTCACGCCGCTGATGCGGGGGCTGGTGACGGTGACGACCGGGTTCATCGCGATCGGGAGCGCGACGGCGTCGTCGACGATGGTCCGCTCGATCTGTCCCCGGAGGTCGCGGGCGTCGTAGGGGTCGGTGGTCAGGGCGAGCTGGTCGAGCAGGGCGTCGCGCTCGTTGTCGGAGACGCCGGTCAGCGAGTGCTCGGCGTCGCTGCGCCACAGGGCGGCCAGACCCGCAGGATCCTGGGGCACCGCGACGCGGACCAGGGCCGCGTCGGCCTTGGGTGCGTCCGCAGGCTCGGCGAGGCCGGCCTTGCCGCAGTCCGTGACCACCCAGCCCGCCTCGGACATGCCCGAGACCATCGCCCCGAAGGCGCCACGGGCGAACTCGCTGGAGGAGTCGTAGGCGACGCACACCTTGGTGCCGGGCTGCAGCCCGGCGGCGGTGAGGTCGTCGGTGCCGTTGCCCGCCTTGCCCAGCTTCTCCTGGAAGCCCGAGTCCTCGAGCGCCTCGTCGTAGCCGGCGCTGCCGGTCGCGTAGACGAGGGCGTCCGAGCCGGTGTAGGCGTCGTCCCACCCGCCGGCCCCGGCCGAGATCAGGTCCCCGCGCGGGACCGACCTGAGGAACGCGGCGCTCGCCTTGGGGCGGGTGAACAGGCCGTGGTCGGTGCGCAGGGCGAGGACCCACATCGTGCCGTCGTTGCCCATGCCGACCTGGTAGTCGCGGCGCTCGAGGTCGTGGACGGCCTGCCAGTTCTCGATCGTGGGCGTCAGCTCGACGACGTCGGCGCTCGTGCCGAGGACGGCCAGCCGTTGGTCGTCGGCGGTCTGGCGGAGGGAGACGCGGGCGATCGTGGGCTTCTGCGCGCCGGCATACGCGCCGTTGGCGATGAGGTCGACGCGCTGGGCGCCGTCGGCTCCGGAGACCTTCTCGATGCGGTAGGGACCGCTGGAGAGCAGCCTGCTCCCCGCGGGCGTGGTGCCGGCGTCGACGGAGAAGCCGCCGTTCCAGGCCTTCGCGATCTTCGCCAGCGCCGCCTCGTCGCCGTCGCGGATGGCGTCGGTGACGGCCTTCTTGGCCTCCATCGGGTCGTCGAGCCCGAAGGCGAGCCGGCCGACGACGTGGGCGGGCACGGCGACGTCGAGGGCGGTGTTCCAGTCGGGCTCGGGCTCGCTGAACGAGACCTCGATCGCCCGCTTCGACTCCTCGAACGCGACGAGGTGGTCGCTCTTGGCGAGGTCGGCGCTCGCGGGCTCGAAGCCGGCGGCGGTGTCCGAGCCGGCGGCCCACGCGAGCAGCAGATCGGCGGCGTCCACGGCGATGCCGTCGGACCAGACCGGCTTGGCGAGGTCGTAGCGCACGGTGAAGGGCTGCTTCCGCACGATGGTGACCTTGCCGAAGCTGGTGTCGGGCACCACCTTCCCCTCGACCACCTCGGCGAAGTGGCTGCGGGTCATGGCCGCGACGTCGCGGTCACCCGCGGTCGCGCCGGCCGCGGTCGCGGCATTGAGGCTGGTGAGCACGCCCGGCCAGGCGACGGCGACCTTCGTCCCCGTGGTCACGCTCGCCGGCAGGCTCGGCCCGCCGCAGGCGGCCAGCACCAGTCCGAGCACGACGAACACCGCCGGCACGCCGGCACGCCCGCGGCCGCTGCGCCACGGAGTCAGCTTCACAGGGCGTCGTCCCGGGTCGCGCTCACACCGATCCCCGCAGGAAGCGCAAGGAGCCGTCGAGCTTCGAGGGCCGGGCGATGGTCTGCTCGGTGTAGAACGGCAGATCCTCTCCGAAGGCGGGGCCCGCGCCCCAGAGCCGCGCCAGGTCGACCACCCGCGAGGCGACCGAGAGGGCCCAGTCCCAGACCTCCGCGTCGTCGGTGACGAGATCGCCGAAGAAGCTGTAGGCCATGGTCCAGCCGTCGTCGACCTCGAGCGCGAAGGATCCGGCCAGGGTCGCGACCGTGGATCCGGCCGGCCCGCCGAGCAGGGCCCGGGCGGCCGGGACGTCGCCTGCCTCGGCGTACGCGCGGAAGCCCGCGTCGGGCGGAAGCGCGATCTCCTCCGCTCGCTGCTGGAAGCGCCACAGGCCCGACCCCTCGACGCCAGCGCGGTTCTCGTCGAAGGAGGACAGCAGGGTCAGCGCCGTGTTCGCGACGTTGAGCGGCGTCATCGCGCCGACGGTGCCGGAGTACCCGACCAGCAGGTGCGGCAGCGCCAGGCCGTGGCGTACGGCGACGTAGCCCTGACGTGAGGGGACGAAGTCGTCGCTCTGCAGCGAGAGACGGGTGCCGTGGTTGCCGAGCTCGACCCGCGGCTCGCCCTCCGTGGCGGCCACGTCCTTGCGTGTGCCGGTCAGGACGAGGCTCGGCAGCGCCTCCTCGGCCGGGTCGACCGACGCCGCGAAGCGGAGCCCGCGGGACTCGGCGATGGCTCGCGCAGCGTCGGACGACCCTGGCCAGCGTGGGACGCGGAAGCGTGCCATCCGGTCAGTTCCACCCGTCGGCGCCGACGGTCAGGCTGGGCCCGCTGCCCACGCCGTCCCCGATGTCGCCGAGATCCTTCTTGAGGTCCGCGACCGTCATCTGCGGTCCGCCCACCTCGGCGCTGGCGCTGTTGTACTCCTCGACGATCGTCGAGACCAGGGCGTCGCCGATGTCGGCGGTGACGCCGTTGGCGAGGGACTCCTGCAGCTCGCTCACCGCCGACTTGTACGCCGTCTTGGCGACCGATCGCGAGGCGACGAAGCCCGGGTTGTTCCACAGCTCGGAGGCGTGCTTGAGGGCGCCGTGCTCGCCGAGGATCCCCTGGGAGTCCATCAGCGACCTGAACTGTCCCTTGAGGTCCTTGAGCTTGAGCCAGTCGGCGACGTCGCGCGGGCCGGCGTACGCGTCGAGGACGCCGCTGCGCCGCATGATGATGTCGACCATGTGGGTGTAGTCGTCGGTGCCGGAGTCATGGGCGTCGGTGTGGTTGTTGCGGATGCTGTCGCGGAAGCGCGCCAGGCGGCCGGCGTCGGTGTCGGTCTGGCGGATCAGATCGATGTCGCTGCGGTGGCGGTGGGCGTGCGAGCGCATCAGCGAGGGCATCCCCATGTTGAGGTGGGTCTGCGCGAACTTGAAGGAGAACTCGATGTCCTTGAAGAGGACCTTCAGCTTCCCGACACTCATCTGATCGCTCCTCGGATCACTCGGTGATGTGCAGGCCGGCGATGTCGGCCATGAACTGCTGGACCAGTGTCTCGGCGTCGCCGGCGTGCTGGTTCATGTCGGCCTCGGCCTGCTCGAGCACCTCGAGGTCGAAGAGGATCTCGCCGACGTCGGCGCCGGTGTCCTCGACGATCGGCGCGTCGAGGATCATCTGCATCACCCCGGGGACGACGTCGTTGAGCACCTCGAGCACCGGTCCGTCGACGGCGTCGATGAGCTCGGACACGGCCAGGTCGACGAGGATGCCGGTGGCGACCTTGGTCGCGATCATGCGGGCGGCCGCGGCGGCCGCGCCGAAGGGACCGAGGGCGAGCAGCGGCACGAGGGTGGCGAGCGTCAGGGTCAGCTGGACCGCGAACTTCACCTTGAGCGCGATCACGACGGCCCCCGCGCCGTCGATGCCCAGCGCGATCGGGTCGAGCGCGTCGAGGAGCTTCTGCAGGTGCTGGGAGCGGTTGGTGTTCCAGGCCGCGATGTAGGCCTCTCCGCCTCGGCTGCGCATCCCCGCCGCGACGTCGGTGACGATCCTGGAGTCGGCCAGCTGGATCAGCGCCTCCAGGTCGTCCCGGAAGGTGCGGGTGAGGTCCGCGGCCTTGAAGACCTCGTCCTCGTTGATGTCGGGCCACTCCAGCCCGAGCTTGTCCAGGATCCAGATCAGGTTGTCCGGCAGCATCACCGCCATGTCGAGAGTCCTCCGTTCCCCGAGTCGTACGACGCTCTAGGCCAGCCCGTCGAGGCCGAGGTCGCCGGCCTCGTCCCGAGCCATCGCGAGGTAGCGCTCGCCCTCCTCGCTGCTGAGCCAGGCGTTGGCCATCGCGATGAAGGTCGCCGGGGCCTCCTCGGCCTCCTCGGGCGTGCCGAAGGGCCCGAGCCACGCCTCGCCCTCGCGGGTGTCGGCGGTGAGGACCTGTCCACTCGCCACGTCGTACCAGTAGCTCTTGGAGCTCACGTCCGCGTTCCTCTCAGTGTGGTGCTCTCAGTGTCCTGCGGGGCCGACCGCCGCCTGGCGTGTCGGCCCCGCGCATGCGATGGGTCGGTCTCAGGAGGTGGCGAGGCTGGAGTCCAGGTCCTCGAACGCCGTCTTCATCTGACGCAACGACGTCGCCATCGCCGGAATCGCCTCGATCGCCTGCTCCAGACCATCAGAGACCTCCTCATAG